>CAZLEO010000463.1:0-4857 GCA_964558555.1 uncultured Rickettsiales bacterium | reverse complement strand
TACTCGGCGCCGTCCTCGCCCGTGTAGGGCAGGGTCACGGTCTGGCTCTTGATGGTGATGCCGCGCTCGCGCTCGATGTCCATCGTGTCGAGGATCTGATCGCGGAAGTCGCGATCGGACACCAGGCCGCAGTGCTGGATCAGGCGATCGGCCAGCGTCGACTTGCCGTGGTCGATGTGGGCGATGATGCCGAAGTTGCGAATCGCGGTCATGCTGCTCCCGGCGGCACCTGCCGCACCGGACCGGCTCTTACCGTGTCCCCCAACCCACGTCAAACCAACTGTAAGATGTAGCGTCGCGTTCCTACCCCCAAGGAGAACCGCCCATGGAAGCGCTCGACTCCCAGATCCGCGATGTCACCGTGTACCGCCGCGGCGCCGTGATCACCCGCGAGGTCCCCTGCCCCGAAGGGGGCTGGCCCGACCGGGTGGTCGTCGACCGGCTGCCCCTGGCGCTGGAGGACGGCAGCGTCCGCGTGCGCTTTTGCGACTTCGCAAGGGGCGGGCCCGAGGCCACGGACGTGCGCGTGGACCTGTGGGTGCCCCCCCTGGGCGAGCCGGTGGAGCCCCCGTCCGAGGCCGAGGTGCGGCGCTGCGAGGAGTCGATCGAGCGGCTCCAGGGGGACCTGGAGCGCCTCGACGAGATGCAGGGGCACCTCGAGGGGCTGGAGCTGAAGCTGCCGCCGCGCCTGGAGCGCCAGCCACCCCAGGCCGTGTCGGCCCGGGCGTGGGCCGGGGCCCTGGGCTGGCTCGGCACGCAGGCCACCTTGCGCGACGCGCGCCGCAGCGAGGTCGCCGCGGAGTTACTCGACGCCGAAGAGCAGCTGGCCCGCCTGCGACGGCAGGCCGATCGCGCCCAGGCCGAGCGGGGGGTGGACGAGAAGGCCCTGTGCAAGCAGATCAAGGTGAGCCTGCGCTCCACCGGCGACGCCCGGCCGTCGGCCATGGAGGTGGAGTACCGCGTCCCCGGCGCCTGCTGGCGGCCCAGCTACGTGCTGCGGGTGGATCCCGCCGGCGGCGAGGCCTCCCTGGCCGTGCGCGCTGTGGTGTGCCAGCGCAGCGGCGAACCCTGGGAGCGCGTGCGTCTGGCCCTGTCCACCGCCGACCTGCAGCGCTCGGTGAGCCTGCCGGAGCTGGCCTCCATCCGCATCGGCCGCCGCCAGCCGGCCGAGCCCGCCCTGGCCTGGCGAGAGCCCCCCAGCGGCGCGGACTCGCTGTTCGAGGACCTCGACGAGGCCATGGGCCGGCGACCGGGGCGACCCCGGCCCACGCCCTCACCCAGCCCCCCGCCAGCGCCCCGAAGATCGAGACGTGGTGGGCGCATGGCCAAGAAGAAGGCCCTGCGCGAGCGGGCCGAGATGCCCGCCGAGATGGAGGCGGAGGAGGCCTACGAGGAAGAGGCGATGATGGACGAGCTCATGGCCGCGGCGGACGAGCCCGCCCCGGCCCCGCCCGCTCCCCAGTCGGCGCCCATGCCCGCGGTCGAGTTCCAGGCCGCCCGCAAGAGCGCCTCGCTCATCGCCGGGCTCGCCGACGCGGCCGTCGGAGCCGCATCGTCGGCGTTCGGCGGCGGCGGCCCGACCCCCGGGCTGGCCGAGCACGCCAGGAACGATCGGGCGGCGGCCGAGGCGGCGCGCCTGACCGTCCGCCAGGACCTCTTCGACTACGCGAGCCTCCGTCTGGGCGCCTGGGACTCGGGAGACGTCCGGCGCGGCAAGCTGACCCACCGGTCGCTGCGCGACACCCTCGGGGACCTCTCGCTGCACCAGGCGCGCCAGGTCGAGCGGCGCCTCCGCGACGCCCTGCGCGCCGCGCTGGACCTCAAGCCGTTCCCGGTGCAGTCCCGCGACGTGGCCGAGACCAGCGGCGCCTACGACTACGTGTACCGCGCCGACGGCCCGGTGGACGTTCCCGCGGACGGCGCGGTCCACAACGTGCCGCTGACCGTGTGCGACGCGCCCGTGGAGCTGACCCTGGTGGTGGTACCGCGCGAGAGCGACCAGGCCGTGCGGGTGGCCACCCTGCGCAACCCGCTGCACGCACCGCTGCTGGAGGGCCAGGCCGACATCTACCTCGGCGGCGAGTTCCTGATCACGTCTCGCGTGGTCACCGTGCCCGCCGGCGCCGACCTGGACGTGGGGCTGGGGGTGGAGGAGGCCCTCAAGGTGGCGCGCAACACCCACTACGAGGAGGTGACCGAGGGGCTGCTCGGCGGCAGCCTGAGCCTCGAGCACACCGTGGAGCTGGACGTGGCCTCCCGCCTCGCCCGGGAGGTGCAGGTGGAGGTCCGCGAGCGACTCCCGGTCAGGGACGAGGACGAGGACGACATCAAGATCAAGGTCGGCCCGGTGGAGCCCGCCTGGGAGGACTGGGAGCAGACCCCGGATCAGAAGCTGCGCGGCGGTAAGCGCTGGCGCTTCGCGCTGGCCCCCGGGGCCGAGAAGAAGCTGCAGTACGAGTACGCCGTGGTGATCGACTCCAAGAACGAGCTCATCGGCGGCAACCGCCGGGAGAGGGGGTAGCCATGGGAGACCGACAGACCCTCGAAGCGCCTGTGAGCGCCGTGGTGCTGCTGGAGGACCGGGCCCAGGTCACCCGCCGCGCGACCCTGTCCCTCGATCCGGGCGCCCACGCCCTGACCATCGCCGACGTCACCCCCCTACTCGCCGACCGCACCATCACCGCCCGCGTCACTGGCGCGGCGCGGCTCGACGAGACCCGCGCGCAGCGCGAGTGGCGGGTAGGGGCCGAGGAGAAGCCGCCCGAGGCCGCCGAGCTGGAGCAGGAGCTGCGGCGCCTGGACCGCGCCCTCGAGGACAAGGACATGGAGCTCGAGCGCGGCCGCTACCAGCGCCAGCTGCACGACGGGGCGATCCAGCTGTACGTGGACAACGTCAACCGCGTGATGCCGTACTCCGACCGCTTCGAGCCGCGCTGGGCCGAGGACCTCGAGGCGTTGCTCGAGGGGCTCGAGGACGCCGACAAGGACCTGCTGGCGCGACAGCGCGAGCGCGAGGCGCTGCAGCGGGAGCTCCACGCCGCCCGGCTCCACCACGGCCACGAGCTGCGCATCGACCACATCCTCGCCGCCGACCTGCTCGTGGACGTGACCGCTGCGGCCGCCGGGGAGGTGACGCTGGAGGTGGAGTACACGGTGCCGTGCGCCCTGTGGCGACCCATCCACCGCGCCACGCGGGTCGGCGCCGCGGTGATCGTCGAGTGCGAGGCGGCCGTGTGGCAGGCCACGGGCGAGGACTGGGACGGCGTCCAGCTGCACTTCTCCACGGCCCGGCCCACCCTGCGCGCCGAGCCCCCCGTGCTCACCGACGACGTGCTCGATGTGCGGCGCAAGCCCGAGAAGAAGGTCACCGTGGAGGTCCGCGAACAGGCCATCGCCACCACGGGCGAGGGGCACTCGGAGGAGGCGGATGGGCTGCCCGGCGTGGCCGACGGCGGCGAGACCCGCCTGCTCGACGCGGCCGCGCGAACCACGGTGGCCGCAGACGGGCAGATGCGCCGCATCCCGGTGCTGAGCTTCGACGCCGACGCCGAGCTGGATCGCCTGTGCTGTCCGGAGAAGGCGCCGCTGGTCCACCTGCGCAGCCGCCAGGCCAACGCGTCGCCCCACCCCATCCTCGCCGGGCCGGTGGACCTGGTCGCCAACGGTGGCTACGTGGGCCGCACCGAGGTGGGGTTCGTGGCTCCGGGGGAACGCTTCGCCCTGGGCTGGGGCAGCCAGGACGGCCTTCGCGTGCGCCGCGAGGTCCACCAGGACAGCGAGACCGCCCGGATCAGCGGCAAGCAGACGCGAACCACGCGCGTGGAGCTGTTCCTGTCCAACCTCGGCGACGAGGCCGCCACCTTCCAGGTGCTCGAGCGGGTCCCCGTGTCCGAGATCGACAAGGTCAAGGTGGCCGTGGACGTCCGCAAGACGAGCCCCTCCGTCACCCCGGACGACGACGGCATCGTCACCTGGGACGTGGAGATCCCGGCCCACGGCACCGACGAGATCGTGCTGGTGTACGCGGTGGTGGCGACGTCGAAGGTGGAGGGGTTGTGAGGAGGTCGACGGTCGACGGTTGACGGTCGACGGTTGGGGTCGACGGTTGGGGGGTCGACGGTTGGGGTTGCGGGAGGGGGGATGCGTTGTGAGTGTAACCATATCTCGTTAGGCGCAGCGAACAGGCGCTCGACGAGAGGGAGGCACACACATGACGTCCACCTACATCATCTGCTCCCTGTGCGGGGAATCGGTCACGGCCGAGGGGTATGCCAGCGGGGCGCTGCTGACCTGTGACATGTGCTCGGATCTGGGGGACGGGCCCGCGCAGGGGGAGATCGGGACGAAGCGCGAGGATCACCTCGAGAACGACTACGAGGAGTACGCGGACCTGGATCGGGGGGTCCGGCGCCGCTGAGTCGCAGGAGCGGTTCCTTTGCCGTCCGGGCCGGTGGTAGGCTCGTGCGGGAAAAGGAGACGTCCATGCGAACTTTCTGGCTGTTGTTCTCGATGTTGGTGCTGATCCTGGGGTGTCCGAACTCGGAGGGGGACGACGACGCGGCCGACGACGACGACGCCACGGCCGACGACGACGACGCCACGGCCGACGACGACGACACCGTCCCCACGGACGCGGACGGCGACGGGTACCTCAGCGACGAGGACTGCGACGACAACGACGCCGATCTGAACCTCGACGACAACGACGGGGACTCGTTCTCCTCGTGTGACGGCGACTGCAACGACGAGGACGCGGCCATCAACCCCGCCGCCCACGAGCTGTGCGACGGCGTGGACAACGACTGCGACGGCAACCTCCACGAGATGGAGGTGGACGACGACGGCGACGGCTTCACC
>CAZLEO010000462.1:0-4895 GCA_964558555.1 uncultured Rickettsiales bacterium | reverse complement strand
GCTGGCGGGGGGCCCCACCGGGGACGACGACGTCGTCGCGGACGACGACGCGGCGGACGACGACGCGGCGGACGACGACGCGGCGGACGACGACGCAGCGGACGACGACGCAGCGGACGACGACGCAGCGGACGACGACGCGGCGGACGACGACGACACGATCGGCGACGACGACCAGGTGGACGACGACGACGTCGCGGACGACGACGACAGCTGGGCCGAGTACTGGGAGTCCTACTGGGAGTCCTACTTCAAGTACAAGGACATCTACGGGGACCAGGGCTGCGGCTGCCGCGCGCAGGGTGGCACGGGGGGAGCCCCGGCGCTCGGTTTCGCGCTGCTGCTGGGGTGGTTCGCGAACCGGAGGAGGCGGTCGGAGAACCGGTAGGCCGTGCAGAGCTCTTCCATCCGATCGCGACGGTGGCATTGCATCGGCCTTGGGCCGGTCGGGGCCGTGCTGTGCGCGCTGTTCGCCGCCTGCTACGACGAGCTGCCGCCGCCCCCACCTCCCATCCCGCTGCTGGAAGACCCCATCGAGTACGACTGCTCCAGCTGTCACGGCAGCGACGAGAACGCAGCTCCACCGGTGTCCACGACGGGATCGAGCGACGTCGCCGATCCCGAGGTGGGGGCGCACCAGTCCCACCTCCGGGACGGCGCCATCCGGCAGGCAGTCGAATGCCAGGAGTGTCACATCCTGCCCCAGGCGCCGGATATCCACGAGTGCGAGGATCCCTCGCCCGCCGAGGTGGACTTCGGCGCGCTGGCGAGCGCCATGGCGGTCGACCCGACGTGGATCCGAGAGCGCGAGACCTGCTCGGACGTCTACTGCCACGGCGCTGCGCTGCTCGGCGGCGCCGTGACCGAGCCGGTATGGACGCAGCCCGACGGGTCGCAGACCGACTGTGGCTCCTGTCACGGATCGCCGCCGCCGGAGCCCCACGTCTCGCGCGCGGATTGCGAGTCCTGCCACGCGGAGACCGTGATCGAGGAGGGGGTCATCGACGTGGCCGGCGGCGAGCACATCGACGGCAACGTGGACGTCAGCGAGATGAGCTGCGCGTCGTGTCATGGCAGCGCCGAGAACGACGCGCCCCCCGTGTCCACCAGCGGTGGCGACGATCCGTCGGACATCGCGGTGGGCGCTCACCAGACCCATGTGACCGACGGGGCGCTGCGCCGCGGCCTGGCCTGCGACGACTGTCACATCACGCCCGAGGACCCGGACGATCCGGAGCACCGAGACGAGTCACCGGCCGAGGTGGACTGGGGTTCCCTGGCTGTCGCGGAGGGGGCTTCGCCGAGCTGGGACCGCGAGGCGATCTCTTGCGAGGGCGCCTACTGCCACGGCGCGACCCTGGGTGGCGGCCTGGACACGTCGCCGGTGTGGACCACGGTGGACGGGACGCAGGCCCAGTGCGGCGACTGCCATGGCATCGCTCCACCGGAGCCTCATTTCCAGGGTGCCTTCTGCTACTACTGCCACCCCGACACCCTCGACGCGGCGTACACCATCGACATCGACGATCACATCGACGGCGAGCTGGACGTGCGGGACATGCAGTGCGACGGCTGCCATGGTAGCGCGGCCAACGATGCCCCGCCCGAGTCGGTGCAGGGGCTGACCGACACCACGGACGTGGAGGTCGGTGCCCACCAGGCGCACGTGACCGACGGCGCGCTCTCACGCGGCTTCGACTGTGAGGTCTGTCACCTGGTGCCCGGCGAGATCACGTCCCCGGGCCACCTGGACGCCTACCCCGCCGAGGTGGCCTTCGACGGGCTGGCCGAGGAGCACGGCGCCGTCCCGGCGTGGGATCGCACCTCGGAGACGTGCTCGGGCACGTACTGTCACGGCGAGACCCTGCTCGGGGGCGCGCTGACCGAGCCCAGCTGGACCACGGTGGACGACACGCAGGCCCAGTGCGGCAGCTGCCACGGCGTGCCACCCACTTCCCCTCACCCGGCGAATGCCCAGTGCTACAGCTGCCACCCCGACACCATCGACGAGTCGTTCGTCCTCGACATCGACCACCACGTCGACGGCGTGGTGGAGCTGGCCGGCATGGCGTGCAACTCGTGCCACGGCAGCGCCGACAACAGCGCGCCGCCCGTCTCCGTCACCGGCTCGAGCGACGTGGGCGACGTGGAGGTGGGCGCCCACCAGAGCCACGTCAACGACGGCGCGGTCCGCGCGGCCGTGGGCTGCGAAGAGTGTCACGTGGTGCCCAACTCGTTCAGCGACCCGGGGCACGCGGACGCTTCGCCCGCCGAGCTCACCTGGGGCGGGCTCGCCGCCGCTGAGGGCGTCGCGCCGACCTGGGATCGCGGCGCCGCGACCTGCCAGGACGCGTACTGCCACGGCGCCACCCTCTCCGGCGGGGCCGTGGCCGAGCCCGTCTGGACCACCGTGGACGGCAGCCAGTCGGTCTGCGGCAGCTGTCACGGCGCGCCGCCCCCGGAGCCCCATCTGCAGATCGCCCAGTGCAACTTCTGCCATTCGGGCACGGTGGACGAGTTCGGCGACCTCGACGTGGCCGGTGGGCTCCACATCGACGGCACGATGCAGGTGGACGTCAACGGATCGTGTGACATCTGCCACGGCGGCCCGCCCCAGACCGGCGCCCACCTGGTCCACTTCGGCGGATCGGCATCGGACGCGAGCTACGGCGGCACCGGTGCGACGGCCGACGTGCTCCCCGGCGGCGGCGGGTATGCCTTCGATTGTGGCACCTGTCACCCGACCGACTCGGCGCACCACATCGACGGCGTGCTCAACGCGGGCGGCGGCCAGGCGCAGATCGATCTCTCGCCGGCCACTGCACCGCCAGGCTCCCTCAAGTCCCTCAACGATCCGGGCGCGGCGTACACCCCCGGTGGCACGGTCGCGACCGACGCCGAGGGTTTCCTGTACACCCTGGGCAGCTGCAGTGGTGTGTACTGCCACAGCCGGACGACCTACACCACTCCGGGCACGGTCCCGGAGCCCGGGGTGGACTTCCCGTTCGCCGGCTACCCCATCGTCTACCCCGCGTTCACCGTGGACACGGACCGTGAGTACGCCAGCCCCGACTGGGGATCATCGCTCTCGTGCGACGGGTGCCACCGCTTCCCGCCACGGACCTTCGACGACGAGGGCGTCCTCGCCGGTGCGGGGGACTCGCACTCCTACATCGACGCCGCGGGCGGCGAGAGCTCCCACGGCTGGGCCCACGGCGGCGAGCCGACGCCATGCTCGGGTTGTCACCACGACACGGTCACCGATCCCGGAACGCGGTCTCGCACCTCGATCCCGCCCGCGGACAACTGGTCTTTCTACGATCCGGTGCCCATCGCCGACCACACCCGGCACGTCAACGGCACGTCCGACGTGGCGTTCACGCCCGATCCGGTGACCATGATCAGCTCGGATTTCGACCTGACCACGGCCACCTACGATCCGCTGACCGCCACGTGCGGCGACGTCAGCTGCCACTACGAGCAGACCGAGGTGGAGTGGGGCGTGCCGTTCCGCTGGATGAACTTTTACGAGTGCAACGTATGCCACCAGATGTGACGATCCGGGCAAGAGGAGGAGCCATGACCTGTCGATGCCTGGCCACGCTCGCGATCATCGGATTGGCGGTCCCCACTGCCTCGGCGCTGGAGGTGCACGTCACGACCAGTGAGGAACTCACGGCTGCGGTGGACGCCGCGCAACCGGGGCACGAGATCATCCTCGCGGCCGGTGCCTACGTCGTCTCGTCCACGCTGCTGTGCGACACCCCCGGGACGGCCTCCGAACCCATCGTCGTGCGGGCCGAGCAGCTCGGGGACGCGCTGCTGAGGGTCGACGACTGGGTGGGGTTCCAGGTCTCCGTGCCCTACTGGACCTTCGAGAACCTGGAGATCGAGGGTGTCTGCGCGGATCACAGCACGTGTGAGCACGCGTTCCACATGATCCGCGAGGCGGACTTCACCACCGTCCGCGGCTGTGTCCTGAGGGACTTCAACGCCCAGATCAAGGGCAACGGTGACCCCGTGGGCGGGGTGATGACCTGGCCCAACGACGTGCTGGTGGAGCACAGCGAACTGTACAACACGACGATTCGCGACACTGCCAACCCGGTGACACCCATCGACGTGGTCGGCGGGCAGCGATGGATCGTGCGGGGCAACTACATCCACGACCACGCCAAGGGACAGTCCGACACCATCAGCTACGCGGCGTTCTTCAAGGGCAACTCCGCGGACGGGATCTTCGAGCGGAACCTGGTCGCCTGCGAGTCGCTGCACACGGGTGGGATCCGGCTGGGCCTGTCGTTCGGCGGTGGGGGCTCCAACCCCGACTACATCTGCGAGGGCGGCGATTGCAGCATCGAGCACACCGGCGGGGTGATGCGCAACAACATCGTCGCCAACTGCCCGGCGGACGTGTGCATCTATCTCAACGAGGCTGCGGACAGCCAGATCCACAACAACACCCTGTACAACTGCGCGGGCCTCGACGTGCGTTTCGCCGTCACCGAGGCCGACGTGCGCAACAACCTGCTGTCCGAGGACATCAACGAGCGTGACGGCGGTACCGCGGTGCTGGGGGTCAACGAAGAGTGGGTGTCGGAGATCCAGTGGACCACCTGGTTCAACGATCCGGCGAACCTCGACTTCACCCTGAACTTCGGCAACGGCCTCGTGGACCAGGGCGAGAACCTGGCCGAGGTCACCGACGACTTCTGTCTCAACGATCGCGACGACGGCGCCAACGACCTCGGCGCCGTGGAGTTCGACGGCGACTGGGTCTGCGACACGACCTCGCCGTACACCGGCGACGACGACGACGCGATGGGCGACGACGACGACAGCGCGGGCGACGACGACGACTCCGCCGGCGACGACGATGACAGCGCCGGTGACGC
>CAZLEO010000461.1:0-4956 GCA_964558555.1 uncultured Rickettsiales bacterium | reverse complement strand
CTCCGGGGTGACCAAGTTGCGCATGTCCCCGTTTGGGGGGCTGCTCGGGGCGGGGCCACCGCAGCTCCGGTCGGCCGACGGACGCTCCATGTGTCGAGAACCAAGCTCCGATCGGCCGCAACCGGTCCCGCCCCCAGATCACCGATGAAGTCCGGCGACAGCCGCCAAGACCCCGATCCCCGATCCCCGATCCCCTCTGATACCCTCGGCCCATGCGGATCCTCATCCTGACGTGCCTCCTGGCCCTCGCCCTCCCCCTCCCGGCCCTCGCCGACACCTTCTCCCGCACCGACGACACCCGCCCGAAGCCGCCGGAACACTGGCAGCAGCGCGAGGTCTTCGGCGTCGACGTCGGCGCTGGCGGGGCGTTCATGTCCGGCAACGTGGACCACTTCGCCATCCACGGATCGCTGGATCTGATGTTCCGCTTTGGCAAGCGCCACGAGATCTACGTCGAGGGCCGCGCCGCCCACTCCGCCTTCGGCGGCAACACGGTCATCGACAAGGACCGTGGCTCGCTGCTGTATGCGCTGAGCGTGCACCGGAACATCAACCTGTTCGCGTACTCGACGCACTCGCGGAACCGCTTCCTGACGCTGAAGTACCGCACGACGAACAGCGTGGGGATCTGCATTCACAGCTGGGCGCCGGAGGTGCTCGATCCGTCGTTGCTCAGCATCGGTTTCACGCCGGAGTGGGAGTGGTGGGACGCGGAGCCTGATGCGGTCCGGCAGAACGCGATCCGGGGCACGGCGAGAATCAACATCGTCTGGCCGGCCACGGAGTTCATGCGGCTGGGGTTCGACGTGTCGTACTCGCCGGTGTTCGCGGACATGAGGGACTTCCGGATCTATGCCGAGGCGTACGTGGAGATGAAGGTGACGAAGGAGACGGTGTCGTTCCGGTTCAGCTTCGTGGACGAGTACGACTCACGGCCGAGGCCGGGGGTGAAGAGCAACGACGTGACGGTGATCCCGTCGCTGGCGGTTCACCTGGGGAAGTGAGGCGGCCCGGGCGCTCAGTGGAGCCGGAACCGATAGGGGTCGACCGGCGAGCCGAAGCGCTCCATCCCGCCGGGGCCCGTCACCTCGACGAAGTACTCGACCTCGTCGCACCCGGGTGCCTGCCACTCCCCGGCGGGCACCTGCAGCGCGCCGCCCGCAGCGTCTTCGAACTGCAGCGCCTCCCAGGCGCCCTCGGGAGCGGCGCGGAACCACACCACGAACCGATGATCGCCGCGATGGGGCACGGTCACGCCGATGGCGAACGGCTGGCCGCGCAGGCCGCGCTCGACCCGTCCGATGCGGACCTCTCCGGGGGTATCGTCCGGGGCCTCCACCCCGGCGGGCTCGGCTGCGTCCTCCTCGGGCAAGGGCAGCGGCTGGGCCTCGACGCCCGCTGGATCGGAGGACCGGGCGGTGACGTCGGCGGCCCCTCGCGTGTGTACCGGCCGGGGCTGAGCCGACGCGTCGTCCGGGGCCTCCACATCCGCGGGACCGGCGTCCCCCGGTGTCGCGGCCTCGTCATGGGCGCCCTCGGCGATCGGTGACCCGGGCGCCGTGACCGCGGTGGAGGCCCGCACCCCCTCGTCGTCCGACGGCGGCGGTGGGGACAGGGCGCGGACGGCGATCCAGCCGAGGAGCAACACGGCGGCGAGCCCCAGCCCGATCCACGGGAGCCGTCGGGCCATTCCCGGGCGCCGGGGCCACGTCACGGATCCGGTCCCGTCCGCCTGCGGGGCCTCCTCGCCGCCCCAGGGCACGGCGACGCTCTCGTCCTCCTCGGCACCCAGGGTCTCCCAGAACTCCGTCAGCGCGAGGCTTCGCACGCCCTCGTGTCGGTCGGCGAGCAGCTCCGCGGCCTCGGAGGCGAGCCCGGCGACGACCTCGTGGCCGTATGGGACTGGATCCAGTGCCTTGAGCGCCTCGACGAGGGCGCCCCCATCCGCGTGACGATCCTCTGGCCGTGGCTGCAGACAGGTCTCGAGGATCGAGGCCAGCGCGGGCTGGTCGCGGCGCGCCGCGGCCAGGGCCTCCGCCGCGTCCGCCTCGTCCACCCGGGCCAGGATACGAGACACCGAGTTATCCTGGAACACGGGGCGCCCCAGCAGCATCTCCAGCACCACGGAGCCGAAGGAGAAGACGTCGGACGCCGTGGTCGGCTCCTCGCCGCGCGAGAGCTCGGGGGACATGTACAGGGGTGACCCGACCAGCGCGCCGGGCTGGCCCAGGCTGGTGTAGAACTCGGCGTCGAAGCGGGACACGCCGTAGTCGCTGATCTTCACCTCTCCGTCCGTGGACAGCAGGACGTTGGCCGGCTTGAGGTCCCGGTGGACCACCCCGAGGTTTTCGCCCCGGGCCGACGTCCCGTGGAGACCGGCCAGCCCCCGGGCCATGCCCAGGGCGATGGTGACGACGGCCTCGCTGGACATGGGGGTCTTCATGGCGTCGCGCACGCCCAGCAGCTGAGCCAGGGAGAGCCCCTCCACCAGCTCCATGGCGATGTAGAGCCGGTCGCCGACGCGCCCGCATTCGTAGAACTCCACGAGGTTCGGGTGCCGGATCCGTGCCCCGAGCCTGGCCTCGTTGAGGAAGCCCGCGAACACCCGGTCGTTCGCCGACGTGATCCGGTAGTTGGGCACCTTGACCGCCACGCGCTTGTAGAAGCCGTACGCCCCCTGCAGCTCCCCCTCGAAGACCGTGGCGAAGCCCCCCAGCCCGATCCGCCGGATCAGCAGGTAGTCGCCAAAGGCGATCGGCTTGGCTGAGTTCGGCGGATCGTCCAAGGTCGGCGCCCCTCCGAGTGCGGTCGTCCTGGGGGCTCGCGGCGGGCCGACGACGCCCGCTGGCCAGGTGAAATATAATGATACCAACCAGATGCGGGGAATATCGAACCACTTGTGGGGGTGCATCCTGGTCCTCCACCTCGCCACGCCGTCGATCTCGCAGGCGCAGGGGGCGCCCTACCAGCGGGACGCGCAGGCCGCCTGCTTCGAGGGTGTGGACCTGCAGCAAGCCGGGGATCACGAAGGCGCCATCGCCCGCTTCCTGCTGGCCCTGTCCTACGATCCTGCCCTCCACCAGGCCCACCTGCTGCTCGCGGAGAGCTACCTGGAGCTGGGCATGCAAGAGGAGGCCAGGAGCGAGCTGACCCGCTACCTCGGGGCGGACTTCCCCGAGGCCGACGTGGATCGCGCGCGAGAGCTGATGGTCGCCGCGGGCGGTGATCCCGACGCTGTTCGCCCTCCCGCGGTCCCGCAGCCAGGCCACTGGGCGCCGGCCGCCGTGGCGATCGGCGCTGCCGTGGACCACTTCGACAACCGGATCGGCGTGACCGCGGTCGGCCCGGTGATCGGCGTGGGTTTCCTGCCCTGGCGCCACGTGGAGCTGGAGGTCCGGGCCGGCTTCGGGGTCGGCCCGTGGCCCGACCACGAAGGGACCATTCGCGTACCGATCCTGGCGGTGGGCGCTGCCGCCTCCATTCCCCTGTCGCGGGTCCGGTTGGTCGCGGGCGCCCGCGTGCCCATGGTGTTCAGCCACAACCACGGCGACACCCGGGCGGACGGTGGGATCGAGGGCGTGGCCGGTGTCCGCGTGGCCCTGGTGGACCGGATCGTCCTCGAGGCGCGCTTCGCAGGGGGGTACCTCGTGCGCCCCGTGATCGGCGGGAGCATCGCCGTGGGTGTCCAGATCGGACCGATGAGCCGATGATCCCACTCGCCGCCCGATCCACCGCCACCGCAGGGATCCTCCGTGCCCTGGTCCTGCCCGCCGTTGCCCTGGTGTTCTGGGGGTGCCTTGACCGCGGCGAGGACGACTGGATCGGGCTGTGGAGCGAGGGCGATCCCGGCTGGCCTGGTGAGGCCGACGACGACGCGGTGGACGACGACGTGGCGCCACAGGACGCGGATGGCGACGGATGGACCGAGGCCGACGGGGACTGCGACGACGCCGATCCGGCGGTCCATCCTGGAGCGGAGGAGGGTTGCGACGGCATCGACACGGACTGCGATGGCGCGGCAGACCCCGGGGAGATCGACGACGACCAGGACGGCGCGAGCGAATGCCAGGGGGACTGCGACGACCACGACGTCGCCTACAACCTGCTCGACGTGGACGGCGATGGGTGGAGCACCTGCGACGGGGACTGCGACGACGCCGATCCCGAGATGAACCTCGACGACGCGGACGGCGACGGCGAGGGCACCTGCATGGGTGACTGCGACGACGGAGACGCCGAGATCAACTCGTCCGACATCGACGGGGACGGATGGACCACCTGCGACGACCCGCCCGACTGCGACGACCAGAACTGGGCGCTCGAGCACGACGACGCGGATGCGGACGGCTTCACCACCTGCGACGGCGACTGTGACGACACCGATGCCTCGCTCAACCTGGCCGACCTGGACCAGGACGGCTTCGACACGTGCGGTGGAGCCCTGGAGCCCGATTGCGACGACCTCGACTCGTCCCTGAACCAGGCGGACCTGGACGGGGACGGGACGACCTCGTGCGACGGCGACTGCGACGACCTCGACCCCTGGACCTCCCCGGCCTCACCCGAGCTCTGCGACGATCTGGACAACGACTGTGACGGCGCCATCGACGAGGACGTCAACGCAGACCTCGACGGCGACGGGATCAACGCCTGTCAGGGGGACTGCGACGACCTCGATCCCTCGACCCACGCCGGCGCGACGGAGCTGTGCGACGGGAGGGACAACGACTGCGACGGCGCGGTCCCGGCCGACGAGCTGGACGGCGACGCCGACGGCGCCAGCGCCTGCGAGGGCGACTGCGACGACACCTCCGACGCGTTGAACCTGCTGGACCTGGATCTCGACGGATGGACCACGTGCGACGGCGACTGCGACGACGGGGACGCCGCGGTCGCTCCAGCAGCGGCCGAGGTCTGCTACGGGATCGACGACGACTGCGACGGCATCACCCCCCC
>CAZLEO010000460.1:0-5000 GCA_964558555.1 uncultured Rickettsiales bacterium | reverse complement strand
TCGTACACGGTGGCGTCGGCGTCGTCGCAGTCGCCGTCACATTCGGTCATGCCGTCGCCGTCGTCGTCCACGTCGGTGCCCTCGTCGGTGTCGCCGTCGCAGTCGTTGTCGAGGCCGTCGCACAGCTCGACCGCGCCGGGGTAGACGGTGGCGTCGGCGTCGTCGCAGTCGTCCGAGCAGGGCCAGTAGCCGTCGCCGTCCCCGTCGGTCTCGTCGGCGGGCAGCGTGCCGTCGCAGTCGCTGTCCGCGCCGTCGCAGACCTCCTCGGCGCCGGGATAGGCGGTGGGTACGGCGTCCTCGCAGTCGCCGTCGCAGGCGGTGATGCCGTCGTCGTCGGCGTCGAGGCAGAAGAACAGGTAGGCCTGGCCGGTCTCGGAGCCCTGCTGGTCGTGGCCGGGAGCGCCGATGAAGACCTCGCCGAAGCCATCGCCGTTCACGTCGGAGCCGATGGCCACGGCGCCGCCGACGTTGTCCTCGGGGTTGTCGCCGACAAAGGACTCGTCCGCGAACTCGAGGGAATGGTCGACGAGCCAGCCGGTGGTCTTGCCGAAGATCAGGTAGGCCTGACCGGCGTCGTTGCCGGTCTCGGAGTTGCTGTCCGCGCCGATGAGGAGGTCAGCGAGGCCGTCGCCGTCCACATCGCCGATGCCCGCCAGCGACGAGCCGGCGTTGTCCGAGGCGTCCTCGCCGATGAAGGCGGCGTCGGCCGTCGCCAGCGACAGGTCCGTCGTCCAGCCGCTCGAGCGCCCGAAGACGAGGTAGACCTTGCCCGCCTGTGTGCCGCCGTCGTCGGCGCGGTGGGCCGCGATGGCGAGATCGGCCAGGCCGTCGCCGTTGACGTCGCCCACGCCGGCCACGGCGTTACCCGCCTGGGCTGACGCGGCCTCTCCGAGGAAGGAGGCGTCGGCCGTGTCGAGGGTCTGGTCCGTCACCCAGCCCGTGTCGCGGCCCAGTACGAGGTAGGCCTGCCCGGCCTCGTGGCCCACCTCGGCGTTCATGGGGGCGCCGACGATCAGGTCGCCCAGGCCGTCGCCGTCCACGTCACCCGCGCCGGCCACGGCGTGGCCCGACTGGTCGTCCTCGGCCTCGCCCAGGAACGACGCGGCTGCGGCGTTGAGGCTGGTGTCCAGGGCCCAGCCGCTCTCGCGGCCGAGCACCAGGTAGGTCTTGCCCGCCATGGCTGCGGTGTCCTCGTTGCCGTAGGCGCCGACGAGGATGTCGTCGAGGCCGTCGCCGTCCACGTCCGGCACCACCGCCACGTCGAAGCCCGACCAGTCCCCGGCGCCCTCGCCGTGGAAGGAGGCGTCCGCGCCGCCGAGGGGCGCGTCCGGGATCCAGCCGGCCTCCTTGCCCAGAACCAGATAGGTCTGGCCGGCCTGGGTGGCGGACTCGCCGTTCTTGAACGCGCCGATGAGGATGTCGTCGAGGCCGTCGCCGTCCACGTCGCCGGCGCCGGAGACCGAGGTGCCGGCGAAGTCGTTGAGCCCCTCACCCCAGAACGAGGCGTCGGCCTGGTCCAGCCCGAGGATGGGGGGCCAGCCGTCGGCGCGGCCGAAGAGCAGGTACGCCTGGCCGGCCTGGATGTTGCCGGCGTCGTCGTTCTCCGCGCCGAGGATCAGGTCGCCGAAGCCGTCGCCGTTGACGTCCCCGGCGTCGGCCACACAGGAGGCTGCGCGGTCGCCGTGGTCCTCGCCCGACATCACGACGTCGGCCTCGTGGGCGGGGGTGTCCATGGCGTCGGCGGGCGGCGCCACGAGGATCAGCGCGGCGATTGCGGCTGCTGGAAGTGCTCGGAACATCGTATCCCCTCCTCGGCTTCGATCACGGCTGGTGCCACGGATCTTCAGGATACACGGCGTCCGGCCAGAGCCAGACGTGTCGCGCACCCGCGCGCCAGCCATCCTGGAAGGCCTGCCACTGCTCATCGGGCCACGGCGGCGCGTCGAGCGCCTCGAGCTGCAGCGGCGGCCGCACGCCGCCGGTACGCCAGCCCACCCCACGGATCAGCTCCACGAGCACGTCGGCGTCCTGGGACTGGGCCCAGGCTTCATGACCGGGGAACAGCTGCACCGCGGTCCAGGGCAGCTCCTCGCCATACCAGGCAGGCGCGTGGCAGGCGCCGGCGGCGAAGCACAGGGGGCGCTCCGAGTGGACGTTGCCGCAGAAAGCGTCCACCGCCGCGCCAGGGCGGTCCAGAGCGGAGCAGTCCCCTAGGACGGCCTCGCCAAAGCCCCGCAGGTAGGCCCTGCCGTCTGCGGGCGACATGACCTCGGCGGAGAGCAGGCCGGCCGCGGCCAGGGTGGGGATGTCCCAGCCCTCGCCGTGCAGCAGGGCGTCACCGAGCCCCTCGCCCATGCCGTGGGCGACATAGGACCGCTCCAGCGCGGTCAATCCGAGCTCCTGCTGGGAGCCGTCCAGGGCCGCGAGGGCTGCCGAGGGTTTGGCGACCGTCCGGGCCGTGGGGGCGCAGTCGAACAGCCCCACGGCGCGCAGGTGATTGCCGCGGCTGACCGCGTCCCTCGTCGGGCTCTGCGCGTGCTGCCAGCGGGCGAGCCCGCGGTCGCTGCGGTGGAACCCCTCGTAGGTGTACGGCGCCATCTGCCGCAGGGTGCCCCCGGGCGCGCGGTCGGCGCATCCGTCCACGCCAGCTGCCATCCCTCCGCCAACCACGAGAATCGCCGCGACGGCGAGGGCCGCGCGGGGTCGCCAGCGCCCCTCGCGCAGTAACCAGCCCAGCCCCTGGGCCAGCAGCAACGTCAGCAACATCAGGATGGGGATGATCAGCCGCACCTCGGTGACGCCGGGCGCCGTGAGCGTGGACTGGTTCCAGAACACGGACTCGTCCATCCGCACCGGGGCGACCACGTAGATGGCCGCATATCCCAGCGGCAACAGCGCCAGCAGCAGGGCCGGGTACGAGGGTCGCCGCGTCAGCCCGCCATTCTCCCGCGCGAGGAAGACGACCAGCGCCACGACTCCGGCCAGGCCCAGGCACCACGCGCCGACCCACAACCCGCCGAAGGCGGTGCTCCACACGTGCACCGGCGCCAGACCGTCGTCCATCGCGGGCGGCTGTGCGAACAGCAGCCGCATCACGGGCAGCGCCACCACGTCGCCGAGCTTGGCCAGGCCGCCGTGGGCCACTTCCTCGCCGCCGGCGTCCGTGCCCAGCTGGAACACCCACGCGAACGCCTGAGGGATGTCCGAGGCCAGCATGGTGCCGCCGTCCTTCTCCGCCACCACCGCCTGCACCCGCAGCCCCACGTTGACCGCCACCAGCACGGGCAGCACCAGCATGCCCAGCGCTGCGTCGCGCGCCGAGCGCCAGCCTCCCCTGGCCGTGGCGAGCGCCACCGCCGGCGCCGCCGCCAGCGCGGTGCGCAGGTAGAACAGCCCGACGCCGTACACCAGTCCCACGCCGAACGCGCGCCAGTCGAACCCCTTGCGCGCCCGGATCCCCAGGGCGAGCGCCAGCGCGACGAGTGACCACACGGCTCCTGTCCCGTGGGCACCCACCGCAGCGAGCATGCCGTCCTTGAGCAGGAACGGCGCCGCTGCCAGCAGCAGCGGGAACAGCGCGGCGCCGCGCCACCCCACGGTCCGCCGCAGGGCCACCGTCCCGGCCAGGGCAAAGGCCACCAGATACAGCAGCGGCACCCACTGCCACGCCAGGTAGCGGTCCCCGAACACCTCGAACCCCAGGGCGCACAGCACCCCATCGACGATGTACGAAGGGTGCAGGGGGTTGATGTGCATGCCGCCGAAGTAGGCCAGCTGGTCGTGGGCCAGCTCCCGTCCCATGGTGGGCAGCAAGGAAATCGTCTCGCTGTCACGCACGTGCCGCGGGTGCGCGACCAGCCGCACCCAGAACGCCACGAGCGGCACGACCGCCACCGCGGTCCACGCGCCGCTCCGCATCAGCAGAGGTCGATCCAGCTTCACCACGGATGTCAGCATACACCCGCGACCCTGCTAGGCTATGCAGGGTCTACCGGGAGGAGGCGGGTCATGCGCAACTGGATCGTCCATACCGTGCTGGGGCTGCTGGTCATCGCACTGGCCCTGGCCAGCCCCGTGTGCAACGAATACGACCTCGTCGGCGACGACGACACCCACGGCGGCGGCGCGGGCGGTCTCGACGACGACGATGACGACGACGACAACGGCAACCCTCACGACGACGATGCCGACGGGGACGACGACGACGACAACCCCGGCGACGACGACACCGATGGCTTCGACGACGACACCTACGGCGACACGCCGGTCGGGCGTGTCCTGACCATCTTCCTGACGCTCAACGACATGTACATGGACCAGGGCGTGTCGCGGCAGCTGCTGCTCAACTCCGTGGCCTGGGTCACCCCCGCGGGCATCCCCAGCCCGCGCGTGCTGATCATCCGCGACGACGACCACAGCGGCGAGCACCCCGAGGACAGCGAGCAGATCCGCGACAACCTCGTCGCCGCCGGTTATGACGCCGTGCTCATCGACGAGCCCGGGGACGGCATCGACTCCAGCTACCTGTCCGGCTACTCCGTGGCCATCCTCTCCAACCCCGGCCACTCCCCCGACGACGTGTCCACGGTCGAGGCCCTCTACGACTTCTCCTGCCACGGCTTCGGCCTGATCTTCCAGGGCGACGACATGGGCCGCTTCGACGACGAGGACGACTTCGACATGTCGAGCCTCACCCGCCTCGAGTACATCGACAACGGCACCAGCTACGCCGGCCACGGCATCGACAACGACGAGGGCGACCGCTACGCCGTCACCCTGGCCAACATCTCCCACCCCGTCGTCGCCGGCATCGAGGGTGTGACCTTCTATTACGGCGACGACATCGACACCACCGAGGAAGCCCACGCCAACCTGACCGTGCTCGCCTGGGCCACGGTGGAGGGCATGAGCACGCCGACCAAGCCGGCGATCGCGGGGTATTCGAACTAGTCGACGGTCGACGGTCGACGGTCGACGGTCGACGGTCGACGGTCGACGGT
>CAZLEO010000459.1:0-5018 GCA_964558555.1 uncultured Rickettsiales bacterium | reverse complement strand
CGACGGCGTGACCACCTGCGACGGCGACTGCGACGACGCCGACGCCACCGTCTACCCCGGCGCCGACGAGATCTGCGACGGCCTCGACAACGACTGTGACGGCGTCGGCGACGACGCCGACGGCGACGGATTCGAGCCCGAGGAATGTGGCGGCGAGGACTGCGACGACACCGATCCCAACATCCGTCCCGGGGTCGGCGAGGTCTGCGACGACGGCGTGGACAACGACTGCGACGGCGCCGTGGACGGCGACGACGAGGCCTGCGCCACGGGTGACGACGATGACAGCGCGGGCGAGGCCGGGGACTGCGAGTGTAGCTCCGGCGGTGCGAACGCCGGTTCCTCCGGCGCGCTGATCTCGTTGTTGCTGCTGGTCGTGGCGCGTCGTTTCCGGCGCTGAGGCCGTTCACCACTACCCGCTCGCCTGGCGATGTGATATCGCCTCCACGGAAGTCCGTCTTCGAGGAGGAAGGTGATGGTGCGCGGATTCATGGTCGTGCTCGGTGTGGCGCTCCTGGCGTGGGCTGGACACGCCCGCGCCCAGGACGTTCTGGTGATCTACGACACCCTGGGTGGGGACACGCCGGATCTGGTCGCGGCGTTGCAGGGTGCCGGGTTCAGCGTCACCTACAGTGATACCGCCGAGACCGGCTACGACGGCTCCAACCCCTCGCCGGTCCCGTTCGACGCGGTGATCCACCTCAACGGCGAGACGTATTCGACGGAGATGCCCCTGCCGGGCCAGGCCGCGCTGACGACCTACGTGCAAAACGGCGGCGGGTACATCCACTCGGAGTGGTCCGCGTACGAGATCGACGAGGGGCGGATGCTGGCCATGGACGACCTGATCCTCCTCGAACGCGCCGGAGCGACGTCGGGGACCGTGACCCTCACCGCGGAGGCCGGTCAGCAGAGCCACCCCGTGCTGGACCACGTGGCCAACAGCTTCAGCTTCGACGCGACGTACAACGAGGGTGACACCAAGTCCTACGGTTACGACGAGCCCGTCGTGCTCATGCGAGATGGTGGCAACAACGCTGCGGTGGCCGTGCGTGAGTGGGTGCTCGGCCGGGTCGTGGGCTTCCATCACGCGGCGAACTACGACGCTGCCGTGTACCACACCCTCGAGGATCCGGACGTCCAGCAGCTCTTCGTGGGCGCGGTCGCGTGGGTCGCGGCGGCGGGCTGCGTGGACGACGCGGACGGCGACGGCTACTACGACCAGGCGTGCGGCGGCGACGACTGCGACGACACCAACCCGGCCATCAACCCCGGCGCGGTGGAGATCGGCTGCAACCCCATCGACGAGGACTGCGACGGGTACGCCGATCCCGGCGGCAACGACGACGACGGCGACGGGTACGACGAGTGCACGGGGGACTGTGACGACGGGAATCCCAATGTGTACCCGGGCGCGTACGAGGACCCCTGCGATCTCGCCGACACCGACTGTGACGGCGCGCTGCACGCCCAGGAGGAGGACGCGGACGGCGACGGGTGGGCCCAGTGCGTGGGCGACTGCGACGACGCCGATCCGGCGGTGAACCCGGGCGCGGCCGAGGTGGCCTGCGACGGCCTGGACAACGACTGCGATGGCGTCGGACACCCGGACGAGGCCGACGCCGACGGGGACGGCGAGTCCATCTGCGACGGGGACTGCGACGACGCGGATCCCTCCCGCTACTCCGGCGCGAGCGAGTACTGCGACTCCGTGGACAACGACTGCGACGGCGACGTGGACGAGTGGGCCATCGACGGCACCAGCTGGTACCAGGACGCGGACGGCGACGGCTACGGCACGACCCTGGTGAGCCTCGTGGACTGCGATCAGCCCACCGGCTTCGTGTCCCAGTCGGGCGACTGTAACGACGCCAACCCCTTCATCTTCCCCGGCGTCACCGAGGCCCGCGACACCATCGACAACGACTGCGACGGCCTGGTCGACGAGGGCACCTTCCCACTGCACGCCCTCGTCATCACCGAGGTCATGCAGAACCCCGCCATGGTGCTCGACGACTTCGGCGAGTGGTTCGAGGTCTACAACAGCACCGCCACCCACATGAACCTCATCGGCCTCGTCGTGACGGACACGGGCACCAACGAGTTCACCGTCGAGACGGACCTCTGGGTCAGCCCGTATTCCCACGCCGTGCTCGGCGCCGACGACGACACCGGGGCCAACGGCGGTGTGACCGTGGACTACGTCTGGGACGTGTTCAACCTCGCCAACGCCGACGACGAGATCTACCTCGACCACGGCGGCGTGCTGCTCGACGCCATCGAGTGGGACGGCGGCGCCTTCTGGCCCGACCCCGACGGCGCGTCCATGTCCCTCGAGCCCACGGCCTACGACACCGACCTCAACGACGACCCGGCCTACTGGTGCGAGTCGTTCACCGCCTTCGGCGACGGAGACTGGGGTACGCCCGGCGCCGCCAACACCACCTGCTGCGAGGACGCGGACGGCGACGGCCACCGCGACGAGGCCTGCGGCGGCGACGACTGCGACGACACCGACGCCACCGTCCACCCCGACGCCCCCGAGATCTGCGACGGCCTGGACAACGACTGCTCCAAGCTCACCCCCGAGAACGTGGACGTGGACAGCGACGGCTACACCGCCTGCGACGGCGACTGCGCCGAGGGCGATCCCCTGCGCAACCCCGGCTGGGAGGAGGTGTGCGACGGCTACGACAACGACTGCGACGGCGCCGCCGACGCGGACGCCGACACCGACGGCGACGGCTTCACCATCTGCGACGACGACTGCAACGACTTCGTCGACACCGTCTACCCCGGCGCGCCCGAGACCTGCGACGGCCACGACAACGACTGCAACGGCACCCTGCCCGGCGACGAGCTCGACGTGGACGGGGACGGATCGCTGGTGTGCGGCGGCGACTGCGACGACCACGAGGAGCTCACCTACCCCGGGGCCCCCGAGCAGTGTGACGGCGAGGACAACGACTGCGACGCCGAGATCGACGAGGACGCCGACGAGGACATCGACGGCGACGGTGTCAACGCCTGCCAGGGCGACTGCGACAACGAGAACGCCTACACCTACCCCGGCGCCGCCGAGATCTGCGACGGCGAGGACAACAACTGCGACGGCTACCTCCCCGACGAGGAGGCGGACGAGGACGGCGACGGCTGGCTGGCCTGCGACGAGGACTGTGACGACACCGACGAGACCGCCAACCCCGACCAGGACGAGGTATGCGACGACGGCGTGGACAACGACTGCGACGGAGACGTGGACGCCGACGACGCCGACTGCGAGGTGGGCGACGACGACACCGGGGACGACGACACCTCGGGTGACGATGACGACGATGACGACGATGACGACGACTGCCAGTGCCGGACCTCCGGCGGTCCCTCGCCCCTGTCCGGCGCCTGGCTGGCCGTGCTCGCCGCCCTGATCCTCCGCCGCCGCCTGGGCTGACGCCCCCTCTGTTGCGCCGCATCAAATGCCCCCCGCGGGCCCCCGTACGCCCGGATCCGCGTTGACGCGCGAGCCCTCGTCCGGGACTATCGATTCGGGTCCTCCCAATCCGGGGCCCGGGAGTATCGATGCCGAGCGACAACGATCAAGGCGGTCTCAAGAGCGCGGCGGTTCCCCGCAACCTGCGCCAGGACCAGGAGAAGAACCAGGGGCGCGGCAAGGGCGACGACCTCGAAGAGCCCCTCGCCGACGACCTGGTCGATCCCCTCAAGGACCCGCTGCTGGCCGACCTTCCCGACGGCTCCGGCCCGGCCCCCGGCGATCCGGATCCCGGCGCCCCCGGCGGTGGCGACCCGGTGCAGATGGACGGCGGCGGCGACGACGGCGGTGCCCCCTTCGACGGCTGGGGCCCTGCGGCCTTCGGCGCGGTCCAGCACCTGGGCGGCCCGGTCCAGCGCAAGGGCGAAGGCGGCGCCGACGTCCAGCGCCTCGCATCCGATGGCATCAAGGGCGGCGCGAGTTCGTTGCCCCACCTGGACACCATCCAGCACAGCTTCGGCGGCCACGACGTCTCCGGCGTCCAGGCCCACACCGGTGGCTCGGCCAAGTCCGCCGCCCAGGCCATGGGCGCGAGCGCCTTCGCCACGGGCAACCACGTGGCCTTCTCCAAGTCGCCCAGCCTGCACACCGCCGCTCACGAGGCGGCCCACGTGGTTCA
Organism: uncultured Rickettsiales bacterium; assembly: GCA_964558555.1. Lineage (GTDB taxonomy): Bacteria > Myxococcota_A > UBA796 > UBA9615 > CAYRNR01 > CAYRNR01. The sequence goes on along the minus strand of CAZLEO010000459.1, from coordinate 852 downwards.
GCAGCGCTCGGGGGTGAACGTCCCCGGCGGCGTCGGTCAGGTGGGGGACCGCTACGAGAAGCACGCGGACTCGGTGGCCGACACCGTGGTCCAGGGCAAGTCGGCGGAACCGCTGCTCAACGAGATGAGCGGTCCGGCCCCCACCGCCAAGGACGCGGCCGCCGTCCAGCGCAAGGCGGTCCAGATGGGCTGGCTCGGCGACGCCCTGGAGTGGGGCGCCGGCGTGATCAAGCGCGGCGTGGAGGCCGTGTTCCGCTGGATCGACCTGATGGCCGCCAAGGGCCGGCTGCTGGCCAAGATCTGCGACACCTCCTGGGTCTCCAAGGTCGCGTCGACCGTCAAGGCCAACCCCCACCCCAAACACAAGAACCGGATGGCCCTGTCGATCCTCGGCGTCACGCTGCTGTGCCGCCTGGAGGCCATGTCCCACGCCCTGCGCATCGCCGGCTGCAACTCGCTCAAGCAGGTCGAGGCGCTGAGCAAGTCCGTGGACAAGTGGCAGGCCAAGCGCGGCCTCACCCTCAAGAAGGACATCGAGGGCAAGATCGACGAGTACCGCAAGGAAGAGGCCAAGTGGCTGACCACCTACAAGGGCACCGCGCCCATGGAGCAGAAGGACGTCTTCCCCAACAAGGGGTCCAACAAGGCCGACATCAGGCTGGCGCCCGCTGACTCCAAGGTCTCCCTCACCAGTCGCCTCAAGATCGGCTGGAAGCACACGCCCAAGGCGATCAAGGCCGGACTGGACAAGAAGAAGCCCTGGAAGCCCAAGGAGAAGACCGAGATGCTGGCCAAGGTCCAGAAGCAGCTGGACGCGGTCTGGGGCCCGGGCAACCAGATGAAGCCCTTCAA
>CAZLEO010000458.1:0-5106 GCA_964558555.1 uncultured Rickettsiales bacterium | reverse complement strand
CGGGGGCTGGGGGGGGGGGTGGGGGGGGTGGCGGGGGGGGGGGGGGGGGTGGGCTGGATCAACAACGCGGGGATCGCCAACACGATGGGGTCGCTGTGGGAGCTGGAGGCGGACGAGCTGCAGCGGGTGGTGAGTACCAACGTGTTCGGGGCGATGCTGGGGTGCAAGGTGGCGATCGCGGGGATGATCGAGCAGGGCAGGGGGGCGGTGTACAACATGGAGGGGCTGGGCAGTGATGGTCGGCGGGTGGCAGGGCTGACGCCGTACGGGACGACCAAGCGAGGGCTGGCGTACCTGAGCCAGGGCCTGGCCGGCGAGGTGAAGGACACGCCGGTGATCGTGGGGGGGATCCGGCCGGGGATGGTGATCACGGACATGCTGATGGCCGGGCTGGAGGACGAGGGTCCGGAGCGTGAGCGGTTCGTGAAGGTCTACAACACGCTGGCGGACCGGGTGGAGACGGTGGCGCCGTGGATTGCAGACCGGGTGATGGCGAACCGCAAGAACGGCAAGGTGATCTCGTGGCTGGGCGGGGGGAAGGTGATGTGGCGGTTTGCCACGGCGGGGATCACGGGGCGGAAGGTGGTGGACTGATCACCCCTCGGGGCAGAGGTGGTCGGGGAACTGCTTGAAGAATGGCTCGATGTCGTCCCGGGCCACGGTGATCTGCTTGGTGACGTCGGGGCCCTCTCCCATGCAGCGGAGCTTCACGGTGTGCTTGCCGGCGGAGACGGTGGCCTGGATGGGAGTCTCGCCGTGGGCCTCGCCGTCGATCCAGACCAGGGCCCAGGGATCGGCGTCGATGCGCAGCTTGCCAAAGCCGGACGGCTGGGGTGGCGGCGTGGGGGGTTCGGGGGTGGAGGGTTCGACGACCTGGACGACCTCGGGGGTCGCGGGTTCGGGGGTCGCGGGCTCGGGCGTGTAGGGCTCGGGTGTGGCCGGCTCTGCCGTGATGGGCTCGACGATCTGGATGACCTCGGGTGTGGTCGGCTCCGGCGTGGTGACCTCGCCGCCGTCCTCCACGAAGATGATCCCCTTCTCGCCGAAGGGGCTCGGCTGCTGCACGCCGAAGATCTTGACGACGCCGAACACGGCGCCGCCGACGACGATGAGCAGCAGCGGGATGGCCAGGGCGGCGACGATGCCCCAGTGGGCGCCGGTCTCGTGCACCTCCACGGTGGGCGGCGTGATGACCGAAGGGGTGTCCTCTGCACGCTGATGCTGGAGCCGGGAACCGGCCAGCGACGTGGAGGTGCTCGGGGTGGCCGACCCTGCCGGCCCGAGGGCCTGCTTGCGGCCGCGGATGGGCGTGTCGGGCCGCGGGGGTAGCGGGATGGTGGCCAGGGAGTCCGGGGGTGTGGTCGGGGCGTTGGCCGCGGCGTTGGGGGCCTCGTTGAGCACGGCGGTGGCGGCCGGACCCTTCTTGTCTTCCCCGCCATCGCCGACCCAGGGCTCCCAGCCGGTGGCGTAGCCGGGCTCGAAGTACTCCGGGACGAGCTCCTCGGCCTGGTTCTCCTCGCGGTACTCGGTGACCAGATCGGCGAGGTACTGGCGTGCGGCGTCGGCGTCGCCGTACTTCTCGTGCAGGGGGCGCAGCGCCATGCCCACCTGGGCCGCGGTCGCGTATCGCCTGGACACGTCGCGCGTGATCATCGTCTGGAAGACCTGACCCAGGCCGGGGATGCGGTACTCCACCTCGGTGATCTGCTCATCCAGGGGCATGTGGATGACCAGGTCGATGGGCTCCTGGCCGGGCCGCGGTGCGAACAGCGACCGCACGGTGACCAGCTCGTACAGCACCGCGCCGAGGGAGAACACGTCGGACGCCGGGGTGATGTTCAGCGGCGTCTCGATCTGCTCGGGGCTCATGTAGCGCGGTGTGCCGCGGATGGCGCCGCTGGTCTCCATGCCGTGGCGGTTCATGGTGACCTGGGCGATGCCGAAGTCGAGGAGCTTGACCATACCCCGCGGGGTGATGGCGATGTTCGACGGCTTGAGGTCGCGGTGGATGACGTTGAGGGCGGAGCCGTCCTCGTCCAGGGCGGTGTGGGCGTACTCCAGGCCGTCGAGGATCTGACCCATCAGGTGCAGGGTCACGGGGGTGGGCACGGCGTGGCCCACCTTGCGGTGGCGTCGCACCAGGTACGACAGCGAGATGCCGTCCACCAGCTCCATGGCCAGGTAGTAGCGGCCGTTGGACTGGTTGAACTCGTAGACCTCGACGATGTTGGGGTGGTGCAGCTGGCAGCCCAGCAGCGCCTCGGTGACCAGGGCGCGCAGGAACTCCTCGTCCTCCACCAGCGCCGGCCGGATCACCTTGACCACGAGCCGCTTCTCGAACCCCATGGGGCCCGGCAGAACGGCGCGGTACACGGTGGCCATGCCACCTTCGCCGGCGATGCCTGTCAGGCGATATCGCCCGAAGTCGGCTGGAAACTCGAACACCCTGTCTTCCCCGCGAGGCTCGCTGAGCCGCTAGAATGGTAGCACTTGCACCCTCTACCCGGAACTTGCGCAGGAAGGGACCTGCTTGCTCGCTGCTGCACCATCCCCACCCAGCACATCTCGCGCGCTGTGGTCCATTGGACTGCTGACCGCACTGATCGGTTCCCCGGGGGCGCAGGCGGCGGACGTGCTGTTCGTCTACGGCGGGTACGCCGACGACAACGCGTACGAGCGGACGATGGAGCAGGCGTACGACGACTTCCGCAACGACCGCGTCGTGGACACGCTCGACGCCTACGACCTCGAGCGGCGGTTCGAGGAGTTGCTGGTGATCGAGGGGGAGGCGGAGATCATCCGCTTCTGCAACGGAGGGCCCCCGCCGGACCTGAAGATGCTCGAGGACGAGCTCGAACGCCTCAAGCGTGACCTGGACTTCGAGGGCCAGATCTTCGCGTACACGGTGGCCATCGACGAGCTGGTCTGTGCCGGCGAAAAGCTGTCCCAGCAGGAGGCCGCGTCCCTGTACGTCGAGCGCGGCATGGTCCACCACAAGAACGGCAACGTGGACGAGGCCCGCGACGACTTCCGCCGCGCCTTCGTGCTGTCCCCCGACCACACCTGGGACAAGCGCCACACCCCCAAGGCGCGCGCCGACTTCGACGAGGTCCGCGACCAGGCCGCCGGGGAGTACTCGTACTCCATCTACGCGGCCGACGACGGCCCCTACGGCAGCGGCATCCACATCGACGGCATCAAGATCAGCGTCGGCGCCCCGGTCCGCCTGGCTCCGGGCGAGCACATCATCGCCTGGCGCGCCGGCGACCACGTCAACTCGGGCATCCTCGAGGTGTGGAGCACGGCCACGATGATCGGCCCCATGGGGCTGTTCGACTTCCTGTTCCGCGATCCCAAGGACCAGGACGAGGAGCGCCTGCGCGACTCCTTGCTCGCCGAGATGGCCTGGTATGACGAGGTGGACGAGGTGGTGCCGCTCGAGCCCGTGTTCGTGCGGGGCTCCCTGGCCAAGATGGGGCGCTTCAGCTCGCCCGCGCGCGCCGGATTCGGTGGCGGGTACTCCCGGTACTCGTACTTCAACTACGGGTCCGTCAACGCCGAGCTGTGGATCCGCATCTGGAACGTCATCCACGCCGACCTGCGCGCCCAGTTCGACATCACCAGCGGTCGCCCCACCGGCGGCGAGGTCATCACCGACCCCGAGTCCGAGGAGGTCTACGACGGCCCCGTCCAGAGCGACTACTACATGATGCCCACCGTCCAGCTCGGCCTCCTCGGCCAGTGGACCCAGGGCAAGGTCCAGCCCGGCGGCGGCCTCGGCTTCCGCATGCAGTTCACCGGGCCCAGCCTCATCGTCCAGCCCGCCATGGTCTTCCGCGGCGGCGTCGACCTGCGCCCCGGCAAGGCCCCCCTCGTCGTGCGCCTCAACATCCTGTGGGGCTTCATCCTCACATCGGGCGACAACGACTCCGCCGGCCGCGACCTCGAGTGGGCCGACGGCGGGCGCGGGTTCTTCAACTTCAGCTTCGGGCTCGGGTTCATCCTCTAGCTCGTTCTTCCCTCTCCCTCGATCCCGCGGTAACTTGACCCTCGCTGGAGGTCCCATGAGCCGCCTACTCATCCTCGTCGTGTCGATGGCCCTCGCCCTGCCGGCCTGGGCTTTCCCCCCCGTCCCCCTCAACCCGACCGACCCCGTGGACTCGGGCTGGGGTGACAACGAGATCACCGAGATCCGCCTGGGGTGGGACGGCACGCGCCTCGAGTACGAGGTGGATTACCTCATCGAGAGCAACGCCATCGTCACGCTGATCTCGGCCGGAATCCCCGGCGGCGAGGACAACTTCGCGACCTGGAACGGCTGGGGGGGCGCATTCCCCACCGACACCGCCACGTCCATCCCCGTGGACCACATGAGCGCCTTCTACGGCTGTGGCGACCTGTTCGCCTACGAGCTCAACGACGGGTGGTCCACCCAGCTCGCCACCGGTGTCGTCACCACGCGCTCCGCCGTCACCTGCGACGGCAGCGCCGGCAACACTCACGTGGAGGTCGACTGGGACGCCCTGTGCTACACCGCCCCGGGGACCGTGCCTCCCGGCCTGACGCTCTACGTCGCCTCGGTCCTGCGGTCCATCGACGACTCCCAGCCTGGCGACCTGGCGCCCGATTCCGCCGCCATGTACTTCATCGACACCTTCTACGAGGTCCAGGTCGACGCCGACTGGGACGGCATCCCCGACGCCAGCTGGGCCCAGCCCGGCGACAACCGCGCCACCCCCGATCCCAACGACAACGACGGCGACGGCTTCCCCGCGTTCGACGGCGACTGTGATGACTCCGACGCGTCTGCGTACCCCGGCGCCAGCGAGGTCTGCGGCGACGGTGCCGACAACGACTGCAACGGGCTGGCCGACGGCGCGGACCCGGCCTGCGGTGGTGGGGACGATCTCGCCTGGCCCAGGGCTATCTGCGGCAGGCCCGGCAGTTCCTGCGGTCCGGGCAGCCCGAAAAGGCCAACTGGTGGCTGGACATGTCCCTGTCGATGAACCCCCGATTCATCGAGGCTATCGACCTGAAAGAGCGGCTGACCGAGCAGGCCTACTGGGCCGACGAGGGACGAATCAGCTCCGTCAAGCACGTCATCCA
>CAZLEO010000457.1:0-5161 GCA_964558555.1 uncultured Rickettsiales bacterium | reverse complement strand
GGTGCCGTTGCTGATGCGTCAGGCCGTCAATCCAACCGGATCCTGACGCGGTAGAATAAAAGGGAGAGACGATGACCAACAAGTTCTGCCACATCGAGCTGACCACCGGCGACGTCACCGCCGCCAAGGAGTTCTACGACAACCTCTTCGACTGGGAGCTCGAAGACATGCCGATGGGGGACGACTCCTACACGATGTTCACTACCGGAGAGGAACCCGGCGGGGGGATCATGGCCGCCCCGGCGCCCGGGGTGCCCACCGCCTGGATGGTCTACGTCCAGGTGGAGGACGTTGATCAGGCGGTGGCCAAGGCGAAAGAGCTGGGCGGGACGGTCCATGTGGAGAAGACGCCCATCCCCGAGATGGGATTCTTCGCCATGATCGCCGACCCCACGGGAGGCGTGATCGGGGTCTGGGAGCCGGCGAAGAAGGAGTAGGCGGCTTCTTCGGGCGAAGGCGTCCTCGTGGTCGTCATCGGGGTGGTGCAGCTCCGGGATATCATCGTCCAGGGCAACAACATCTGAGGGCTACCGGAGGAGGCGGGCCTGACAGCGGAATCCAGATCCCCAGCGGCGTTTGGGATCTGTTCGCCGTTCAGCCGTGAGGATGGACGCGCCGCACCGGCCCCAGCGTGGCCATCAATCGTCTCTCCAGGAAGAACAGCGGTGCGAGCCCCGCGTACCGCGATTCGGCATCACCTTCGAGCAAACCGCCGTCCACCGAGGCCGCCACCACGCGGCCGAAGATCGCCACCTCCCTCCCCCAGGTCCGGTGGCCGTCCGTTTCACATTCCAGGTGAGCTCGACACTCCGCGACGCGGGGCACCTGCGTCCTCTCCGCGGGGATGGGAGTCAGCCCGTTCGCCTCGAACCTGTCCTCACCCCTGACGGCCTGATCTGTCCCGATGTTCCAGCACGCTTCGGCCAGGTCCTCGCCAGGGATGTTGATCACGAACTCACCGGCCTCGAGGGCGTTGCGAGCTGTGGCGTGGTCGAGGTTGCACCCGAACATGATCACGGGCGGTGGCCCGAACGCCGTCATCGAGATCCAGGACTTCGTGGAGACGTTGGGCCTCCCCTCGACGTCCACTGTGGTCACCAGGACGACCTGACCCGGCAGCGGGGAGGGATGCCAGCGGTGCTTGTCCAGGGGGAGCGGGAGCTTGTCCGGCCAGTTCCTGTCTTCCATGGGATCTCCCCGCACGTGATGGAGCGTCATGGCGAATCCCCTCCTCGATGGCGAGGATACCCCCCAGGTGATGACCGGCCAGACTCGGCCTGAACTTGCGCTCAACGCAAGAAACGCCCAGGTCTACCCAGCAGACTCGACCTGATCTTGCGCTCAGCGCAAGAAGCGCCGAGGTCTACTCGCATCGGATCACACGTTGAACAGGAAGTGCACCACGTCCCCGTCCTTGACCTCGTAGTTCCGCCCCTCCACGCGTAGCTTGCCGGCCTTGCGGGCGGCGGCCTCGCTCTTGAGCGTCTCGAAGTCGGCCCAGGCGATGACCTCGGCGCGGATGAAGCCGCGCTCGATGTCGGAGTGGACCTTGCCGCCGGCGTGGGGGGCGAGGGTGCCGCGGCGGACGGGCCAGGCGCGGCATTCGTCGCCGCCCTCGGTGAGGAAGGAGATGAGGTCGAGGAGGCGGTAGGCGGACTGGATGAACTGGACGCGGGCGGGCGCGGTCAGGCCGTACTCGGCGAGGAACTCGACCTGCTCCTCGGGATCCATCTCGGCCACGTCGGCCTCGACGAGGCCGCACAGGCCCATGGCGAGCTCGTTGGCGTCGTCGCCGGCGACGGGGGAGCGGAAGGCGGCCATGGCCGGGTCGGCCCAGCCGTCCTCGTCGAGGTTGTACAAGGTGATCTTGGGCTTGAGGCTGAGCAGGGCGTAGCTGCGCAGGATCTTCTTCTCGTCCGCGTCGAACTCGGCGTGGCGCAGGGGGATCTCGTCCTCGAGCAGCCCCGACAGTCGCTCGATCAGCGTGACCTCGGCGTCCTTGCGGCGCTCCTTGTGGAGCCGCTCCAGCCGCTTCTCGATCACGGTCATGTCCTGGAGCAGCAGCTCGGAGCGGAAGGTCTCCTCGTCCCGCGCGGGATCGGCGGCGTCGCCGGTGTAGGGGTTGTCGAAGCAGCGGGCCACGTGGACCAGCACGTCCACCTGGCGCATGGCCGCGACCACGTCGGGGGCGAACACGCCGGCGCGGGGATCACCCCCGCCGGGTACGTCGACGAAGTCGATCTGGGCGTAGACGGTGCGCTTGGGCTTGAAGATGTCAGACAGGAAGTCCACGCGGGCGTCGGGCACCTTGATGTTACCCAGCACTGGGCCGCGTCCGGCGGACGAGGTCGCGCCCGGGGCGAGGGACCGGAAGATGGTGGACTTGCCGCTGCCGGGAAAGCCGGTGATGCCGACCTTCATTGGAGACTCCTTTTCAGACCGTCGTAAAAGCGCTCGAGCGCATACGCCGAGATCCACTCGTCGACGTTGTGCGCCAGGGCGTTGTCGCCCGGGCCGAGGTTGGCCGCGTCGAGGCCGGCCTCGGACAGGCGCGCCACGTCGGTCCAGGCCTGCTTGGGCTTGATGTCGAGGCCCATGGCCTTGCGCAGCTGCTGCAACAGGGCGTTGTCGGTGCAGGGTTGGCCGGCCGGGCCGGCGTCGACGACCTCGAAGCGGTCGGCGTCCGGGGCGATCTCGCGCAGGCGCCGGGTGGCCTCCTCGACCGTGCGGCAGGGGGCGAAGCGGTGGCTGACCCGGCAGGTGAACTCGTCGGGCACCACATTCTGGGCGATGCCGCCGTGGGCCAGGGTCACCGCGAAGGTCTCATGGAAGACCAGCAGGTCGACCTCGACCGCCGACGGTTCGAGGCGGTCCATGAACGCCAGCCAGGCGCCGGCGCGGGTGATGGCGTTGCGGCCCTGCCAGGGGCGCGCGGCGTGGGCGGCCTTGCCCAGGTAGGTCACGTCCGCGGACACGGAGCCGACGCAGCCCAGCTCGAACTGACCGTTGGTGGGCTCGAGCACGAGGTACAGGTCGCCGTCGGTGGGCACCTGATCGTGGGCGAGCAGCTCACCCAGGCCGTTGTCGGCGTAGTTGCCCTCCTCGGCCGGGTAGTAGATCCACGACAGGTCCACGCCCGCCGCGTCCAGGTCCATCTCCTCCATCAGCGCGACCATCACGGCCACGCCCGCCTTCATGTCCACGGCGCCGCGGCCGGTGACGCGGTCGCCGTCGATGCGGGGCGGGTGGAGTCCTTCGACAATGGGCACCGTGTCCAGGTGGCCCACCAGTACCAGGTGCTTGCGGCCGGCCTTGCGCTCGCCGCGCACGACCAGGCCGTCGCCATGGCGGTCCCAGCTCAGGGGTCGGCCGGCGCTCGCGGCCGCGGCGATGCGGCGCTCGATGTGGTCGCAGATGGGCCCCTCCTCGCCGGTGGGGCTGGGGATCTCCAGCAGATCCAGCAGGGTCTGCACGACGTGGGCGTGGGGAATCTTCATACGGACAGCGCGAACTCGCGCAGGGTGTCGTTGAGGGAGGTCTTGAGGTCGGTGGACGCCTTGCGCTGGCCGATGATCAGGGCGCAGGCCAGCTCGTAGGTCCCCGCCGGGAATGCCTTGGGGCGGGTGCCCGCGACCACCACCGAGCGGGCGGGCACGCGGCCCTTGTGGACCACCTCGCGCTCGCCGGTGACGTCGATGATGGGCGTGGACGCGGTCAGCACGACGTTGGCGCCGAGCACGGCCTCGCGCTGAACGTGCACCCCCTCGACGAGGATGCAGCGGGACCCGACAAAGGCGCCGTCCTCGACGATGACCGGGCGAGAGCCGGGAGGCTCCAGGATCCCGCCGATACCCACGCCGCCGGCCAGGTGTACGTCCGCGCCGATCTGCGCGCCCGTGCCCACGGTGGCCCAGGTGTCGACCATGGTGCGTTCGCCCACGTAGGCGCCGATGTTCACGTACGACGGCATCATCACCACGCCGCGGCCCAGGAACGACCCGTACCGCGCCGTGCCGGGCGGCACCACGCGCACGCCCGCGGCCTGGTGATCCGACTTGATGGGGATCTTGTCGTGGTAGGTGAACGGATCCAGCTCCATCACCTTCATCTCGGCGATGGCGAAGAACAGGTTGACCGCCTCGGCCACCCACGCGTGGACCACCCAGTCGTCCTCGCCCGGCTCGGCCGTTCGGACCTGTCCACTGTCCAGCAGTTGCAGCGTCCGCTCCACCGCGCCGCGGTGGGCCGGATCGTCCAGCAGCTTCCGATCCAGGTAGGCCTCGTGGACCTTCGATTGCAGCTCGTCGAACATGGCCCTGTTATCTATCAGGCGCGCGATCTTTGCTAGGCTACACGTCGGATTCCCCTCCCTCCCAGGGGAGGGGACCAACGAAACCGGAGAGACACCATGTCCGCACGCATCGCCCGCCACCTGTGGATCCCCGCGTTGATCCTCCTACCCTGGGTCCTGGCCGGTTGCCCCGACGCCTACGACGAGGCGCCGACCATCGAGATGAGCCCGGGCGCGGTGGCGTTCGAGCCCACTGCGTCGGGATCGGGGGACTTCGTCCACGAGACGGTCACGTTCGTCAACAACGACAACCGCGACGCCACGTTCATGGACTGGGCGCTCGAGGGCGACACGGACCGCTTCATCGTGACGATGCCGTCGGGGGCCGAGATCGACCTGCCCGTACTGCTGGCTCCCGAGGAGATCCTCACCCTCGACGTGGCCTTTGCCGTCCCCGACACCGACGGTAGCTACGCGGCCGCGGTGACGTTCACCTTCGGCCTGGCCGTGGAGACCAGCGGCTGTAACTGCAGCTCGTACACTCAGGAGTTCGCCAACCGGGTGCTGCAGCTGACCGCCGAGACCGGCTGCGACCTCGACGGTGATGGCTACGCGGGCGACACCTGCGCGGGCGACGACTGCGACGACGACGATCCCGACATCCACCCCGACGCCGACGAGGTCTGCGACGGGCTCGACAACGACTGCGACGGCGAGGTGGACGACGGCTTCGACCTCGACGGCGACGGCTACCTCAGCTGCGAGGACGACTGCGACGACGACGACGCCACCGTGTACCCCGGCGCCGAGGAACTCTGCGACGGCCTCGACAACGACTGCGACGAGGTGATCCCGGACGAGGAACTCGAC
>CAZLEO010000456.1:0-5164 GCA_964558555.1 uncultured Rickettsiales bacterium | reverse complement strand
ACCCCCGCCTCCGCGCGATCCCCGCACGAACCCGCATCGATGGTAAGCTGTCCTCGCTGAACCACGAGACACGCTCGTACGCGGAGGACACCGAACATGCGAATCACCTTCAAGCTGCTGGCCCTGAGCGCCATCGCGGTCTTCATCTACGCCCTGTGCCTGGGCTGTCCGGCCCCGTCCCACCAGGACGAGCACGGCGGCAACGGCCCCGCCGGCGACGACGACGACGCGGTCGGTGACGACGACGACGCCGTGGGCGACGACGACGACGCCGTGGGCGACGACGACGACATGGGCGACGACGACGACATGGGCGACGACGACATGGGCGACGATGACGACGCCGCCGGGATGACGGGCGCGCAGTTCGCCGCGGGGGCTGCCGCGGCCGCCTGCGGCAACGCCATCGCCAACGAGTGCCTCAACGAGAACATCCTGCTGATCCTCGGCTGGGAGAGCGACGCAGAGTGCTCCGAGGCGCTGGAATCCGCGTTGCTGGTCATGATCAACGGCGGTTCGTGCACCTACGACGACACCCACGCCCAGGACTGCATCGACGAGCTCGACGGCGCCAACTGCCAGTTGCTGCGCGCGCTGATCCAGGGCGCCGTCCTCGAGGGCTCCCTCGAAGGCACCTGCGGCATGGCCCTGTCCTGTAACTAGCCCCCCGGCCCCCCGGGCGCTCCTGCTGCGAGCTTCAGCTCGCCAGCAGAAGGTGACCTTACTTCCTTGCAGCCTCGATGATCGGCGCCAGGATCTGCGCCAGCCCCGGCTCGGACCGCTCCTCGAACTCGTAGCGCACGCGCACGGTGGGCTTGTCGATGTCCACGATGCGGGTGAGGTTGATCGGCGTGCCGATGACCACCGTGTCGCAGTCCACCGCGTCGATGGTGGCCTTGAGGTCGGCCAGCTGCTGGTCGCCGTAGCCCATGGCCGGCAACACGGGGCCGGTGTCGGGGTAGTTCTCGAAGGTCTCGGCGATCTCGCCGACGGCCGCGGAGTGCGGGTCCACCACCTCGGCGCCCCAGCGCTCGGCCGCCAGCACGCCCGCGCCGAAGCGCATGCCGCCGTGGGTCAGGGTGGGGCCATCCTCCACGCACAGCACCCGGCGGTTGTGCAGCAGCTCGCCGCCGCCCTCCACGGTCAGCGGCAGGGCCGCGTCCAGGATCACCGCGTCGGGGTTGACGGCCGCGGCGCTGGCCTTGACCGCCGCGATGTCCTCGGGACGCGCCGAGTCCTCCTTGGTCACCACCACGCAGTCGGCGCGGCGCAGGTTGGTCTCGCCGGGCACGTAGGTCAGCTCGTCGCCCGCGCGGTGCGGATCCACCAGCACCAGCTCGCAGTCCGACTTGTAGAAGGGCAGGTCGTTGTTGCCGCCGTCCCACAGGATGACGTCGGCCTCCTTCTCGGCCTCGCGGACGATGGCGGTGTAGTCCACGCCCGCGTACACGATGCAGCCGGCCTCGATGTGGGGCTCGTACTCCTCCATCTCCTCGATGGTGCAGTCGTGGTCCTCCAGATCCTGTAGCGAGGCGAAGCGCTGCACGGCCTGGCGCACCAGGTTGCCGTAGGGCATCGGATGCCGGATCGCGACCACCTTCAGCCCGGCGTCCCGCAGCACGCGCACGACCCCGCGGCTCGTGGCGCTCTTGCCGCAGCCGGTGCGCACGGCGCACACGCTGACGACGGGGCGGGTGGACGGCACCATGGTCTGGGCCGGGCCGAGCATGCGGAAGTCGGCGCCCGCGGCGTTGGCGCGCGCCAGCAGGTGGCCCATGTGCTGGTAGGACACGTCCGAGTAGGCGAACACGACCTCGTCCACCTGCTTGTCGGCGATGATCTGCTCGAGCTCGTCCTCGGGGAGGATCGGGATCCCTTCGGGGTATCGTGGCCCCGCCAGCGCGGCCGGGAAGGTCCGCTCGTCGATCCCCGGGATCTGCGTGGCCGTGAAGGCCACCACATCCACGGACTCGTCGTCCTTGAATGCGGTGAGGAAGTTGTGGAAGTCGCGCCCGGCGGCGCCCAGAATCACGACTCTCTTGGCGGTCACGGTCAGTCCTCCTAGGTACGATCTCTGTCGCGGTGGCTTGCCCCCCCTGATCCGGGGACGCAGGATACCCTAAGAATTGGCTAAACTCACCCGCTCATGAACTTCCTCTCCCACGGCTTGCTGGTCCGCCGCACGGGGTCATCCCACGTGCTCGTCGGCAGCGCCCTGCCCGACCTGGCGCCCCTGGCGGATCGGCGCCTGCGGCTGACGGATCGCCGGCTGCGGGATCTGGAGGAGCTCGGGGCCACCGAGCTGGTCGCGGGCTGCCGCAACCACCGCGCCGTGGACCGGGCGTTCCACCACGGCGAGCCGTTCCACACCGCGCGCAAGGCGGTCGAGGCCCTGCTCGACGTGGACGACGGGCCCCGCGCGCCCATCCCCCTGGGGATGCTGGCGCACATGCTCGTGGAGGTGGGCGTGGACGCCGAGTTGCTACAGCGCTACCCCACGTTCGCCCGCGAGACCTACCCCCACGCGTTCGACACCTACGACTGGCCCGCGCTGATGCAGCTCCTTCGCACCGTCTGCGACCACCCCACGACGGCCCTGGAGGATCTGGTGAGCCGCTTCGACAGCGGCGCGTTCCTGCTGAGCTATGACACCGACGAGGGCGTCATCGACCGCATGGCGGGCATGGCCATGCGCCTGGGCCGCGGCCCCATGGACGACGCCGCCCGCGCCTGGATGGCGCCGGGGGTGGCCGAGGCGCGCCGCCTCGGCGCCGCGCACTTCGACGAGCTCATGCCGTGGGAGCTCGAGCTCACCGCGGAGTCGCTGGAGTCCCACGCGCGCGACTGACGCCCGCGCGCGAACGCGCTACAATCCCCGCCCCGGAACAGGAGCGATCATGCAAGACCCCCGTATCGAGAGGCTGGCCCAGGTCCTCACCCACTACTCCACCAAGGTCAAGACCGGCGACAAGGTGCTCATCGAGGCCACCGACGTGCCCGTGGAGATCGTCGAGGCGCTGGTGGACGAGGTCTCTGGCAAGGGCGGGCTGCCCCTGGTGACTCTGAAGGACAACCGCGTGCTGCGGCGCCTGTACCAGAGCGGAACCGAGGAGAGCCTCTCGCTCATCGGCGACTGCGAACTCCACCGCATGAAGCAGATGGACGTGTACATGGGGGTGCGGGGTTTCACCAACATGCACGAGCTGTCCGACGTGCCGCCGGAGAAGATGAAGCTCTACCAGACCTGCTGGTTCTCCCCGGTGCACATGGAGGTCCGCGTCCCCAACACCCGCTGGGTCGTGCTGCGCTGGCCCACCCAGGCCATGGCGCAGGCCGCGTCCATGAGCACGGACGCCTTCGAGGCCTTCTACTTCAACGTGTGCAACCTCGACTACGCGAAGATGTCCGCGGCCATGGACCCCCTCAAGGAGATCATGGACCGCACCGAGCGCGTCCACATCAAGGGCCCCGGCGCCACCGACCTGCGCTTCTCGCTGGCGGGCATGCGCGCGGTCAAGTGCGACGGCCAGTACAACATCCCCGACGGCGAGGTCTTCACCGCGCCGGTGCGCGACTCCGTCGAGGGGGTGATGGCCTACAACACGGTCACCCAGTACCAGGGCACCACCTTCTCCGACGTCACGCTGAAGTTCGACAAGGGCCGCATCGTCGACGCCACCGCCAACAACAGCGAGCGCCTCAACGACATCCTCGACACGGACGACGGCTCGCGGCACATCGGCGAGTTCGCCATCGGCGTGAACCCCTACATCACCGAGCCCATGCTCGACACCCTGTTCGACGAGAAGATCTGCGGATCGCTGCACTTCACCCCGGGCGGCGCCTACGAGGAGCCCGAATGTGACAACGGCAACCGCTCGGCCATCCACTGGGACATCGTGCTGATCCAGCGGGCCGACTACGGCGGCGGCGAGCTGTGGTTCGACGACGTGCTCGTGCGCAAGGACGGGCTGTTCGTGCTGCCCGAGCTCGAGCCGCTGAACCCGGACAACCTCAAGGGGTGAGATGACCCGCGCCCTCGTCGCCCTGGTCCTCCTGCTGGCCGCCCCGGCCGCCGCCCAGGACGCGTACCCCTGGCTCGACGCCGCTCCCGACCCCGACAACACCCTCAGCGCCCGCGTCCCGACCCCCGCGGGCTACGAGCGCGTCGAGGTGGAGCCCGGCTCCTTCGGCGCCTGGCTGCGCGATCTCCCGCTGCTGCCCGGCCGCCCCGACGTCCTGCTCCACGACGGAGGCCGCAAGGGCCGTCAGGACGTCCACGAGGCCGTGATCGACATCGACGTGGGCACCCGCGACCTGCAGCAGTGCGCCGACGCGGTGATGCGCCTGCGCGCCGAGTACCTGTTCTCCGCGGGTCGCTTCGCCGACATCCACTTCAACTTCACCAGCGGCGACGAGGCCCGCTACGACCGCTATCGGGATGGCTGGCGCGTCTCCGTCTCCGGCAACAACGTCAGCTGGAATCAGACCGCCGGCCGCGACACCGGCCACGCCACCTTCCGGCGCTACCTCGACCTGGTCTTCACCTATGCCGGCACCGCGTCGCTCGAAAAGGAGCTGGACTCCGTCCCCACCCCCGCCCAGGTCCAGCCCGGCGACGTCTTCATCCAGGGCGGCTTCCCCGGCCACGCCGTCATCGTCCTCGACGTCGCCCGCACCGACGCCGGCCGCACCGTCTTCCTGCTCGCCCAGTCCTACATGCCCGCCCAGCAGATCCACGTGCTACGCAATCCGGGGTCGGACCTGGGGCCGTGGTATCCGGTGGAGTTCGGGCAGACGCTGGTGACGCCGGAGTGGCGGTTCGCGGCGGGGGATCTGGCGAGGTTCTAGACCCCCAGCACGTCCCTCGCCCCACGGAACGACACCCGGAACCGCAGCTTCAGCAGCCGCATCGCCATCACCACCAGGGCGATCGAGGCGATGGACTGGATCACCACGGTCACCCACACCGCGCCCCACGAGCCCATGGACGGCACGAGCACGGCGTCGCCGATCACCGTGAGCACCGTCGCTGTGATGGAGATGACCGCGGCCTCGCGGGCCCGGCCCGCGGCGCTGACCCGCCCCCCCCCCGCCCGCGCCCCGCAGATGCGCCCGCTGGCCCCCCGGCGCCCCCCCCGGCGGCGGGGGGCCCCGGCGGGGG
>CAZLEO010000455.1:0-5176 GCA_964558555.1 uncultured Rickettsiales bacterium | reverse complement strand
GTGTTGGTGTGGTTCGTGTACTACTAGTACATCTCGGGCGACGACGAGGACGCGTTGGACGACGACGAGGACGCGGGCGACGACGACGCGGGCGTTGACGACGCGGGTGGATGTGGCTGCGGCCAGGCTCCGGCGGGATCGGCGACCGGCGCGCTCGTGGTGTGGATGATCCTCACGGCGGGGGTCCGGCGCCTGAGCCGGGCTAGGGGGAGATGGGAGCGGATCCGGGAATGAACCGCAGCGTCACCATCGCCGCGCTGGCCTTGACCCTCGCGTGTGCGCTCCCCGGCGGAGCCCTGGAACCCCCCCACGACGAGTCCAACTCCATCGGATGCCTGGACTGCCACGCCTACCACGGCGTGGGTGGCGACTACCTGTTGCCGCGTGGGGACGAGCAGGAGGCCGTCTGCCGGACCTGTCACAACCCCACCGGCATGGCCGCGGGGCTGGAGGACTTCGGCCTGCACCACGTGAACGGCGGCGACACCACGGTGGACTGCGGCGGCTGCCACGATCCCCACGAGCCGTCCTGGACGACGGATCCCCACGACGGCTCCACCGCGAACAACCTGTTGCTGATCCGCGACAACACGACCAAGTACGTGGACGCGGCCCTCGAGCCGGCCATCTACCAGGTCCACGACGACGACCTGGCATTCACGAACCAGCCCTGGAACGGGGTCTGCGAGACCTGTCACACGCAGACCGCCCACTACACCAACGACGCCTTCGGCGATCACGTGCACCAGGCCGGCTCCGACTGCACGACGTGCCACGTGCACACCGACGGCTTCATGCCTTCCGGGGGTTGCACGGACTGCCATTACCTGCCCCAGGGATCGCGTCGCCAGATCGTGGAGAACGCCGGAGACGGCCAGGGCGACTTCGTACGCACCTCCCACCACGTGCAGACGGCCGTGGAGGACGCGGACTGCGCGGCATGCCACTACACCGGCGATCACGGCGGCGGGACGGTCAAGCTGCTGGACCCGGATCTGGGCCAGTCGGCGATCTACGACTACGACCCGGCGGATCCGGGCGTGGTGGAGGGGTTCTGCCTGGGTTGCCACGACGCGGCCGGCGCCGAGCGCCTGGCCAACCCGCTCGCCCCGTTCACCGACGGCGTGACACCGCCGAACATCGACGCGGCGGGCGTCTGGGACGCGTCCGCGCACGCCACGTTTGGATACGCACCCAACGGTGGCGCGACGGTCTCGTGCATGGGAGACGGATCGGTCACCGGCTGCCATGGGAACGGGCACGGCTCGGACAACATCGCCCTGCTGGAGGCGCCCGCCGGCGACGACGTGCACGACCTGTGCTTCCAGTGCCATACCGACGGCGGTGTGATGAACGACGCCATCTCCGGGCCCGACCTGGCTGACGACGTCGAAGAGGCGTTCTCGCTCGAGAACGCGCACGACCTCGGCGTGTCGTTCACGGCCGCCGGCCAGACCCATACCCTCGAGTGCACCACGTGCCACAACCCCCACGTGTCCACCGGCGGCTACTGGGACGCGGGTCTCGGGCTCTCGCCGGTGACCCTACCCGACCTGGGTGGGAGCAACGAGAGGGCCATGGGTTCGTACCTGTTCGGCATGAACGCCGGCGAGTCCATGGAGGACTACGCCGCGGCCGGCGGCGGCATCTACAACCCGCCCAACGGCGACTACGACGAGTTCAACGGCCTGGAGCTCCCCGCGTACTCGGAGTACTGCCTGACCTGCCACTCGGACGTGGACGGTATGGACGCCGTCACCTGGTCCAGCGACAAGCACGGACACGTCAACGCCGGCGCCCCCAACTCGGGTAACGGCACCTGTCCGAACTGGTGGAGCTGCGGCAAGGCCGTCGGCTGGGACGGCGACGACTGCGACGAGCAGGCCAGCGCCTGCTTCCCCGCGCTCCCCCGTGGGCGCGGTGGAATCGTCTGGTCGCGACCGGGGGCCCACTGGGAGCTCGAGGAGGGCGGGTACAGCCCGACCCAGCGCAACCTGTCGGTCAACTTCGTGATGAGCTGTACCGACTGCCACGAGGCCCACGGCGGTCCGTACGGCATGATGCGAGCCAGCGTCAACGGCCGGGGCAACGACCCCACCGACTGGGGCGACGAGGACGGCATCTGCAGCGCCTGTCACTACTGGCGCAGCGACTGGCACGCAGGGATGTCCTGCGGGTGGTCCAGCTGTCACGTGGACAACAGCATCCACGGCATGGGCGCCGACGGCCACACCGGCCCCACGCTCACCTTCGATCCGGATCTGGTGGTGTCGCTGAACTTCGAGAACAACCTGTACGACTCCGGCGACTTCAACATGGACGGCATCTGGCGTGTGGACAGCGGCAGCTTCACCAGTGGGGTGTCCGGCAACGCCGGGCTGTTCGACGACACGCCGCTCGAGGTGGGGACGCGCAACGAGTACTGGTCCACGGACGAGGGTTACCACGGCACGTGGAAGTACACCGAGATGAAGTACAACATGACCCTCGAGGGGTGGATCTACCCCACCGACGAGACCGAGACGCGGCGTGTGCTGATGGCCAAGCACACCTACTGGTCGGGGGGGTACGCCATGGTCATCGAGCCCGTGAACGACACGTTCCGGGTCGGCCTGATGACGAACATGACCAACGGCGCGCCGGACTACGACAACTGGGACCCCGCCGACTGCAACGGCCTGCGCGGCGCGTACAGCGAGGTGCAGATCCCGCTCAACGCCTGGACGCACGTGGCCGCGACCTTCGACTACACCCTGCCGGACCGCGACGAGAACGATCCCTCCGTGGGCCGCGTCCGCATCTACGTCAACGGTGAGGACGTCACCACCAGCGATCCCGACGAGAGCAACTGCTTCGCCCAGCCCGCCGCGGGCGAGGTGGCGATGACGCCCCAGAGCGACCTGAGCCCGGACAACGAGGCGTCCTGCTATGCCGGCCACTGGTGTGCGGCCTCGTTCTCGGTCGGCGGCATGAACTGGTCGGCGCCCGACGACAACTTCATCGGCCGCATGGACAGCGTCAGGGTCTACAACATCACCCAGGACGCGGCCTACTTCGAGGATATCGATGAGGTCACCGGGCCACGCGTGGACAGCGTCTGGGCCGTCGGCGGCGGCAGCAACGCCCTCGAGGTGACCTTCACCGAGGAGGTGTACGGGCTCGAGGCCGCAGATCTCGTATTCACCGACCTCGACGACGGTCGCACCGTGACCTCGGTGGATCACGTGGACGGGGACTGGGAGGCCACCGTCTACCTGTCGTCGCCCCCCGACGGCATCGACGACATGACCGTGGACACCCTGGCGTTCGCCGCCAGCGCGGTCCAGGACGAGTACGGCAACTACGGCGAGACGGTCGCCGTGGTCATGCTGGGCGAGAACTGCCCGCCGTCCACGACGACGTTCGACTTCGACGAGCCCGCCGGCAGCCTCACCGTCTCCGACGCCACCGGCATGATCATCGGCGACGTCTCCGACCCGGCCGAGACCCTGCTCGGCGACGGCTACTTCACCGGCGACGCGGTGGACAACGCCGTGGAGTTCTACGACAACGACATCTGCTACCAGGCCAGCACCGATCTCACCCTGGAGATCCGCTTCCAACCCGACGTCGTCGACGACGGCAACGACACCACCATCCAGCGGCTGTTCCTCAAGAACGGCAGCAACTACCAGATGTCGGTCTGGCGCAACATCACCGTGGACTGGAGTCCCCCCTTCAGTCCGCCGTCGGACGTGGCGATCCTCGCGTTCTGGATGAAGCCCGCGGACGACCACGGGGGCCAGACCTGGAAGCTCGTGATGACCGACTACGACGCCTGCCCGATCCAGGCCGGCCACTGGTACCGCGCCCAGATCGTCTGGGACTCCGACATGGCCGGTGGCGTCGTGGGCCAGCCCTTCGTCCCGGCCGTGTTCTACGTCGACGACCAGGGCCCCGCGGGCGACGACGTGGGCGAGTCCTGGTCCGGCTTCGCCGACTGCACCGACGCCGACCAGTCCCAGATGCCCTCCGATCGCTGGCTCTACACCGGCGACGAGATGCTCTCCGAGCAGAACAACATGTACATCGGCACCAACGTCCCCTACACCCGCATGCTCGACGGGCGGATCGACTACGTGACCATCGGTACGGACTGACCGTCAGGGCGCGAAGTACTCGTCGAAGATCTCGCCGAAGGTGCGTGATACGAGCTCGCCGCTGGCGATGCGGGGATCCACGACCTCGGTGAGGTAGGTGTCGAGGGTGGCGAGGGCCTCGTCGGAGCACTGCTCGTCCTTGAGATCGCAGTCGTCGGCGAGGCACAGCTGGTTCCAGTTGGCTTCCCCGCCCGACGCGAGGAGCTCCTCGAGGGCCTGCTGGATCAGCGGGCCGGTGGTGAAGAGGTCCTCGTGCAGCGTCACGGGGTAGACGACAGGGGAGTCGCCGACGGCGTGTTCCACGAAATGTTCCAGGGGGGAGTTGACCTCGAGCATCTCGAAGTGACGGGATTCGATGACGTCCACGTCCCGCGCCCCGACCCATCCGCCGCCCTGCTGGTTGACCATCATCAGCCCCGAGGAGGGATCTTCGACCGTGAAGTCCCCGATCTCTGGGTCGAGGGAGGGCGGCCAGGCGTAGATGAGGTCCAGATCGTCGTGGGAGGCGTCCCCGAGCCAGGCGAGGTGGTCGGTGACGATGGTGTACCCCTGGTCGATGGCCATGTCCTCGATGATCGCGAGCTGGCCCTCGAACTCGGGCGCGCTGGAGAACCCCGGACAGCTGTAGCGGGGGCTGTAGCCGAAGTGGGAGGTCAGGACCTCGGTGGGATCCTCGGTGTACCCGATGCTGTGCATGCCGATCTCGTGGCCCATCGCTTCGAGGGCCGAGAACACGTGATCCTCGGTTGCGTCGTGTAGCATCGCTGCCTCGGCGAACTTCTCCATCACACCCCACGAGGCCTTCACACCGTGGGACTGGAGGACCTCGCCGATGCGCAGCACACAATCGCTGATCTCCGCGTAGACCTCCTCGTCCTCGTGCAGGATCAGGTTGTGCATGTGGATTTCCCACAGGTAGTTCACCTGTGCGTCACACTCCGCCCGGCACGCGGCTTCGCTCGCCCGCTCGAGGCAAAGCTCGAGGCAGCCGCCTTCGGGCTGGGGTTCCTCACCCTCGCATCCGACGAGTCCCGCCA
>CAZLEO010000454.1:0-5189 GCA_964558555.1 uncultured Rickettsiales bacterium | reverse complement strand
CCCACGATCCCCATGCGCAAGGTTCCACCGCGTTCCGGCGTCACCGCGTCCGCCGCCGCTGCGACCGCCGGCGCCGTCCCCTCCGGACCGGGCTCGCCGGCACGTTCCCGCCACTTCGGCAGCCCCATGGCCACCGCCGTGGCCACCGCCGCCACCAGCAGCGCCGCCAGGCCGCCCTGCCACCACTTGCGCCGTCCCACCCGGTTGTCCCGGACCACCTCCAGCGCCCGCGTCTCCTCCGACGCCAGGGCGTCCAGCAGCTGCGTCGCCGACGCCCAGCGTTGCTCCGGCTCGATGGCCAGGGCGCGCTGCACGGCGTTGGCGGCGTGCTCCGGGACCTCGGCGCAGATCTTGTCGGCGCGGGGGGCGCCGTGGGAGACGATCTTGGTGATGAGCTCGATCTGCGTGCGGGCCTGGAAGGGCTTGGTGCCGGTGAGGCAGTAGAACAGCACCGCGCCCAGCGAGTACACGTCGGTCAGGCCGGTGGCCGGCTCGCCCTCGAACTGCTCGGGGGACATGAACGAGGGCGTGCCGATGGTCGCGCCGGTGCGGGTGAGGCCGGAGTCCGCCTCCACCAGCCGCGAGATGCCGAAGTCGAGGACCTTGAGCGTGCCGTCCTCGCACATGAACAGGTTGGCGGGCTTGATGTCGCGGTGGACCACACCCTGGGCGTGCAGCTTGTCCAGGGCGTCGGCCACGCCGGCGAAGAGCTGGCGGACCTCCCGCACGTCCATGCGGCCGTTGCGCTTGATGAACGTGTCGAGGTCGTTGCCCGCCAGGTACTCCATGACGATGGCCAGCGAACCGTCGTCGAGCTCCTCGAGGTCGTACACGGTGACGACGTTGGGGTGGGTCAGCTCCGTGGCGATGGAGGCCTCGCGGCGCAGGCGCTCGAGCATCTCGTGGTCGGCCCCGGCGGGCAGCACCTTGACCGCGCGCACGTGGTCGAGCTTGCGGTGACGCACCTTGAACACGGTGCCCATGCCGCCGCGGCCGATGTACCCCAGGACCTGGAACTTGGTGCCGAGCTGGGGCGAGGACACCAGGGCCTCGCGCCGCTCCTTGATGGTGGGGCTGGACTCGGTGACGTCGGGCCAGTGACCGGGGATGGTCGGCTCGAGGCTGTCTGGGTCGTCCGGCACTTCGGGATTTCCTGGCCCCCACCCCGATTCTCCACCGTCGTCGATTCTACCCCATGGAACGCGCGCGAGGGGAAAGGGGGAAAGGAGGGATCAGCGCTGCGGTTCGGCGCAGCAGCGGAATCCAGTGGAGTAGTCGTGGTAGCTGCGGCCGTGGGCCGAGGTGCGGTAGGTGCAGCCCGGGCCGTTGATCTGCACGTCCACGTAGAAGCCGCCGCGGAAGACGCCGTCCGCGTCGGCCACCCACTCGTGCAGGTTGCCCACCAGGTCGTACACGCCGAAGGCGCTGACGCAGCCCGCGTGCTCGCCGGTCAGCGCCAGGGTGCCCGCCTGCTGGTTGATGCCGGGATCGTTCATGGACTCGGACGTCCAGATCCAGGCGTCGGACGTGCCGAAGTAGTCGATGAGGGGGTGGCCGGAGTAGTCGTCGTTGCACACGCCGGGCTGATGCGACGCGCCGTAGGGCCAGGTCAGGCCGTCGGGGCCCTGGCAGGCGAGCAGCCACTCGTCGGAGGTGCACAGGCGCTTGCCGGCGGCCTCGCAGGCGGCCTCGGCCTGGTCGCCGGAGATGTACCCCTGTGGCGGTACGCCGGGTTCGGTGCGGGCGACCACGTCCACGCCGTCCACGGCGTCGTAGGGAGACCAGGCGCCGCCGCCCAGTTCGTCGCAGGCGGCCTCCCAGGTGTCGATGCAGAAGCGGACGTGGCCCTGCTCGATCAGCGTCATGTCTCCGCCGCAGGGGCCGGGTGGCGGGGTCGTGTCGTCGTCGCCCGCGGTCGTGTCGTCGTCGTCCGCCGCGCCGGTGTCGTCGTCGTCCGCGGTGTCGTCGTCGCCCGTGGTGTCGTCGTCGCCGTCGGGTTCGCTGGCGTCGTCGTCGGGGTGCGGTCCGCCGAGGCTCTCGGGGGCGCAGGACGCACCGAGCCAGACGGTGGCGAGAACGACGGCTGCGATCCACGGACCTCGCACGGGACCTCCCTGCGAGCCCCAGTGTACCTCGATATCTGCCCCTGCCCCGGCCGCTGGGATAAGCTGCTCCATGGAGGGAGACGACATGCCGTTCGTGGAGATGTTCGACCTGGAGGAGCGCGAGCCCGTCCCCGGCTACCACGTGCGTTTCGTACACGCGGGATCGATGACCCTGGCCTACTGGGACATCGAGGCCGGCGCTTCCCTGCCCCTGCACACGCACCCGCACGAGCAGGTGAGCTCGGTGATCGAGGGCACGTTCCGCATGACCCTGGACGGGGAGACGAGGGAGATCGACCCGGGCACCGTGGCCGTGATCCCCCCTGACGTACCCCACACCGGCGTGGCTGTCACCCACTGCCGCATCCTCGACACGTTCCACCCGGTGCGGGAGGACTACCGATGACGCGCGGCCTGATCGGGGCACTGATCCTGTCGCTGGTCGGCACGCTCGGTTGCCAGGGAGGCAGTCTCATCGTCGGCGACGACGACGACATCGGGGACGACGACGCGGTCTCCGACGACGACGCGGCGGACGACGACACGGTTGCGGACGACGACGACGACACCGTCCCCAACGACGGCGACGGCGACGGCTACCCTGCGGAGCAGGACTGCGACGACGCCGACGCCGAGGTGTACCCCGGCGTGACCACCTGTGACGGGAACGAGGTCCTCGAATGCTCCACGGACGGCGAGTGGATCGCCGTGGAGGACTGCACGCCGGGCGAATGTGTGGACGGCCAGTGCGACACCCTGTCGTGTGACGGCGCCGAGGCGCTGGACTCCCACGTGGGCTGCACCTTCTACGCCTTCGACATGGACCAGTACGAGGGCTTCGACGACAAGCAGCTCGCGGTGGTCGTGGCGAACGTCTCGGCCAGCTACACCGCGACCGTGGTCGTGGAGCAACGCCTCGGCGGCGCCTGGACCGAGGACCAGACCCTGGACGTGGGCCCGTTCGGCGAGGGCATCCTGCGGCTCGCGGACCTCGCCGTGGCCGGCACGGCGCTGCTGCCGGGGACGGCCTGGCGCATCTCCTCGGAGCTCCCCCTGACCGCGTGGCAGGTCAACGCGCTGGATGCCACCACCTACACGGCGGATGCCTCCCTGCTGCTGCCCGCCGCCGGGCTCGACGACGAGCACGTGGTGCCCGGTCACCCCCACGGGGCGTACGGCGAGAGCACCCTGGTGGTCGTGGGCGCAGCGGACGGGGTCGAGGTCACGGTCACGCCCTCGTGCGACACGGCCCCAGGGGACGGCATCCCCGCCGGGCTCGCCGGAGCGGCGCTGGACCCGATCCCCCTCGACGAGGGCGACGCGGTGCAGGTCGTCAGCGCCGGCGACGGCCTGGACCTGAGCGGGACGCTGGTGGAGTCCACCGGCCCGGTCGCCGTGTTCGCCGGCCACCCCTGCGTGAACGTCCCCGTGGACCAGGGGTACTGCGATCACCTCGAGGAGCAGATTCCAGGGACCCGACGCTGGGGTGAGCAGGCGTTCGGCGCGAGGCTGCCTGCGCGGGCCAATCCTCCCGAGATCACCGTGTGGCAGGTGGTCGCGGGGACCGCGGGGACCACCCTGCAGTTCGAACCCGGCCCTGACGTCCAGGGGGTGCCGGAGGCCGACGTGGTGCTCGGACCCCGCGAGGTGGCGTACCTGGAGGTGACGGGCGGTCAGACGTCCCCTGGAGACTTCTTCGTCGAGGGGACGTCCCCCTTCCTGTTGACCCAGTTCCTCGCCGGCAACGCCGTGGCGGGCGAGGGGGACCCGTGCATGGCGCTCGCCACCCCGTTCGAGCAGTGGCGCGACACCTACACCGTCTACGCCGATCCCCACATGACCGAGAACCACCTCGCCCTCACGCGGCACCTCGACACCACCGTCGAGGTGGACGGGACGCTGGTGGACGACTGGCCCACCGGGGTCGATATCCTGGACATCGGCGGCAGCGTCGAGGTCGTCCGCCTCGCCATCACTCCCGGACTCCACGTCCTCGTCGGGTCGGCCCCGTTCGGCGCCACGGTGGGCGGCTGGTCGCAGTACGTGTCCCTGTGCTATCCCGCCGGTTTCTGATCCCCCGCGGTCCGGGCTACAATCCCCGGCCATGACCAATCCATCCAAGCCCGTCGAGAAGCTCCGCAAGGACTACCGCGCACCCGACTTCGCGTTCGACTCGGTGCAGCTGCAGTTCGACCTCCACCAGGACCACACGATCGTCCGCGCCCGCATCGAGGTCAGCCGCGTCGGCGATCCCGTGGCGCCGCTGGCCCTGCACGGCGAGGAGCTGAACCTGGAGCAGGTCTGCATCGACGGCCGCGAGCTCGAGCCGGCGGACTATCAGGCCGACGGCGAGATCCTGACCCTGCTGGACGTGCCCGACGCATTCGTCCTGAGCACGCGGGTCCGCATCGATCCTGCGGCCAACACCGCCCTGAGCGGCCTGTACAAGTCCAGCGGCGTGTACTGCACCCAGTGCGAGGCCGAGGGCTTCCGGAGGATCACGTACTTCCAGGACCGCCCCGACGTGATGACCGTGTTCCGCGTGCGCATCGAGGCGGACCGCCAGGACTGCCCCGTGCTGCTGTCCAACGGCAACCTCGTCGAGTCGGGGGATCTGGGCGGCGGCCGGCACTTTGCCGTGTGGGACGACCCCTTCAAGAAGCCTTCGTACCTGTTCGCCCTCGTGGCGGGCGATCTCGGCCACGTGCACGGCACGTTCACCACCATGGGCGGCACCGAGGTGGACCTGTACGTGTACTCCGAGCACGAGAACGTGGACCGCCTCGATCACTCCCTGGAATGCCTCGAGAGCGCCATGAAGTGGGACGAGGAGGCGTTCGGCCGCGAGTACGACCTGAACATCTACAACATCGTCGCGGTCAACGACTTCAACATGGGCGCGATGGAGAACAAGAGCCTCAACGTGTTCAACTCCGGGCGCGTGCTGGCCAGCCCGGACACGGCCACGGACGGCGACTACGAGGTCATCGACGGGGTGGTCGCCCACGAGTACTTCCACAACTGGACGGGCAACCGCGTCACCTGTCGCGACTGGTTCCAGCTGACGCTCAAGGAGGGGCTGAC
>CAZLEO010000453.1:0-5204 GCA_964558555.1 uncultured Rickettsiales bacterium | reverse complement strand
GACGGCGACACCTGGTCCACCTGCGACGGGGACTGCGACGACGCCGACATCGCGTTCAGCCCTGGCGAGCCCGAGATCTGTGGCGACGGCATCGACCAGGACTGCACCGGCGCCGCCGACGACGTGGACGGCGACGGCGACGGCTTCATCCACGAGGCCTGCGGCGGCGGCGACTGCGACGACACCGACCCGCTGGTGTTCCCGGGCGCCTACGAGGACTGCTTCGACGGCGTGGACAACGACTGCGACGGCTTCACCGACGCCGCCGACCCCGACATGGAGTGCCCTGGCGACGACGACGACGATGACGACGACAGCGCGGGCGATGACGACGACAGCGCCGCGGGCGACGACGACGACAGCGCCGCGGCGGACGACGACGTGGCGGACGACGATGTCGGCGATCCGGACCCTGGCTGCTGCGAGTGCCGCGCCGACGACGCGGGTGGATCGGCGTGGACCGCTGCGGCGATGCTGGTGGTGCTGGCGGCCCGCCGCAGGCGATGATCCCGTCCATGAGGCGTCTTCTGCCCCTG
Organism: uncultured Rickettsiales bacterium; assembly: GCA_964558555.1. GTDB lineage: Bacteria > Myxococcota_A > UBA796 > UBA9615 > CAYRNR01 > CAYRNR01. Next base: position 4,668 of record CAZLEO010000453.1, on the reverse strand, counting down.
TTCGGCTCGTTCCTGCTGGTCCTCGCCTGCTCCGATGATCCGCTAGACGACGACACGACACCGACGGACGACGACGACGTCGCCGCTGGCGACACCCTCGATCCTTGCTCCTTCGCGCCCGATCCGACGGGCAGCATCCACATCGAAGAGGGGTACTTCACCCGCCCGGGCGACGCCGAGCCGGGCTGGCACGGCCAGGTCGGCGCCCAGCTCTGGGACGGTCCCAGTCCGGCGGTGTACTCGGAGGTCCTCGCCGGTGACGATCCCGACGCCTGCGTCCGCCTCGACATCCGCGCCCCCACCCGCGGCCACGGCCTGACCATCACCGCCTTCCTCAGCTGCGTCGGCCCGGACGACGGCCTCATCACCGTGCCCGCCGGCCTGCTCGCCCTGTTCCCCGAGTCCGCGTGCCCGGTCAACGCTGGCGCCGACTGCCACTACTCCGAGCTCACGCGCTACACCGCGCAGACCGTGGAGACGATCTCAGGGGACCTGACGCTGGAGGTCCGCAGCGCGGTGTACTTCTATTACGACCACCGGAGGTAGGTGGACCGTCTCCGGGGCGGGAGGCTCGACGAGTAGGGCACTGGTCTCGCCCTACCTCTTCCTGGCAGCGAGCAGATCACGCTCGAACGCCGGCACGAGGTCACTCTGGCCGAGGGCCTCTTCGAGCAGGCCGAGGGTCTTGCGCACGTCGTCGAGGGGCAGATCGGGCTGGGCGACGAGGATGGACACCACATCCTCGTGGTCCTTGGGGCGCGCGGCGAGGATCTTCATCACGATGACGTCCGTCGCCCTGGCGACCGGCACGGGTATGCCTTCCACCTCGTGAATCTCTGCTCGATCGAGGAACATCTGCTCCAGCCCAGGACCGCCCAGTACCACGTCGACTCCCAGCCCGGTTGGGGGGTGGCTGCCGGCGAGCACCCGGGTTTGCTGGATGAACGCGGGATCGCTGAAGGTCAAATCGAAGCCCGCTGCCGTGAGCGCCTCGGCGAGCTGTTCGCTGCGAATCTCGCCCAGCTGGACCGTCACATCCACGTCGATGGTCAACCTCGCGGCTCCATGGAGGACGGCGGCCTGCGCGCCGAACAGGTACCAGCCCACGTCGAGGCCTTCCAGGGCACCGGAGAGCGCCTCGAGGAGGTCAGCGACGGGCGACGGCAACGGCTGCCCGATCCAGCTTCTGCTTGAGCTGGATGTGGTGTTCGAGGTCCTTCGGGCGTCCGGGGACCGGATCGCCGCTGTCGCGGACCGAGAGGTAGTGGATCAGCAGCGCCTGGCTGGCGCGATACGTCGCCGCCGAGCCACCGCGGCGGAACAGATTGGCGAGGTGCGAGCGTTTCGCACTCCGGTTGAAGCTGCGGTCGCGGCGCGCGAACTCGACGATGGCGTCCCGTTCCATGGTCTGATCCTAGCACTGCGCCGGTTCGGCTTCGACGCAGCCCGACTCGACGATGGTGCGGTACAGCTCCTTGCGCTGCTCGATCGAGGGGGCGCAGACCATCTGGCAGTAGGCGCAGGAGAGGACAAAGCGGTCCTCGGTCTTGCGCACGAACCCGTGGTCGGCGTGGTACTGGAGCGCCGCGAGGGTCCGCGAGTAGTGGTTGTCGCGGCCGAGGCTGGCCCGGGCCACGCGCTCCCACAGCCGGGGGAGTTCCTCGTCGGTGGCGGGCAGGCGGATGCGGCCCGGCGACCAGGTGGACCACCGCGCGTCGCGGCTTTGCCCGGTGAGGCCACCGCACACGAGGATGCACCGGAGGTTGGCGGCCTTGCGGGTGTGGGCGTGGTGTACGCCGCCGATGTCCACGCCGTCGGACTCCTTGGGGTGCATGTACCCGCCCTGGCACACACGTGTGCAGAGGCGGCAGCCGTCGCAGGTCGTCCGGGCGCGCATGTCGTCCGGCGGCAGCTCGGCGTCGGTGAGCACCGAGTGGTACAGCACCCGGGCGCCGTGGTCTGGGTGGAGCACGTTGCCGCTCCAGCCCAGGGAGCCGATGCCGGCGGCGACGGCGCCATAGCGGTGGGCAAAGGTGGGGGTCAGGCGGAAGTTGCCGGCTCCGAGGAACGCCGCCGGGACGCGGCGTACCACCGAACGTCTTGCCGCCCGAACCGGCGCGCTTCCATCCCGCGCCATCCAGTCCACTGCGGCCTGGCGTATTGCCGGGGGGATGTGTCGGTACGCGGGTTTGCTCTTGTAGCGGTAGTCCAGGTTGGGCTCGGTGACCGCCGTTCGGTGTCCGGCCTCCTCGAGGACCCGTGCCACGCTGTGCGCGACGCGGTCGAGGCGCCGGTAGCACTCCGTTTCGTGGCGGTGCATGGCCTCGCGGTCTTCCTTGGCGAGGTATTGCCGGACGATGTCGGGGTCGAAGGCCACCATGACCGAGATCACGGACCGGGTCCCGGGCAGCAGATAGTCCGTGTCCATGGATGGCTCGCCGCCGAGCCGATGGGCCGGCGCGACCCCCACGTCGTCCGCGCCCACGTCCCGTGCCACCTGTTCGATGCGGGCTCTCATCACGGTTCCTGCCGGCGGAGGGTCACTCGGCCGATGCCTCGCGCCGGCATTCCTCCATCCGCGCCTGCGCGCAACCGAGGGCACATCCGAGTACACAGAAGATCACAGGCGCGATTCGTGTCATGGGATCAGGGTACCGGATACACGTGCACCACGGGCGCCACCGAATCACAGGGCCGGCACAGCGCCGTGGGGAGCCCCGAGTTGCGGCGCGTCCTCCCCGAGACCGCCTTGAACACCGGCCCGCTGAGGTCCTCGTCGCACTGGATGCAGTCGTTGAGGGAGCCGTCCTCGAGGTGGTACGGCTCGTCCAGCGCCGCGAGGCACACGTCCAGGCACTGTTCGCGGGTGTTGGCGGAGTTGTAGGCCCAGATCTGGGCGCATGGTTCGGTGAAGCCCAGCTCCAGCAGGCAGTCCACGACCTCTACGAGCGCTCCAGTCAGGCCGAGCATGGCGCAGTCGCGCACCGGCCCGGAGAGGTCGGGGTAGGCCATGTACACGGCCAGGTCCTGCAGCGTCGAGCACAGCCCGCAGGCGCCGTGGTGCGTGATCGTGGCGTCGGCCTGTTCGGCGGAGGCCACCGTGTCGTGGGTCTGCACGTGGTACCGACCGTCGCCGTCGTCGTGCAGCGCGCAGAAGAGGTCGGGCTGCTGGGGGTGGTCGTCCGGGGAGTCGTAGGGATCGGACTCGAGGGAGGGCAACGGCTCGGTGAGCACCCAGGCCTCGAGCGCGGCGACGTCCGCCGCCGCGTAGGTCGGTGGCGTGAACTCCAGGTCGTCACACGCGCAGGCCGGCGCGCACCGGTCGTCTCCCAGGCCGGTGTCGGCGGCGGGGGTGCCGAAGAGGATCTCGCACGGGACCGGAGCCGAGCTCGCGCTGTCGTCGTCGTCGGCGTCAGGGGGGCTGGAGCAGGCGATGAGGGTGGTCAGCGCGGCAGTGAGCATCATCGGCGAGGGGCGCATGGCGACTCCAGACCACCCCATCTTACGCGTTGGGCGGCCTACTGCACCGGTCGAGCCACGGCGATGGCGTGCATGGCCAGGGCGGCCGTCTCGAGCCGCAGCCGCTGCAGCCCGTCCTCGTCGAGATCCCCGACCTTGTTCAGGTCCACCACGATGCGGCGGCGGTCCAGGACCACCGCGTTGCCGCGAGCGTCGTTGGCCGGGGCGTGCGTCAGCAGCGCGAGCAATGCGCTCTGCGCCCCCTGGTTGTCCAGCAGGGCGCGCGCCCGATCCGGATCGGACGTGCGCAGATGGACCGCGTCGTCGAACACGGGATCGCCCACCTCGAACCCGCTCGAGAACAGCTCGATCACCTTGTGATGGAGCCCCTCGCGATGGCACCGCAGGGAGAACCCGAGGTCGTGGCGATCGAGGAACATCGAGGCGTGGAAGTGGAATCCTGGGGACGTGCTGAAGCTGAGGTCCCCCTCCAGCGGGACGATCCCCCGCGTCTTCAGTGCGCGGGTCGGGTCCTCGTGCACGCACTCGAGGCACAGCCGCAACCCCGAGACGAGCTCCAGGCCGCCGCGGCCGTCCATCGAGCACAGATCGCAGCGGTCCATGGCGCCCCTGTCAGGGTTTGCTCAGGCTCTTCTGGGAGTACCGGAACAGCGCCTTGAAGTAGTTGTTGAGCAGCCTGTAGCGCTGGGGGTACTGACTGGCGAGCGTGCCCAACGTCCGCTTGGACGTCAGCGCCAGGCTCATGGACTCGCACAGGTCCTCTTCGACGCTGATGGAGTTGCCGCTCTTGGGCATCGGCGACCGCTCCCACTTCCCCGACTTCTGGATCTGCCGCAGCTTCGGGTGTCCCAGGAGGCTCGACTGGGGGTTGAAGCCCGACGTGCCGGGCAGCTGGAAGTGCAGGATGAAGCTGGACGTGGGGTGCACGAACCAGCCGAAGGCGTACGCGGGAAAGCCGGCCTTGGTGGGGTGCGTCATCACCGTGACCAGATCCTTGGGCAGGAGTTGTTTGGCCTTGCGCAGCTTGGCCGTGGCCACGGCGTGGTGCATCAGTTCGTGGATCAGCGTGCCCTTGAACGCTTCCTCGTTGGTCTCGGTGTACGTACGGCCGTTTCGGCCCTTGAGCCGGTCCTTCTGGGAGTAGACCTTGTCGGCCACGGCGATGTCGTCGTTCTTGGACGAGTACTG
>CAZLEO010000452.1:0-5215 GCA_964558555.1 uncultured Rickettsiales bacterium | reverse complement strand
CGGCGCGGAACTTGGCGACCTGCTCCCAGAGGTTGCCGTGGATGTCGAAGTTGAACGACAGGCGGGACGCCACGGCGTCGGCGTCGAGGCCGCGCTCCATCACGTGGTCGATGTAGGCCCGGGCGATCTCGAAGGCGTAGCCCATCTCCTGCTGGGGGTTCGCCCCGGACTCGCGGATGTGGTAGCCGCAGACGCTGACGGGGTTGTAGCGGGGCATGTTCGCGGCGCACCACTCGATGGTGTCGCCCACGAGCCGCACCGAGTCGTCCACGGGGTAGATCCAGGTGCCGCGCCCGACGAACTCCTTGAGGATGTCGTTCTGGGCGTTGCCGGGCATGCGCGCCACGTCGAAGCCCCGCTTCTGGACCAACGCGGCGACCATGGCGATCATCACCGGGGCCATGGAGTTGATGGTCAGCGAGACGCTGATGCGGTCCATGGGGATGTCGCGGAAGGCCTCCTCGAAGTCGTCGAGGGTGTCGATGGCCATGCCGACGCGGCCCACCTCGCCCTCGGCCTGGGGGTCGTCGGAGTCGAAGCCGAGCTGGGTGGGCAGGTCGAAGGCCACGTTCAGGCCGGTCTGGCCGTTGTCGATGAGCCACTTGAACCGGGCGTTGGTCTCGGTGGCGTTGCCGAAGCCGGCGTACTGGCGCATCGTCCAGACGCGGCGGCGGTACATCTCGCGGTGGATGCCGCGGGTGAACGGGTACTCGCCGGGCTGGCCGATGTCGTCGGCCCATTCGCGGCCCTCGAGGTCCTCGGGACCGTAGATGGGCTTGGGCCGGATGCCCGACTCCAGCTCCACCTCGCGCATCGGCGGCGGGGTCCGCTTCTTGGGTTTGTCGCTCATGCCACCACCTCCCTGAGCTGATCGGGCATCTCGGTGAGCGAGCTGCCGAAGGGGAAGACGCGCCTGACGCCGAGGTCTGTCAGCGTGGGGATGTCGGCGTGCGGGATGTTGCCGCCGACCACCACGGGGACGTCGGAGACACCGGCCGCGGCCATGGCCTCGATGAGACGTTCGCAGATCGGTACGTGGGCGCCGGAGAGGATGGACAGCCCCAGGATCTGGGGGTCCTCCTGCACGGTGGCCGCGACGATCTGGTCCACGGTCTGCTTCAGGCCGGTGTAGATGACCTCGAACCCCGCGTCGCGCAGGGCGCGCACGACCACCTTGGCGCCGCGGTCGTGCCCGTCGAGGCCGGGCTTGGCGATGATGATGCGGATCGGTTGCATGGCGTCCCTTCCGATTCTGGGCCATCGATTCTCCGCGCCGGGTGCGGTGGGGTCAAGGGTACGCGCCCGTGTGCGAGCGCGTGGTTTCATCTATGGCCCCGGTGTGGCATCCTGCGGGCCATGCGAGCCGCCCCCCTCATCGCCCTGATCGCCTTGCTGGGCTGCGACGACGGCCCCGAGCCCGCCCCGGACAGCGACGGCGACGGCTGGGCCGACGACCACGACTGCGCCCCGGATCGCGCCGACATCCACCCCGACGCCATCGAGCTGTGCGACGACGGCATCGACAACGACTGCGACGACGCCGAGGACCAGTGGGACTCGGACTGCAACCCGCACGTGAGCAGCCGCGACCACTGGTCTGGCGTGGCCGCCGGTGGCGATCACGGGTGCGGCGTGCGGGACGGGCAGTGGGTGAGCTGCTGGGGGGACGACTCCTTCGGCCAGTCCTCGGCGCCGGGGATCTGGCTGGACGGCCTCGACGCCGGCACGGACCACACCTGCGGCCTCAAGAGCGACGGGTACGTCAAGTGCTGGGGCGCCGACGACGTGGGGCAGGCGTTCTCGCCGCCTGGATCGCCCTTCCTGGAGGTCAGCGCGGGCAGCGGCTTCACCTGCGGCGTGCGCGAGGATGAGACGCTGCAGTGCTGGGGCGAGGGTGGAGCCGGCCAGACCGATACCCCGGAGGGGACCTTCGCCCAGGTCAGCGCCGGCCCCGGCGAGCACGCCTGCGCCGTGAGCACCGAGGGATACGCGGTGTGCTGGGGAGCCGACGATCTCGGCCAGACCACGGCCCCCGCGGACACGGTCAAGCAGGTCGTCGCCGGCGGCCAGCACAGCTGCGCGACCCGCGGCGACGACCAGGTGGTCTGCTGGGGATCCGACGAGTTCGGGCAGTCCACACCGCCGGCGGAGACCTTCGTGGCCCTCGCCGCGGGCCTGGACTTCACCTGCGGCCTGCGCACGGACGACACCGTCAGCTGCTGGGGCTGCGATCCCGCCGCCGACGAGGGGCAGTGCGACGCTCCGGTCGCCTCCTACACCCTGCTCGACGCCGGACCCTCCCACGCCTGCGGGCTCGCGCTCAACGGCTACATCCTGTGCTGGGGAGCGGACGGGATGGGACAGGCGTCGCCGCCCTGACGCCGATCAGCGTACGCCGGACACCGCGGCGAGTACCGAGAGCATCTCCGCGAATCGACCCGCGGCGGCGTCCCACGAGAAGCGCTCCTCCGCGGCGATCTCCTGACCGGCGACGCCCATCTCGAGGCGGAGCTCCTCGTCGGCGTAGAGCCTCTCCATCGCCTCGACGAGCTTGCTGAGGCTGACGATCGGGCGGTGCTTCCCCCGGTCCAGGTTCGGGTAGTACAGCTTCAGATCCCGCATCTCGCCGTCGGGGCCGGGGACCTGCTCGCTGGGCACGAGGATGCCGCACTCCTCGGAGACGATCTCGGGAGTGGAGCCCACCGCGTGCGCGATGACGGGGATACCGCAGGCCATGGCCTCGAGCTGGCACAGGCCGAACCCCTCGCCGCTGTGGGGGAACACGGCGATGTCGGCGGCGTTGTACACGAAGGGCATCTGGCTCGTGTACAGGCCGCTGGGGTACGCCATCGGATTGGTGAACACGATCTCGTCGGCGAAGCCGTGGCGATCGGCGATGCGGCGGATGTCGTGGCCGAAGTTGGACGTGGGTTCGGTGTGCAGGCACAGCCGGACCTTGTCCTCCTTGCCCTTGCGGAACGCCGCGAAGGCCTCGAGCAGGATGCCGTACTGCTTGCACAGCTCGTTGCTGCCGATGCTGAACACCACGAACCTGTCCTGCAGGTCCAGCCGCTCGCGCAGCTCGGCGCGTACCGAGGCCTCGAGCCGGTAGAACGTGTCCGTGTCCACCCCGTGGGGGATCACGGGGAAGTCGAGGATCGGGATGGCCGAGCGGAGGACTCCCTGGGTGTACAGGCTCGGCACCACCGTGCGCGAGACCAGGTCGCGGAAGGTCATCGCGTTGCTGTGGTGCAGCGGTTCGCCGTCGACGGACGCGTACCACAGCCAGGGGATGGTGTAGCCCACCTGCCGGCACCCCTCCATGTACATGTCCGGGAACCAGTCCATGACGTCGTGGTCGTTGACCGTCCACAACACCGAGGCCTGGGAGTTGGCGAGCAGCGCGGGGATGCGCAGGGTCCCCTGGGGGTCGTCGGCGGACGTGGGGAAGATCTTCAGCCGCCCCTCGAACTCGTGGGGTTCGCCGTAGTAGTTCAGCCCCAGGATGGTGAACTCGAATTTCCCTGTATCCACGAGCCGCAGGATCAGTTCCCGGGCGACCGTGCCGAACCCGGTGCACGCCGTGGGGGAATCCCCGTAGTACAGGACCCTGATCTTGCCATTGGCCATGCGCACGCCTCACCCGTGTGGGGATGTTCCCAATCCGAGCTTAATGACGCGCCGATCAGGCTGTCAAGGAATCATGTTGCAGCGCAACAAAACGGCTGCCGGCGGGGCCGATCGCCTGGATCTGTGTTGACCACGCGCGTGCGTACCAAGAAGACTGAGGGCCATGGCGCCCTTCGCGGGGCACAACGATGCGCTACCGGAGAACGACGATGGCCGACGGCAAGAATCAAGGCGGTCTGAAGACGGCGAACACGACCCCGGACCTGCAGGCGCCCGACCTGCAGTTCGCCGAGGATTCGCTCAACGAGACCCTCAGCGACAACCTGGGGGACTCCCTGGCCGATCCTCTCGCAGTACAGCACAGCGCCGACGACGGCCCGGCAGCGCCGCCCGACGATCCGTCCTCGCCGATGCAGTTCTCCGGCGGCGGCGCCTCTGCGGTGAAGGCCGCGGCGGCCCAGGGGATCTCCGGTTCCGGTGGCTCCATGCCGTTCGCCTCGCAGATCCAGTCCTCGTTCGGCGGCCACGACGTCTCCAGCGTCCAGGCTCACACGGGTGGCGCCGCTTCGGCTGCCAACAAGGCCATGGGCTCCAGCGCCTTTGCCACGGGCAATCACGTGGCGTTCAAGGGCACCCCCGACCTGCACACCGCCGCCCACGAGGCGGCCCACGTGGTGCAGCAGCGCGCGGGCGTGAACCTCTCCGGCGGCGTGGGCAAGGCCGGGGACTCCTACGAACAGCACGCCGACGCCGTGGCCGACTCCGTGGTGCAGGGCAAGTCCGCGGCGCCGCTGCTCGACCAGTTCACCGGCGGCAACGCCCAGGGCGCGGCCGCGGTCCAGCGCGACGCCGTGCAGATGTCCCTGTGGGACGACGTGAAGAGCGCGGCATCCTCCGTGGCCTCGGGCGCGGCCGACCTGGCCGGTCGCGCGGTCAACGCCGGCGCCGAGATGGTCAGCAACGCGATCCAGGCCGTGGTCCAGTGGATCGACCTCATGGGCGCCAAGACCCGCCTGCTGGGCAAGATCCTCGACACGTCGTGGGTGGACGCGGCCACCGCCAGCATCAAGTCCAACCCTCACCCCAAGCACGCGGGCATGTTCGGGCTCTCCTTGCAGCTGGTGCTGCTCAAGGCGCGGGCCGAGGCCTGGTCTCACGCGGGGCAGATCGCGGGCTGCGACACCCAAAAAGAGGTCCAGGCGCTGGACAAGAAGGTGGACGTCTGGCGGTCCAAGCGCGGCACGACCCTCAAGAAGGAGTTCGAAGGCAAGATCAAGGAGTACCGGGTCAAGGAGAAGAAGTGGCTGACCAAGTACACCTCCACCGGCGCCATGGAGCAAAAGAACGTCAACCCCAACAAGAGCTCCGGCGTCCTCGCGGACATCAAGCTCGAGCCGGGGATGACGTCCAAGGTCTCGCTGACCAGCCGGCTCAAGGTGTCGTGGAAGCACACGCCTGACGCCATCAAGGCCGGCCTGGACAAGACCAAGCCGTGGAAGGCCGGCGAGAAGACCACATTCATCGCCAAGATCCAGAAGCAGCTGGACGCGGTCTGGGGCCCGGGCAACCAGATGAAGCCCTTCAA
>CAZLEO010000451.1:0-5225 GCA_964558555.1 uncultured Rickettsiales bacterium | reverse complement strand
CGTCGCAGTCGTTGTCGGACCCGTCACAGACCTCGTCTCCGCCTGGGTAGGTGTCGGGATGGTCGTCGTCGCAATCTCCGTCGCAGATCGAGAAGTCGTCTCCATCTGCGTCCACCAACTCGTCGGTGGCGGGATCGCAGTCGTTGTCGAGCCCGTCGCAGACCTCGTCAGCCCCGGCGAAGATCGCTGGCTCCTCGTCGTCGCAGTCCCCCTCGCAGATCATCTGGCCATCCCCGTCGGCATCTGCTTCGTCCTCGGGGATCACGCCATCGCAGTCGTTGTCGAGGCCATCGCACAGCTCGGGAGCACCAGGGTAGACCTGGTCCGCCAGGTCGTCGCAGTCCCCGCTGCAACTGTCCACTCCGTCCCCGTCGGCGTCCCAGCATGGGTAACCGAAGATCAGGTCCACGTAGCCCCCGATCCCGTCGAAGGGTGAGGTAACGGCGAAATCGGAGTAGCCGTCCCCGTTCACGTCCCCGACGCCATCGACATCCCAGCCCAGATCGCCGCCCCCAGGTCCGAAGACCGCACCGGCCTCTGCGAAGGAAGTGTCCATCGCCCACCCCGTTTCCCGTCCCAGGATCACGTAGGTCGTTTCGATGCTTGTTGACGAAGCCAGTACATCGTCGATGCCGTCTCCGTTGATGTCACCGGCGCCCGCGGCCGCCTCGCCCACGTAGTCGTACTCGGTTTCTCCGCTGTGGGACGCATCAACGGTGGACAGGATGGTATCCATGCTCCAGCCCTGGAGACGTCCGAAGACGAGGTACACCTGGCCCGAATAATCTCCTGCCTCCGAGTTTCGCTTCGCGCCGATCACGATGTCATCGAGACCATCGCCGTTGACGTCCCCGGCTCCATCGAGAGAAATCCCCGCCCAGTCCCCTTCGGCCTCGCCGATGAACGAGGCGTCTGCTTGGTGGATCGGGGTGTCCATGGTCCACCCCGATTGTCGGCCGAGAACCAGATACACCTGACCAGCGAGGGCGCCCCCGTCGTCGTTGGTATGGGAGCCGAGGAGAATATCGTCCAGCCCATCGCCGTTCACATCGCCTGCGGATGCAAGTCGCCCTCCGAGCATGTCAAGCGGTTGCTCTCCGAGGAATGAGGCATCCGAAATGCTGAGGGAAGAGTCCATGAACCAACCGCCCGGACGTCCAAGTAAGAGGTACGCTTGACCCGCATCGTTTCCTCCCTCACTGTTCCCGATACTGCCCACCAGGATGTCAGCGTACCCATCGCCGTTCACGTCCCCGCCGCCAGCCACGTTGAACAGCATGTCTCCCGCGGCCTCACCGAGAAAGGAGGCGTCGGCGAGACCGAGATCGGTGTCCACCGTCCACCCCTGGTCCTTGCCGAAGATCAAGTACGCCTGGCCGGCGCCGGATCCACCCTCGTCGTTCTCCGGGGATGCGACGAGAAGATCGCGAAAGCCGTCTGCGTTCACGTCTCCTGCGCCAGCGAGGCGGAATCCAGCGGTATCGTTCGGCGCCTCTCCAAGGAAGGACGCATCAGCCTGGTTGAGGGGGACTCCGTATCCCCATCCACTGGGCTTGCCCAGGATCAGGTACGCCTGCCCTGCGTCGATCCCAGCCTCATCGTTCCCGTAGGCGCCGATCAGAAGGTCGTCGAACCCATCCCCGTTTACATCCCCCAATCCGGCGACCGCACTGACCAGGTCATCGGCTTGTTCCGCGGAATACGACGCGTCGGCGTACAAGGGAACATTGGGCTGTGCCCGGATTTGCCCAGGGAGCGACCAGACGAGCACGACGAGAACGGCATTCGTCAGAAGCCCCCCTCGACATCCGCTCCCGCACCTCATCCCACAATCCTCCGCACGGGCAGCCGCGCACATGCCCGCGGCTGCCCGCCGTGATCACGAGAGTACATCACCTGGGCACGATCTCCGCTTCAACACCCCCGGGAACGATGTCAATCCGCACAACGCCGTATCCCGGGATCGTCAGGGGGATCTCTTCCTCGGCCAGCCAAGGGGGCGCGTAGTCGGCTTGGATGATGTGGTGGGTAACGTCGATGTGGTCGTCGAACGCCGCCTCGACGTCCTGGGGATCCGGTACGACGGGATCCGTTGATGGCACCACGGAAGGCGTGAATGGTTCCTGCGGATTGATGTGGATGCCCCTCGCCGGAAACCTCCCGCAATCGAGGGTCCGGATCGTCGCCGTGTACCCAGTGTTTGGTTGCTCGGGCGCTCCGAACAGCCCGGATACCGCCACGACCACCTCGCGCTCCCCCGCCGAGAGGTTGGTCAGGATGATCGTCCGGCGCTGGCGATCCTCGGACTGGGTCGCCAGGGCGGTCACCTCGCAACGTTCCCGAGCCGCTTCGAGCACATCGGGGTACCGGACGCTGGTGTTGGCCGTCCTCACGATCTCCGCGGGGACCCAGTCGTCCCCTGCGATGCCGCTGTGCAGGGACATCGCCAGGGCGGATGGACGCGCGAAGAACGCCACCTCCCGACTCTCCCACTGGATCGCGCTGAACAGCCCAACACCCCTGTCCCTCGGGTCTTCGTCTCCGCGCGGCCCCAACGCTACCCTTCCATCCCAGTAGTGTGCGCGCTCGATGTCGAGGACAGGGTGCTGCATGACGGTCAGGCCAAAGGAGACGAAGGCTCCCCACAGGCCCAGGGGCGGAAACTGCCAGTCCTCCTCTCGCTCGGTCCAGGCGTTCCACTCGGTGATGTGCAACGGGGGCGCCGTGTTCTCCTCCGCGGGAATCTCCAATCCTTCGAGCCAAGGGACGGGTCCGGGTGTGTAGGGCCCGTCGAAGTTCCGCTGCCACCAAGACAGCCGGTTGACCGCCGCTCGCAAGTCCACGAGCTTGTCGGCGAACACCATGGCGCGATCCATCAACTGTGCCGGGTTGTCTCCCGTGTCGTGGGCCTCCATCCCGTAGACATGGAAGGACAAGAAGGGGAGATCGGCGAGCTGAATGTCCTGGAGCAACTCCAACACCTTGTCCGAAGCTTCCCCCCGCATCGAAGCGACGAAGCGCCGGGCTCCTTCGTCCGAGAAGCCAAAGCCTCCTGTGGTGGCGAACGAGCTGACGGCGTCGTTCATTTCATCGACCATCCGGAGGAAGTCGTCCGCCCACAGATCCGGCGTGACGTCCCCGGCGGGAGATGATTCCGCGTACGGCCCCTCGTACCCACGACCGTTGGGTTCGTTCCAGATTTCGATGAACCGCGGCGCTGTGACCATGCCCGTGTCCAGATCGAGCGAGTTCGCGATGAGGTAGTCCAAGATCCGCTCGGTGGCGTGGGCGTAGCGAGACCACGTCGTGTGGGGACCGCGGAGAACGGGCACATCGGTTGGCGGGCTCATATACGATGGCCCCTGGTTGCTCTCCCCCGCGCGAAAGTAGATCTCGAAGCCGCCGTCAGCGAGGGCTACATAGGACGCCTTGGCTCCGGTTGCGTCGTCCCAGACGTAGTTGTCCCCGTCTTCGACCGCAGCGTCGCTGACTGGATACCAGTAGAGCCATGCCTCCCATCTGTCGATGTCGATGATTTGGTTGGAGGTGTCGCGGACGCCAAGGGCTCTGAGATCCACATTTAGCGCGTCGCGAGAGAAGAACCGGCCCTCGTGTCCGTTCAGGTAGTCCGCAACCACAGCGTCGAAGTACGCCGGGTCTTGGGGCGGCGGATTCAGTGCGCTATCCAGGAACCCGATCCCGGCCACGAAAGCCCCATCTCCCCGGAAGATGTTGGCGACGTCGAAGACATCGCTGTGCAGCCGTGTCGACGTGACGCCCGCCGCCTGGTACAGGCGGGTGGCGTCGAAGATCACTGAGGGCCTCCCCTTGGTCATCCCGTACTTCGGGTAGGTGAGAACGCCCTTGTTCACGCCGTTGAGTGGCTTGACGTGGTCACCGGTCTCCCAGGGAAACTCCACCGAGACCCGGTAGTTTGGGATCAGGTATTCCGGCGGGCGTAGTGGCTCCGCCGCTTCCCCCCGTTCGCCGGACCGTCCCGGGTCCTCACGAGGTGGCCTACGCTCCCTCCCTTGGGCAGGCGAACCCGAGTCGGGTGGTTCCATCTCCGCAGCGCCCTCATCGGCGAAGTCCGAGAAGGCGTCGTCCCCCAAGAGCCCGCGCAGCAAGTCGAGCGATGAGTCCCTCGAAGGACCTCCCCCCCCGCTGGTCTGGCGGTTGGTCGCGGACGCCGTACCCGACGATGCACGCTGCCCCGCGGACCCAGGAGGCGCGTTGGAAGTCGGCGATGACTCATCATCATCACCAGACCCCGATGGCCCCTCCGGCACCTGCTGCGCCGCTGTCGTCTCGCCATCCCCATCGGGCTCCTCGTGCCGCGCAACGACCGGCGGAACGAAGGCACGGAATCCGTCGCCCGAACCGTTGTTCTTGCGATCCGACGCCATGGTCGTCTCCTCGGTGCGCGCCCACCAGGGCTGCTCCCCCGACTTCACCGCAATCGGGGATTGCCGTTGATCAGACCGAGGCCGGCCCCGGTCACTCCGCGGCCCTCTCCCGCGACGATCCCCCAGCTCCCCCGGCTCTACACGGGCTTCTTGACCTCCCAAAGCTCGACCACGGCCCACTCCCCAGCTCCGCCAGCGACGGTGATTCCGTAGTGGAGATACTCGCCGATGGGCCCATTGGTGGGACTGTTCGTGTTGCCCGCGAGCAAGACCGGCTCGGTTGCGACCACGATCGCACTGATGGGATTGGAGTGGAGCGTCGGCAGGGAACCATCGGGGCTGTGCTGGATGCCCACGGTCAGGGTCGTGGTGGTGGGGGTGCTCACCTTGAGCACCTTGAGCATGACCAGGACGTCCTTCACCTGGCCATAGCCTCCGCGTGCGTCGATCTCGTACACGTAGCTCGCGCCCGTGGTCTCCAGGCGAACGGGTCCGGCGATCTTGGTGGCGGTCATGACGTACTTCTCCCTCGGGCAACACGGCGGCTGCCCCATGCGGTTTGTCCCCGCAGCGCTTCCGCCGCAGGGTGGGGACCCGGGGCCCCCGGTTTCGACTTCGATGAACTCCCCGTCGCCACGAGGGCTTGCCGCTCACCGCGCAGGTGACCAGACACGCACCGATCACGCAGCGCCATCGCGCTGCGAGACCGCCTCCTGGTTTCGTCCGGGAACCCCCTCGCCCCCCTCTTGCTGCCCCCTTGCAGGCAGTGGACGTCGACTCCCGAATCGACAGAGGGATCAAAACACGGTTGGGGGGGGG
>CAZLEO010000450.1:0-5235 GCA_964558555.1 uncultured Rickettsiales bacterium | reverse complement strand
GAAGGGCGCAGCCCCGGAGTCTCGCAGGCGTGATGTCGTTGTGGTCTCTAACACCAATTATGCAGTTCCGCATAACCACGGATATCCCGCATAAGAGGCAGCCTATCGAAGTGTGTTAGGGGGTGCAAATCGGGTGGTGAACGTTGGGGGAAGTGTGTGGAGGGGGTTGGGGAGGTGGGGGAGTTAGGCTGCGTGGGAGGGCGGGATATATGGAGCTGTATAAGAGCTGGTTAGGCTGCGGGGAGGATTTGGTGGCATGTCGATGTTGGGGAGAGCGGTGGGTCAGAGGCGGTCGAGGGGGGAGGTTATGGCGAAGGGGCCGCGGTTGAGGACGTGGGTGTAGACCATGGTGGTGGTGACGGAGGCGTGGCCGAGGAGTTCCTGGACGGTGCGGATGTCGGTGCCGGATTCCAGGAGGTGGGTGGCGAAGGAGTGGCGGAGGGAGTGGGGGGTGGCGGCCTTGGGGATGCCGGTGTCTCGCAGGGCGTTCTTGAAGGCGCGCTGGACGGCGGTGGGGTGGAGGTGGTGGCGGAAGTGTCGGCCGGAAGGGTCGGTGAAGGTTCGGGTGGCCGGGAAGACCCACTGCCAGGCGAGTTCCTGGGACGCCCGGGGGTTCTTGTGTGCGTACGCGGCCGGTAGGGCGACGTGGCCGCCGTTGCGGGAGAGGTCGCGGGCGTGGAGCTTGCGGACCTTGCGGAGGTGGGCGCGGAGGTCGGTGTGGATGGAGGCGGGGAGGACGGTGATGCGGTCGCGGTTGCCCTTGCCGCGGCGGACGGTGAGCCGGTGGGTGGCGAAGTCCAGGTCCTTGATGCGGAGGTTCAGGGCCTCGTTGAGGCGGAGTCCCGATCCGTAGAGCAGGCGGGCGACGAGCTTGGGGGTGCCCTGCATGGCGGCGAGGACGCGCTGGACCTCGTCGGGGGTGAGGACGACGGGGAGGCGTTTGGGCTTCTTGGCCCGGACGAGCTGGTCGAGGTCAGGGTCCGGGGTGTCGAGGACATGGCGGTAGAGGAAGAGGAGGGCGGCGAGGGCCTGGTTCTGGGTGGACGCGGAGACCTTCCGCTGGACGGCCAGGTGGGTGAGGAAGTGGACGATCTCGGTTTCGCCCATCTCGGCGGGGTGCTGGACTCCGTGGAAGAAGATGTAGCGACGGATCCAGTCCACGTAGGCCTTCTCGGTGCGTGGACTCATGTGGCGAACGCGCAGGGCGTGGCGGACCTGGTCGAAGAGTTTGGGTTTGGCTGGATCGAAGGCGGACATGGGCGAATCTCCCGGAGCTTGGGTGGGGCGTTGGGTTTCGTTCCGGGGGGGGATCGAGAAGGTAGTCATCTACTCGGGCATGGCAACGACGGGCCGGCGGGGACCGGGATTCTCCTCGTGGCGGAACCGGGCCCTGGGATCTTGCGCGGCTGGGGATGGGCTGAGGGGCTCGAGGTGAACCGAATCCGGGTTTCGGAAGATCGAAGGGGGAGGGAGGTTCGGATTGAGAGACAAGGCAACGATTGGGCGCGACAGAAACGGAGAAAATTGCAAGAAAAGAAAATTACCCGAGGTTCGATCAGCCGAAGTGTGAATTGGGTTCGATCAGGCCCCCCGCCGTGCGGCGCCCTGGGAGCCGAGAATCGTGTGGAGACCCACACGCGCGATGCCTGCCCCGGGTACACGCCTCGAGCGAGCCATCCCGCGGGCCGCCCCCGGCCTGAGCGGACCCACACGGACGCCGCGCCTCCGGCCCATCCACGCTCTCAGAGGCTCTTGCTGAGCGCGCAGGCCTTCTCCTGCCCCAGATCGCAAGCGGTCTTCAGATCGGCCCTCGCCGAGGCCATATCGCCCTTGTGGCGGTGGGTGCCGGCCCTTTCGAGATAGGCGTCGGCGTGGCCGTGGTTGACGTCGAGGAACTGGTTCCAGTGCTCGACCACGGCGTCCCACTCACCCCGCTTGGCGAGGATCCAGTCGATGTTCTTGACGGACTCGAAGTGGGAGGGGTCGAGGGCGATGGCGGCCTCGAACTCGAGCAGGGCCAGGTCGTGGTTCTCCTGCTTGAGGTAGACGCGGCCCTTCCAGTAGCGTGGCTCGGGGCCCATGGGAGCGAGGCGCTGGGCGCGTTTCAGGTGCTCGAGGGCCGGGTCCCAGCGGGCGGCCTCGTACTCGCGATGGCCCATCTTCACCAGCTGTTCGGCCACCTCCCCCTGCCAGCCCTCCAGGCCGCGGACGGCGGGGTCGAGGGCCTCGGCGGCCTCGAGTGAGGCGATGGCCTCGTCGATGCGGTCCATCAGGGTCAGGGTCCAGCCCCGGTGCAGCAGGACGGTGGGATCCTGGGGGCACATCGCCAGGGCGGCGTCCAGGTCGGCCAGGGATTCGTCGAGCAGGCCCCTCATCCGCAGGATGCGGCCGCGCTCCACCAGGTGGACGGGGTCGGGACCGTGGGCCAGGGCCTGGTCCATCAGCGCTGCGGCGGTGGCCAGGTCGTCGTCCTTGCGGGCGATCCGGGCCCGGTCCCAGTCGGGTCGGCCCCGCAGGGCGGCCAGGCGCGGGTTGGCGTCCATGGCGGGTTTCAGGTCGAAGATCAGCTCCTCCATGGCCTCGTACGAGCCGCCCCAGCGGGGGATGAGCGCCGCGAGCCGCTGCTCGTGGACGTGCACGCTGTGGGGGGTGAGGGTGCAGGCCTCGCGGTAGGTCGCCTCCAGGTCGTCGGACCGGCCCTGGGTCCGGTCCATCTGGATCCGCGCCCGGTAGGCCAGGTGCAGGCCGGGCCGCAGCTCGAGCGCCTGGCCCAGGTCCGCGCGCGCTCCATCGAAGTTCTCGTTCATGGCCGCGAACTGCTTCTCGGTGGTCTTCGAGGAGGTCTTGGCCCCCCGCTCGGCAAAGCCCACGGAGACCCGGTGAAGCCCCCGGGCCAGCAGCGCGGTGTAGTCGTCCGGCCGCCCCTCGACCCACCGGTCCAGCAGGGGCGTCAGCGTGGAATCGGCGCTGCGGAACGGGCCGTAGGCGTCGAAGACCCAGTCCTCCTTGAACGAGTCGCCCTCGAAGGCGGTCTGGTAGCCGTCGAGCATGCCGTGCAGCTCCTCGAAGCGCTCGGCCCGCAGCAGCTCGAGCACCTCGAGCCTGTCGGCGGTGGCCAGGGGGTAGCCGGCGGCGTCGGTGCCGCCGACGTCGCGGATGGTGCCGCTTCGCTCGGCGGTGCGGATCGCCGGGGGATCGATGACCGTGCCCCCGGCCGCGCCGCCCCCGGCCGCGCTGTCTCCAGCCGCCACGCCGGCGTCACCGCCCGGGACGGGAGCTTCCCCGCCACCTCCACCCCCGCAGCCCGGCAACAGGCCGACGCAGACCACCACACACACCACGACCTTCGAACGCATCCCCATGATCCTCTCCATTCGCTCGGACTCCCCCTGCAGAACCGGCGCCCCCCCCGTCCCGGCTCAGCTACGTTCCCGATGGGGCGGTATTCCCCTACATGTTCTCAGCCACGGCACCCACGATGGCGAGTAGCCAGAAAGCCAGCGACATGAGGACTCCACCGGCGCCTGTTGCGATGCCGGCGATGCAGAGCCCCTTGGCCGACTCGGGTGCCTCCTGGCGCTTGATCTGGTTGAGCGCCATCACGCCGAAGACGATCCCCAGGGTCCCGCAGATCAGCGACGGGCAGCCGTAGCACATGCACGTGGGCAGCGAGACGATGCCCAGGATCAGCGATGCGATGGCCATGCCCGGGGTCTGGGGCTGATTCGGGTAGGCCCCGTGGGGCTGGTGCCACCCCTGCGGGATGGGATCATCTTGGGGGTCGAACACACTACCCATGGCCTCCCGCCCGCAATGGGGGCAGGTTCCCGCGGGGGGTGGTGCCTGTGCAGACCGGAACACGGCGCCGCACTCGCAGAAGTTCTTCCAGTCCCCCATGCCGATATCCCCTCGGGGTTGCCGCGCGCCCGGGCAGGCGCCGGGATCGGGGGGCTCCGCCCCTACATGCTGTCCAGCGCGACCGCGAAAACGATGAAGAACCAGTACGCCACCGACATCAGGATCCCCCCCACGCCGGTGGCGATGCCGGCGATGGTGAGGCCCTTGGCGGACTCGGGTGCCTCTTCGCGTTTGATCTGGTTGAGCACCATCACTCCGAAGACCACGGCCAGGGTGCCGCAGATCAGCGACGGGCAGCCGTAGCACATGCACGTGGGCAGCGAGACGATGCCCAGGATCAGCGACGCGATGGCCATGCCCGGGGTCTGGGGCTGGTTCGGGTAGGCGCCGTAGGGCTGCTGCCAGCCCGGCTGCTGGTAGGGGTCGGCGTATGGATCGGCCCCGTAGGGTGGCGCACCCCCCGGCGGCGGAGCTCCCGGCGGCGGTGCTCCCGGTGGCGGTGCTCCCGGCGGTGGCGGACCTCCCTGGGGTGGATGGCTGTAGTCGCTCACGGATTCACCTTCTCCTCGTTCGTTCCGGTCGGGAGGAACACAGGCAGCGAGTTGTTCGGGCGGCGCACCGCTGTGCCACCCCTCTGCGCGGGCAGCCTACCCCTCACCGTCGCCGCCGCAGGGCCAGCAGCCCCAGCAGCGCCATCAGTCCCAGCGGTGACGCGGTCGAGGGCCGCGCGTCCACGTCGCAGGAGCAGTCGTCGTCGTCTCCCTGCTCATCCCCCTCGAAGCCGCAGTCGTCGT
This sequence comes from uncultured Rickettsiales bacterium, assembly GCA_964558555.1. Lineage (GTDB taxonomy): Bacteria > Myxococcota_A > UBA796 > UBA9615 > CAYRNR01 > CAYRNR01. The sequence continues at coordinate 583 of CAZLEO010000450.1, read as the reverse complement.
CGTACGCGTCGCCCACCCCGTCGCAGTCCCCGTCGATCCCGTCCTCGCAGTCCTCCTCGGCGCCGGGGTAGCGTTCGGCGTCGGTGTCGTCGCAGTCGGTGCCGTAGGGACCGCCGTCCACCCCGTCCCCGTCCACGTCGGTCAGGTCGGCGTCGTCGCAGTCCTGGTCGATGCCGTCGTAGGGGGTCTCGGGCGCGCCCGGGTAGACGCCGGGGTTGTTGTCGTTGCAGTCCTCGCCCCCGCAGCCGGTGTAGCCGTCGTGGTCGTAGTCCAGGTCCTCGTCGATCAGGTCGTCGCAGTCGTTGTCGACGCCGTCGCAGACCTCGTCCTCGGCCGGGTTGGCGTTCTCGTTCAGATCGTCGCAGTCGCCCTGGCAGATGTTGAAGCCGTCCAGGTCGGTGTCCGCGAGCTCGTCGGTGGCCGGGTTGCAGTCGTCGTCGTGCAGGCCGTTGCACAGCTCGGGCGCCCCGGGGTAGGTGGTGGCGTTGTCGTCTTCGCAGTCGCCGGCGCACTCGGAGTAGCCGTCCCCGTCGTCGTCGATCTCGGTGACCTGCAGGTCGCCGGCGCAGTCGCTGTCCACCCC
>CAZLEO010000449.1:0-5345 GCA_964558555.1 uncultured Rickettsiales bacterium | reverse complement strand
GAAACCCCCGTCATTGCTCAGTTTGCGGGGATCCATGTCAGGAGGTCTGGATTCATCCGTTCGTGGATGGCAATGGCCGCACTGCGCGGATGTTCACAACAGCGCTGTTGTACCAGAGGGGGTACGACTACAAGTACCTGTTCGACCTGGCCAGCTACTACAACCACAACCGCGACAAGTACTATGCCAAGCTCCGCACGGCCGACCGGACGGGTGACTACACAGAGTGGCTGGAGTACTTCGCCGGGGGATTGTCGCTGCAGATGTACCGGGTGGAAGAGAAGGCCCGACAAGCGGCAGGAGAGACCGCCGTTTCCGAGTCACGGACGTAGCGGAGCGGGCGGGGAGGCCACGCCCCGCTGAGTGCTTGTTGACGTCTGAGAGGAGGTCCTCCTCACTTCTTCTTGGGTAGCTTCTTCAACCCCGGGAAGAAGCGCAGCCCGCGGATTTCCATACCCTCGTCCTGGCCAGTGACCTCGAGCTCGAGAACAGTAGCGTGCCCCCATTTCTGGCGGGGTGGCGCTTCGCCATCGGTGTAGAACTCGAGCAAGGAAGCTTGGCTCGTGCCGTGGCCGACGAAGAGCAGCGTTTGGTCCTCGGTGAGGCCGTATCGGTTGATCCACTTGCTCAACTTCTTCCGCACTCCCTTGCCACTGTGTCCTCCGCGCACCACGCGTGGCGCGGCAAGAGGAGGGTCGAATCGCTCCAGTACGATGTCGGCAGTCTGTTTGGTTCGCCGGGTCTTCGTGGTCAGTACCACGTCCGGGACGATCCCTCGTTCCGAGATGTACTCGGCGGCCATCTGGGCGCCTTTGATACCGTGCGGCTCCAGCTCCTTGACCACCTTCTCGGCATCGGAGAGCCCCCCGCCGCCGTAGAATCCGTGCCGAACGAAGACGTAGCGCATGCGGTCCTCCCTTGAAGACCCGAGCATCCTACCGCATTCACCAGCGACAAGCTGGACAACCCCTGTCCAGCCCCGCCCCTACACTCACCCCATCTCATGGAGGTGAGTCATGGCACACGCCACATCGACAGCGGCACTCGTCCGATCGCCGCATTCCGCAGCCGAACCCGCGGAGGTCGGCTCCGATCCCGACACCCCTGTGTTCCACGAGCACCTGCAGCGCGATCCCCTGAAGGCCGTCGGCCTCTACGGCATGGAGTCCATCGCCACGCCCGTGCTGGCGTCCCTGGTCACGGGCGATCCGCTCCTGCTGGTCGGCGCCCACGGCACCGCAAAGACCGCGCTGGCCGAGGCACTGGCGGAGGCACTCGGCATGCGATTTCGCGCGTATGACGCGTCCAAGGCGCTTTTCGAGGACATCATCGGCTTCCCCAATCCCAGGCAACTAGGGGAGGGAAAGCTGGGGTACGTGCCCACGGAGATCTCGATCTGGGGGATCGAGTTCGTGCTGGTGGACGAGCTGTCGCGCGCGGCGCCGGCGATGCAGAACAAGTGGCTCGAGGTGGTGCGGTCGCGACGGGTGATGGGCCAGGCCGTGACGTCGCTGAAGATGGTGTTCGGGGCGATGAACCCTCCCGGCTACCTGGGCGCCAGGACACTGGACCCGGCGCTGGTGGGGCGCTTCGCGTACATCGTGACGATGCCGACGGTGAAGGACATGACCGCGCAGCAGGTGGACGCGGTGATCCGAACGGTGACGTCGTCGGACGCGCCGGGGTGCAAGGATGTGTGGCCAGGAGCGGTTGACCTGGCCGAGGCGGGGGAGGGGATCGCGCGGATCGTGGAGGAGTCCAGGCGCGCGCTGCGTAATCTGGTCGAGGACCTCGGCCAGCTGCTGGTGGACTACGTCCGGGCCTTCCAGGCGCTGCTGAGGGCCCAGAAGATCGATCTGGACGGCAGGCGGCTGTCGCTGATGTACCGGGCGCTGGCCGCGGGGATGGCCGTGGATGCGGTGCGGGGCAGGGAGGTTCCGGGCGAGGGCGCACTGTTCGACTGCGTCCGGCACTTGCTGCCCGGCCCGGCGCTGGACGAGGCCGTTCCGAGCACCGTGTTGTACCCCATCCATCTGGCTGCGTGGGAGCAGAGCTTCAAGCGTGAGGGCGGTGCGATGGGGACGGGCTGCCAGGCCGCCTGCTCGGTGTTCACGCAGACTTCGATGGAGCGGATGGTGGAGCAGTACGAGGCCACGCTGGAAGAACTCGGCGAGGAGGACCACCACGAGGTGGTCAGCCGGGTGGTGCGGCCGCTGGGGGAGGAGGCTGGCGTGAAAGCGCGGCGCTGGGGGGAGTCGGTACCGGCGCTGAGGAGCCTGGTGGGGGTGGCAGCGCGACATCACGCGCGGATGCCCCTGGACGTGGTGAGCCGAATCTTCGACTCGTGGCGAGCTGTGTCCGGGCTGCACAGCTCAAACTGGGACGAGGTGGCTGATCTGGCCGAGGAGGTGGCCAAGGATCCTCGCGCGTTCAGCGGAGACCTGGACTGGCTCGCGTCGCGGGCTGCGATCGAGCTGGCAAGGGACCGAGTGGGGGACCCGGACGACAGCCCCGACATGGACGTCGCAGCACGCAAGCGATCCGAGGTGGGCGAAGGGCTGGTCGGCGCACACGGGAGGCGGTCATGAAGATCACGGGATACAGGTTGATGGAGCAACGACCCCACATCGACGTGCTGGAGGTGGCCGAGCTGGACGTGCCCCTCGCCCACGCGGTTGAGGAGGAGTTCGGCCCGCTAGAGGAGCCTCAGGCGCAGGGGATTGCCGTGGCGTACAACCAGCGGCGCATGATGAGGCGTTTTCGGGTCCACAGGCGCCACTACGAGCCCGAACCCGGTCCGCTGGCGTTGAGGCGAGATGGCGTGAAGGGCGCCGCGGAGACCACGACGGGGTTGATCGTCTATGCGTCGCGATCGGCGTTGATCGACTTCCTGCTGGCGCGCTGGGCGCCGGTGGGAGGAAGTGAGCTGGGCGCCCGGCTACAGGAAATCCAACGCGGCCGCTCGACGGCTTCGCAGCGGCGGGTCGCGATCGAGGCGTTCATCCACAAGGCCGAGGGCTGCCAGCCTGGAAGGGGGCTGCCGCTCGTCGAGGCAGACACCCTGGACCTGGACAACCATGGGTGGGTGCGGCTGAACAGGCGCGGGGAGACCTACTTCTGCCAGGCAAGGGGGGAGGCGCTGGCCGTGTCCATCGAGCGGACGCTGGAGGTGGGAGAGCTGACCGTTCCATACCTGGAATGGCTGATTGTGGGAAACGGCAACAAGAGCCGAGTCCTCCACATCGATCGCGGCGTGACGCGCCGATACAACGGATACGACAAGCTGCCAGAGGCGGTGTACCGCCGGTTCGACGAGCACGGCGAAGCGTGCCCGACGACGGCCCGTGGGAAGGTACCCATGGCGGAGATGTGGCCGCGGTTCGTGCTCCGTGTCCCGGACCCCCTGGATTGCAGTGACCTTGTTGCAGGGGTTGGCGAGAACCTCCCGCCCTGTTTCCTGCTGGAGCCACAGCTGCTCTCCGATCCCATGCGGTTGGCATCGGATCTCCCGGTGCTCGATGACTCCGCGGCCGTGCGCGCGGTCCTGGCCAGGACCGTGGGAGGGGTCTTCTTGCCGCAGAACCCTCCGGCCTCCTATGTGGAGCATCCGTCCGTACCCCTGCTGGTGGGCGCGCTTCCCACCCCTGGAGCACAGGCGTGAAGTTCGACGACTTCCTGGGCTCTGCGCTGGAAGCGGCGCGCAGCCGCGCAGACAGCCCGCGTGGGCGACGAGCGCTGAACCTGCTGACGTGGTTGTTCGATGGAGCAGGGGGCGGCTTGCAGGTGGTCGAAGCCCCTGGCGTGGGCACGGCACGATTGAGGGTGTCGAGCCGTGGCGCGGTGATCGAGGTGGACCCCGGCTTCGTGGAGGACAGGTTAGACGAGCCGGACTCCGCGCTTCACCTGCTGGCGCACGAGATCCTCCATCGCGTGCGCGGCGACCTGTCGAGGTTCGTGCACCTGGACTTCACCACCAGGACCCTGCTGGGGCTGGCGCTGGACATGTACGTGGACGCCCATCTCGAGCGATTGTGGTTCGACGGAGAGGGGGCGCCGTACTTGCAGCGGGTGTACCGCGCCAGCGCGTTCCCGGAGCTGATGCTGCTGCCACCGGCGGTGTTGTTCCGTGAGCACGGGCGGCTCGAGACATCCGACCTACTCGCTATGAATCCCGTTTCCGGCCGCTTCGAGACGACCCACGGCGCGCGCACCCAGCTGCACGAATGGCTCAAGGACGCCCTCAACCGCATGGGGGTCCGCCGCCCTTCGGCGGTGGCCGAGCTCTACCTGCACGCCTGGCTGGACTCGATGGGGTTCGCCGAATTCTGGCCGCAGTTCTGCGACGCCATGGCCGAGGAACTCCCCCTCGTGCTGGGCAACGTACCGCTGCTGCTCGGCGATCACGAGCTACGCGACGTGCAGTGGAAGGGGGATGTCCGGATTCTGTCCGACGTGTTCGGTATCCACGGCGGACACGGCAAGTTCCTGCGGCTGCAGGACATCCGGATCGAGGACGAGCAGCCGGATCCCGCCCCCCTCCTCGCGGCCATCCGCATGGCCATGGACGCAGATCCCGACCACCCCGTGACGCGCAAGATGCTCACGGCCGAGCGCGGGGTGGTGGGGCGGCTGGGGCGCTCGGAGGCGCTGAGTCTCTCGCTGGGGTACACGCCGTTGTTCTGGACGGCGCCGCTGGAGCAGGAGGTCGAGGACGACCAGCGGGTCCAGCTGTACGTGGACGGGTCGGGGTCGATGGACGAGCAGCTGCCGTTCCTGTTCAAGCTGTGCGCCGCCCTGGACGAGCACGTGGGGGATCGGGTGCACGTGTTCTCCAACCAGGTGTCTACAGCGTTGTTGAAGGCCCTGGCCGATGGTCGGTACGAGACCACGGGGGGGACCGACTTCGACTGCATCCTCGACCACGCGCTGGAGCAGCGGTATCGCAGGATACTCGTGCTGACGGACGGGTACGGCCGGCTCGACGAGGGGCTCGCCGGCCGCGCGCGGGACGCGCGCATCGAGGTCTACCTTGTCCTGTTCGGGCTGTGGTTCGACCGCGACAGCGATCTGAGCCACGTGGCCAGGCGGGTCTGGGAGTGGACGCCGGGCGACGAATCGTGCGCCGGGGACATCCCGTTCTAGCTGTACTGCGCCAGCGCGGCCCTTAGCTCGCCCTGCACACGTCGTCTCAGCGTCATCGGCGCGAGCACCTCGGCGGTGCGGCCCCAGGTGATGATCCAGGTGACGACCTCGGGGGTGACGGGCACCTTGAGGTCCATGGCCCACCGGCCGTCGTCGAGTTCCTCCCACCCCTCGATGCCGGGCCACTGGCGCTCCTTGACCGC
>CAZLEO010000448.1:0-5392 GCA_964558555.1 uncultured Rickettsiales bacterium | reverse complement strand
CCCCCAACCCCCCAACGCCGACCAGGGCGACGCGGACGCCGACGGGCTGGGCGACGCCTGCGACGACTGTCCGTTCGACATGGACAACGACCTGGACGACGACGGCGTGTGCGGCGACGTGGACAACTGCGTCACCGATCCCAACCCGGACCAGTCCGACTCGGACGGCGACGGACTGGGTGACGTCTGCGATACCTGTCCGTTCGATCCGGACAACGACATGGACGCCGACGGCGTGTGCGGTGACGTGGACAACTGTCCGGCCACCCCCAACGCCGACCAGGACGATGCCGACGGCGACAGCCTCGGCGACGCCTGCGACGACTGCCCGTTGGACGCGGACAACGACGTGGACGACGACGGTGTGTGCGGCGACGTGGACAACTGCCCCGACGTGGCCAACCCCGACCAGACCGACTCGGACTGGGACGGCGCCGGCGACGCGTGTGACGTCTGTCCCGACGATGCGGACGACGACGCCGACGGCGACGGGGTCTGCGGCGACGTGGACAACTGCCCCGACGTGCCCAACACGGACCAGACCGACACGGACGGAGACGGCGCCGGCGACGCCTGCGACGACGACCTCGACGAGGAGCACCACGCCCAGGACGGCGACGGCGTGTGCGGGGACGTGGACAACTGCCCCGACGTGGCCAACCCCGACCAGACCGACTCCGACGGCGACGGTGCCGGCGACGCCTGCGACGAGTGTCCGCTCGACGCCCTCGACGACGTGGACGGGGACGGTGTCTGCGGCGACGTGGACAACTGTCCCGGCTTCCCCAACACGGACCAGACCGACACGGACGGTGACGGCGCCGGCGACGAGTGTGACGAGTGTCCGGCCGATCCCGACGACGATGCAGATGGTGACGGGGTCTGCGGCGACGTGGACAACTGCCCCGACGACTACAACGCCGACCAGGCCGACATGGACGACGACGGCGTGGGGGACGTCTGCGACAACTGCCCGGCGGTGCCCAACTCCGAGCAGGGAGACGCCGACGGGAACGGCATCGGCAACCTGTGCGAAGACCCCGAACTCGAGGGCGTGTGCACGCAGACCCAGGGAGGCTGGGGCGCGCGAGCCCGCGGCCGCAACCCCGGCCGGATTCGCAACGCCAACTTCGCGTACGTGTTCCCCACGGGCCTGGTCATCGGCGTGGACGCGGCGGATCTGAACCACGCTCTGTTCACGTCAGCGCAGGCCGTCGAGGACTTCCTCCCCGCCGGCGGAACCCCGAGTACCCTGGCGATCGACAGCATCGATCCGGTGGACACGGCGGCCGGTGTGCTGGCCGGCCAGGTGGTGGCGTTGACGCTGAACACGTCCTTCTCCGAGGCGGGCGTGCTGCCCGAGGAGAGCCCGCTGCCGCTGGGGTATCTGGTCATCGCCGTGGAGGGCTTCGAAGGGCTGACCGTCTACGGCCTGCTCGACCTGGCCAACCAGGTGATCGCCGGCGACCTGGGAGCGCTGAGCCCCTACGGCGCCAGCGTCTCCGGCCTCAACGACGCCGTGACCGCGATCAACGAGGCCTTCGTGGACTGCGAGTACTCCGAGAACGGCGCATTCTGAGTCCTCGTGTCTCCGTGAACCTGGACCGTCCCCGACCACCCATCTCATGCCAATCTGCAAGAAAATGCTCCACTCTGGCGCAGGTGCCGGCGTTCTACCTGATGCGAGGGGCTGCGAACCGAGGGAAAGAGGCGAGATGAGCGGGGGATCGAGCAAGCACGGGACGTTAGAATGGTTCCATGTCGCAGGATTCCACGACGGCGGCGCCGCTGAGGACGGAGACGTGTGTGGACGAGCGACGCGAGGAACTCGAGGCTCTCGTCAGCGAGTGGCACGAGGGCGAGGAGCGGGCGTTCGACAGGATCGTCGAGCGGACCGGCTCCCCGCTCCTGGGCTTCTTGATGTCCGTGCTCGGCGATCGCCGCATGGCGGAGGATGCCTGGTCCGAGACCTTCCTGCGGGTGTACCGCGCGCGCAAGCGCTACTCTCATCAGCAGCGGTTCATGGTCTACCTGTTCACCATCGCGCGCCGATGTGCCCAGGACCAGCAGAGGGGCCGCCGCCGTTTCTACCGGCTGCTCCGACAGCTCGTCGAACAGCCCCTGCCCGAGGCGGAGCAGCGTTCGAGACCCGATCTCGAACTCATGGCGAGCGAGCGTGCCCGCAAGGTCGAGCGACTCCTGGGCCGTCTACCCGAGTCCCATCGCACGGTGGTGGTCCTGACGTACCGTCACGACCTCAGCTCGGACGAGGTGGGCGAGGTGATGGGCATCACCGGCCAGCAAGTACGAAGTCAGTTGAGCTACGCGAGAAAGCGTCTCAAGGGATGGTTGGAGCCATGATCGAGGACGACGCGAGCACGGCCCTCGATCGATGCAGTGGAGGGGGACCATGAGCGACGAGTGGTTGAAGGAAGCGCTACGCGTCGCGGCCGATCCGCCCGCGCCCATGGACGGGCCGGCGGTGAGGCAGCTGGCGCGCAGGCGGCAAAGGCGAAACATCACCGCCGTCGGGATCACGGCCCTGCTGGTCCTCGTCGTGGGCGGGATCGGGGTGTTCAACGTGGCCAGTGAGCCACAGCTCGTGGCTCGTGGTGCGGACGCGGCTCCCGAGCTCGAGCTGAGCTGGATGGTCGAGGGTGAACAGCTCCACCGAGCACCGAACCCCCTCGTCGGACCGGACGAGCGCCTGATCTTCGTGGCCTCGACGACCGGCAGCGGGCACCTGTGCCTCGACGAGGCCACCGAGGACGGTCGGTGGACGCGGATCTTCCCGGTTGCGGGGCAGTCGTGGACCGTCGAGGCCGGAGATCACATGCCCGCCGTCGAGGACCAGGTCCAGGCATTCCGTACGGACGCGGGGCCGGGGGTGCGCACCTACAGACTCTCACTGGACGAGGCCGATCCTGCCTGCTTGCGACCGGCGGCCCACAGCGAGGCCTCATTGGAGTGGCTGCCATGAGGAGCGTCGTGCTCTGCCTCGTGTCGCTATGCCTCGGCCTCGGCGGCTGTGCCCACCACAGCGCGGGATTGCGCGAGCGGGGCATGCACCCGGCGACGAGCACGGCCGAGGAGCTCGATGCGGCGCTGGAGTCCCGTCGCATCGCCCTGGTCGTGGGCGTGGACCAGTACGAGAGCTCCGCATTCCCGGACCTCCAGTTCGCCAGCGCCGACGCGCGGGCCCTGGCCGACGTGTTGCTGGGGCCGGAGGAGGGTGGGTTCGATCGCGTGGTCGTGCTGGACACCGAGGCGCAGACCTCGCGCGCACGGATTCTCTCGGAGCTGCGAAGCCTGCTCGCGGACCTGCGGCGCGAGGACGTGTTCCTGTTGTATTTCTCGGGGCACGGCACCTCGACCGTGGGCGCGGACGGGGAAGCCCAGCTGTACCTGTTGACGCGAGACACGTCTCCGGACGATCTGTCCGGCAGCGCCATCGACCTGAACTCACTGCAGGACTTCGTGAGCAGCCTCCGCGCCGAGCGCAAGGCGCTGATCGTGGACGCGTGCTTCCACGGCGCGGGCAAGTCCGTGGTCGACCCGACCCTGACCGGCACGCTCGACGACGCGCTGGCGAACACGACCCAGACGCGGGTCCGGCGGCTGGGCAGCGGCGAGGCGCACCTGTTCGCCTCCTCCCTGGGGAGGCCCGCGTACGAGGACGACGAGCTGCGGCACGGCGTGTACACGAGCTACCTGCTGCAATCCATGACCTGGGCGCGTTCGTCGGCCGATCGTGACGGCGACGGTCTGCTCACCTCGTGGGAGGCCCACGACTACGCCAGGGAGCGCACGCGGGAGCGCACGTCCAGCCGACAGATCCCGGAGGCGGCGTTTCGCGTCATCGGCACCAACGATCTGGTCCTGGTGGGAGACGAGGAGGCGCGTGAGGCACGCGATCGAGCCCTGGTCTACCAGTACGGGCACGGCTCGGCCTCCCTGGCCTCCGCGACGCTGGTCATCGACGGGCGCGCCAAGGGGCTCTTTCCCGGGACGATCCTCGTGGATCCCGGACAACACCACGTGGAGGTGCGGTCCAGTGAAGGCGAGCTGCTGATCGACGGATACGCCGATTTCCGGGCCGGATCATCCGTGCCCGTCTCCGAGATCGAAGTGCTCGTCCGGGAGGACCGCGGTCTGCAGTCGCTGCGCGTCGGCGTGGGTGGCGGACCGCCGGAGCGCTGGAACGACCTGTGGGATGACGGCGTGCTCGCCCTGGAGTACTGGGGCGCCTACCGCAAGGCACGGGGCAGGGCGACGGGGCTCACCCTCGGCGGCACCGTCGGCCTCGGTGTCAGTCCAACCCATCAGGAGGTCGAACGACTGGTACGGCAAGGACGCGGTGTCTTCTGGATCGCCGCCGACGTGGGGTGGTCCCGGGACTTCCGCCGCCTGAGGGTGCTGGCGGGATGGCAGACCCGGTTGACCCTGGTGCCCGTGGCTCGGTTCGAGGGCGAGGATCACGAACTCCTCCCCGAGGAGTCGGGGTGGTTCTTCGGCAGCACCGGACCGGTGGTCCACCTCGGCATCGTCCTGGATCGCCGGCTGTCGTTCGTCGTGGCCGCCACGCTGCAGGTGACCGCCCTCGACCTCGACGTGGACGGAGGCGTCGATCCGCAGGTGTTCGGCACGGTGACGACCGGCCTGGAGGTGGGCCTGTGATCCAGCGGCAGCGGCCTGCCACGCCCCGAATCGTGTGGGTCGCGCTGATCGGGCTCGCGATGGCCTGGGCCCCGCTCCGGCAAGCTTCGCCCGGATCGGGGGGGCCAGACGCGTTCGGGTACGTGTGGATCGACAGCGACGAGCCGGGCGGCCCCATCTTCTCGTGGGAAGCTGGCACCACCCCCCTGGGCGTACCCACCGGCGGTTCGGTGACCTCGTCGCTGCCCTTCCCCTTCGACTTCTACGGGCAGACCTACAACGACATCGAGATCGGCGACGACGGGATACTGACGTTCAGCGGCGCCTATCCGGGCTCGATCCATGCCTGCCTGCCTGCGCTGGCCGATCCCGGGATGGCTCCCTGGTGGGACCACTGGGACTCGGCCGTCGGCGAGGTCGCGCGGCGGGTCGTCGGACCTGCCCAGGACCGGGCCGTGGTGTTCTCCTACACCGACGTCCAGCACTCGGTCACCGAGGGACTGGCCAGCTTCGAGGTGAAGCTGTTCGAGGCGAGTCACGCCATCGAGTTCCACTACCTGCTGACGGACGCGGGCGGCGACGCAGCGTTCGGCGGGACGGCGACGGTGGGGATCGACGGCGCCGGGCCGGGAGCGCTGGAGGTCTCGTGCGACGCGGCCAACCTGTCCGACGGATACGCCATCCGATTCGAGCTCGCGGGCGACGACGACGACGACGACTCGGCGGGCGACGACGA
>CAZLEO010000447.1:0-5448 GCA_964558555.1 uncultured Rickettsiales bacterium | reverse complement strand
GTGGGGGGCGCGCCGGGGGCGGCCGGGGCGCGCGGGGCCCCGACCACCTTGCCCACGCCGCGGCCGACGACGACACGGCCGCGGACGACGACGACGACAGCGTCACCGATGACGACGACAGCGCCGCGGATGACGACGACGACGTCACTCCGCCTGACCAGGACGTCTACGTCTGGCCGCCGCTGGACTTCGGCGACGTGGTCCTGGGCTGCGAGGAGGCCGCGGAGGTCCAGATCGTCAACGTCGGCGAGGAACCGACGACCGTCCTGGCCACCGCACTGGACATGGACGACGGCCACTTCACCCTCGTACCCCCGGTCGAGTGGCCGTTGACCATCTACCCCGGGTTCGACCTGGGGCTGGACGTCATCTACCACCCCCAGACCGTGGGCGGTCACGAGGCCACGATCCTCGTGGAGACCGACCACCCGGACCTGCCGCAGGTGGGCGGCTCCACCGTGGGCAGCGGGCTCTCCGCTGGCCAGCACACCGACACCTTCGTGCAGGAGGACACCACGACCGTGGACATCCTCTGGGTCGTGGACAACTCCTGCTCCATGTGGGAGGAGCAGGCCGCGCTGGCCGCAAACGCGGAGGACTTCCTCGACTACCTCGACGCCGCAGGGCTCGACTACCAGGTCGGCGTGGTGACCACGGACAGCCCGTCCATGGGATCACCGATCATCACCCCCGCCACCGCCGACGCGGCCGCCGCCTTCGCCGACGCGGTGTCCCTCGGCACGAGCGGCAGCGGGACCGAGCAACCCCTGCTGCAGGCCCACTCCGGCCTCACCCCGCCGCAGACCGACCCGGGCGGCGCGAACGAGGGGTTCGTGCGGGACGGCGCCGGGCTGTCGGTGATCATCCTCACCGACGAGGACGACCAGTCCGGCGGCACGGCCGCCGCCTGGGCGGCGGAGTTCCAGGCCCTCAAGCCCGACTCCGCGCTCGTGGCGGTCAGCGGCATCACGGGGATGATCTCGGGCTGCGCCACCGCGTACGGCACCCCGATCCTGTCGGAAGTGGTGGCCCTGACCGGCGGGCTGGAGGTGAGCATCTGCGGGGAGGACTGGTCCCCGGTCCTCTCGGTGGCGGCCGAGCTCGTGGCCGGGCCGAACACCCGGTTCCAGCTGACCCAGGCGCCCATGCCCCAGACCCTGGTCGTGACCGTGGACGGCGTGCAGGTGGACGAGGGGTGGAGCTACGAGGAGGTGGACAACGCCGTGGTGTTCGACGAGCCGCCGGACGACGGCGCGGCCCTGGAGATGACCTACGAGCTGGTCGGCGACTGCAGCGAGGAGGAGGAGGAATGAGGCTGACGACACTTGCCATCTTGCACGCCCTGTTCCTGTTCCTCGCCCTCGGCTGCCAGGAGAGCGGCTACGTGGCCATGGACGACGACGACGCCACAGCGGCGGACGACGACGACGCCACGCCGGCGGACGACGACGACTCCGCGGGCGACGACGACGACTTCGTGCCGCCGCCCGACGGCGTGTACTTCGAGCCGCCGCTCGACTTCGGCGAGCTGGCGCTGCCCTGCGCCGACAACTCCGGCATCGAGCTGGTCAACGCCACCGACGGTCCCGTGGTGGTGGACCAGCTGTGGCTCGATCCCGAGGAGTTGGTGTTCGCGCTGATCCTGCCCGTCGAGCTGCCGTGGACGCTGGACCCCGGCGGCCGCCAGCCGTTTGCCGTGACCTTCGCCCCGGAGGAACTCGGTGAGGCGCAGGTCGAGGTCGTCGCCACCACGGATCACCCCGATCACCCCGAGGTGACCGGCACCGTCGAGGGCGAGGCCGTGATCGCCGACGAGTGGATGGACGGCTTCACCGCGGCCGATGCCTTCATGGTCGACATCCTGTGGATCGTGGACAACTCGTGCTCCATGGTCGAAGAGCAGCAGACCCTGTCGGCCATGGCCGGCGAGTTCATGGACTTCCTGCAGACCGCAGGCCTCGACTTCCACGTCGGCGTGGTCAGCACCGACAACGCAGCGCTGCAGGGGGCCACCCCCATCGTCTCGGCGACCACGCCGGACCCGGGGGCGGCGTTCGCCCAGAACGTGCTGCTGGGGACCACTGGCAGCGGCACCGAACAGCCCATCAGCTTCGGCTACCAGGCCGTCACGCCGCCCATGTCCGTCCCCGGCGGCCCCAACGAGGGGTTCCTGCGGGATCCGGCCGGGCTCGCGCTCATCGCCCTGACCGACGAGGACGACCAGTCCGGCGGCGCGGCAGCCGACTGGGTCGCGGCCATCGAAGCCCTCAAGGTCGATCCCGACGCCGTCACCTTCAACGGCGTCCACGGCCTGACCACCGGCTGCACCGGCGACGGAGGCGCGGCGTACGCCGGCGCACGCCTGCACGAGGTGGTCACGGCCACCGGCGGCGCCGAGGTCAGCATCTGCGAAACGGACTGGATGCCCGTGCTGGAGACCATCCCCGACATGGTCGCCCAGCCCCAGGCCAGCTTCCCCCTGACCTTCTCGCCCATCCCCTCCACCCTCGAGGTCACCGTCGCCGGCACCGTCCTCGACGAGGGATGGACCTACGACGAACCCGCCAACGCCGTGGTCTTCGACGCGGATCACGTCCCCGAGCCCGGCGCCGAGATCCTCGTCTACTACGGCCAGCCCGCCGAAGACTGCTAGGGGTCTTCATGCCCTACCCCGGCTCTCGCCCCTGACGATCCCGGCGGCCACGAGGTGGGCCGTGCGGATGGGTTCGGGTAGCTTGGCATGGCGGCGTGTGATGCGGATCAGCTCCCCCGCCTCCTCCTCGTCCAGCCCCGCCAGCTGGCAGAACAGACCCTCGATCTCGTGCACGGCGCCCGCGCGCTGGACGAGCTTCCACCGCGCCGCACCACCGGGGATGTGATCCAGCAGCGCGGCCCGCACGGCCTCGCGGTGGGGGCGGTTGCGGCTGACCACGGTCACGGGGAGGTCGGTCTCGCGCCACAGCCGGTGGATGTCCACCACGTTGAAGCCGGCCAGGGCGATGCCGTCGAGCAGGATGTAGTGCAGCTGGGGATGGAATCGCGAGCCCATGATCATGGCGACGAGCCGGTCCGTGGCGTTGCGTCCGTCCCGGCGGACCTTTGTCGAGAGGATCCCCTCCAGCCGGTCCCCGCCGCGGTACACCGCACCCACCGCCAGCACGTCCCCCCGGTGGGCCCGCTCGAAGGGACCGTCGTCGATGCCGATGGCGCGGATGCCCGATCGCATGGGTGGTAGTATCGCATCGGTGGAGGGCCGCGATGGTGGAATTGCCGTTTCCCCCCAACGACGTGCGCTGGCCGCGCGACCGGGACGGCCACTACGAGTCGTTCTACGTCAAGGCCAACGCGCCGGACCGCCGGCTCGGTCTGTGGATCAAGCACAACCTCATGGCGCCGGCCGGCTCCGACGCTCCGCCCTTTGGCGAGAGCTGGGCCGTGCTGATGGACGGCGACGCTGGCGAGCACCTCGTGGCCAAGCGGGTGGTCCCGGCCGACGAGGTGGAGCTGAGCCCACCCGGGGGCATCGTCCGGCTGGGTCCGGCGCTGCTGACCGACTCCCGCGCGGAGGGGGAGATCCCCGACGAGCGCGGACGCCTGTCCGCGGCCTGGGCCGTGGACCTGGCCGGAGACGAACCCCCGCTGCTGCACCTCCCCGCCGCGTGGATGTACACCGCGGCGTTCCCGCGCAAGAAGATGCTCACGCCACGGCCGTTCCTGGAGCTGTCCGGCACCTTCCGGGTGGGCGACCGCGAGGTGGACCTGGGTGGCTGGACCGGCCTGCAGGGACACAACTGGGGCCGCGCCCACGCCGTGGACTACGCCTACGCCAACGCCAACCGCTTCCACCAGCGACACGACGCGCGGTTCGACGGCTTCAGCGCCCGCATCGCGCTGGGTTCGGTCACCACCCCCAGGCTCACCGCCTGCGTACTGCGGCTGGGAGACACCGAGTTCGCCTTCAACAAGGCTCGCCGCTGGCTCGGCAGCGGCAGGTACCCGTTCCCTCGCTGGTCCTTCCAGCTGCACGGCGACCGCGGCCACCGCCTCAGCGGCGCCCTCGAGGCCACGCCCGCCGAGTTCGTCGGGCTCGCCTATGCCGACCCGACCGGCACGATGGCGGACTGCCTCAACACCAAGTTCGCCCGCGGTGAGCTCGTCCTCGAGCGCCGCGTCCGGCGCCGCTGGGACGAGGTCCAGCGCCTCACCTCCGACGCCTTCGAGCTCGAGTTCCTGTACAGGGATCTGGACCACGGGATAGACGTGGTCGGCGGGAATCCGTTCGACGAGATCGCGTCCTGAGGCGCCCTACTCCTCCTCGATCCCTTCCTCCGGCTCCTCACGCAGCCTCTCCTGCCTCAGCTCCGCCCACTTCCGCTCCTCCTCGACCTGGGCCTGTACCCGGCCGCGGTGCCGCCAGTTCAGCACCAGCCGCCAGCCCACGAACAGGGTGAGGAATCCGCGGATCGCCGGGCGCACCTGGGCCATCAGCTCCTCGAGGCTGGCCGCGAACACGAACCCGAGCAGCACCACGAGCAGCACCTGCACGGGCCAGAAGATCCACGGCTTGAGGATCCAGCGGCCGCTGTGCTGCAGCAGCTGGCTGGCCGCCACCACGGCGACCACGAGCATCAACAGGAGGGTCGGCTGGTCCATCAGGGGGTGGCGGCTCCCGGGCCGAGGGGGACGTTGTCGATGAGTCGGGTGGCGCCGAATCGCACGGCCACCGCGGCACGGGCCGGGCGGTCCACGATCCCGGAGAAGGGCTGCAGGTCGTCCGCGTCCACGAGCTCCACGTAGTCGATCTCGGCCAGGGATTGCTCGCCGATGCGGTCGCGGACGCCCTGGACGAGGGCGGCGGCGTCCATCGTCCCGGCGGCGGCGGCCTCGACGGCCCACAGCAGCGCGCGGCGCAGCGCCGGCGCCTGGGCGCGCTGCTCGTCGGTGAGGTACGCGTTGCGCGAGGACATGGCCAGGCCGTCGTGCTCGCGCACGATGGCGCCGCCGACGATCTCGATGGGGAAGCCCAGGTCCGCCGTCATGCGCTCGATGACCCGCAGCTGCTGGAAGTCCTTGCTACCGAACACCGCCACATCCGGCTCGACCTGGTTGAACAGGATCGACACCACCGTGGCCACGCCGCGGAAGTGGGTGGGTCGGCTGACGCCGCACAGGCCGCCGCCGAGGTCGTGCACGGTGACGAAGGTCCTGGAGCCCGGGGGATACATCTGTTCCACGGGGGGCAGGAAGACCGCGTGCACGCCGACGCTGCTGCATCTGGCGAGGTCCCCCTCCTCGTCGCGGGGGTACACGTCGAGGTCCTCGCCCGGGGCGAACTGGGTCGGGTTGACGAAGATCGACGCCACCACGCGATCCGCGCGCTCGCCGGCGATGCGCATCAGCGAGAGGTGCCCCTCGTGCAGGTAGCCCATGGTGGGCACGAAGCCCACG
>CAZLEO010000446.1:251-5450 GCA_964558555.1 uncultured Rickettsiales bacterium | reverse complement strand
GGTTGATCTCGGCGTCGCTGTCGTCGCAGTCGGGGGTGGTGATCACGCAGCCGCTGGTGTCGTCCTCGGGGCGGCCGTACCCGTCACCGTCCACGTCCACGCACGGATCGGTGATGTCGGGCCACTCGTCCCCGTCCAGATCCACGTCGGGGGGTACGGGCGGGTCGGGGCAGCCGAGCAGCAGCAGGGCGGGAATCCAGGCGAGTCGTCGCAACATCGTCTTGACTCCTATTTCCAGCTCACGGTGAACACGATCCCGTCGGCGCCGTCGGACTGGCCGCTGCTGAGGATCGTGGCGTTGAAGGCCACCTCGGGTGAGGCCGGCCGGGCGGTGAGCAGGCCCACCGGGATGGAGGCCAGCAGGCTCACGCCGCCCACGGCGATGAGCGCGTATCCGACGCCGAGCCGGTTCACCTTGCCCTGCCACTCGCCGTACAGCTCGTAGTCCTCGGGGTTCTCCGCGTTCGGGGACGGGAACG
Source organism: uncultured Rickettsiales bacterium (assembly GCA_964558555.1). Lineage (GTDB taxonomy): Bacteria > Myxococcota_A > UBA796 > UBA9615 > CAYRNR01 > CAYRNR01. Next base: position 4,971 of record CAZLEO010000446.1, on the reverse strand, counting down.
GGAACAGTATCCCCGCCTCCACGTCGGCGCTGAACGCGTCGATGTCACTGCGCGTGGCCGCGGCCAGCACCGTACCGCCCGCCACCAGGCCCGCGCCCACCGCGATGAGGACCGGCGTGGCCGGGCCGGGGCGCTTCTTGCCCCCGTCCACGGCGGGCTCGAGGGCGGCCACGGCTGCCCTGGGCAAGGCCACCTCGTCAAACGTCCCCGTCTCTGCGGCCCACCGCCAGGCCCGCTTGTCCTCGCCCACCCACACCAGGTACTCGGGCGCGGCATCGCCGAGGCCGGCGAACAGGGCGGTGACCGCGGCGCCGGGCGTGCCCGCCTCCAGCTCCGCCAGGGACACCGCAGCGTCGAGGACGACCGTCGCGGCGCGATCCGCGGTGTCCACCAACACGCTTCGCAGCGCCGTCTCCCGGCCCAGCTGGACCAGGTGCCGCCCCGGGCTCACCAGGAGCGTGGCGGTCTCGTAGGAGACGCCGTCCACCATCACCAGGTCGCCCTCCCCCGCCAGGATCGTCAGCTCCACCCGCGGACCGCTGGCCGTCTCGGCCGACACGGCGTCGAAGCTGGCCTTGGCGCCGGGGCCGAACTGCCCGTCCCAGGCGAACGACGGCGCCTTGGCGAACACCTCGCGGAAGGCCGCCGTCGCCGACTCGGGATCCCCCAGTTCGAAGGCCATCACGCCCTGGACGAAGTCCACACGGGCGAGATCGGCCGCGTCCACCGTCTCGCTCAGGCAGGCCTGGGTGCGGCGGGCCGAGTCGAACAGGGGCTGCAGGTCCTCCACCTCCCACACCGCCTCGTTGAGGCGGGCGACCTGGGCCCGATAGGCCGCTCGGTCCACGGGCTCACCGTCACACGCGATCCCGTCCGCGCCCGGCGCCAGCAGCGCGCCGGCCGGAGCCAGCTCGTCGAGGTGCAGCGGGGTGGCGGCCAGGGACACGGCCGGCTGGACCAGCGCCAGCGCCTGGGCCACGCGGCCGGCGTTGTCCGCCGACGCCGTCGAGCCCGCGTACGCCGCCGACGTGTCGGCCGCCCGAGCGCCCGCCGTCAGGGCCAGGGCGAACAGCAGTGTGGAGAACGTATGGACGCGCAAGGTCCACCTCCTACGAGCCGGCCAGTGGGCCAGTCGGTGCGCGGCTCAGCCCCCGCAGGGGGCGTCCGCGGTGAAATCCCAGCAACCCAATCCCACATTCTGCCCGTCGATGTCCACGGTGAACACCTTCTCGGCGTTGCCGTGGTCGGGGCAGACCAGGCGGATGGTGTGGCTGCCGCCGGACACCTCGTGGTCCTTGAGGATGACACTCTCCTTGACCAGCGTGCCGTCCACGTAGATCTGCGACCAGGGTTTGCAGCGGATGCTCACCTTGCCGGGGCGGGTGGTGGGTGGAGCTTCAGTGGCGGGCTCCTCGGGCGCCTCCGTGGCGGCCTCGGTCGGGGCCTCCGTTGGAGCTTCTGTGGGGGTTTCCGTGGGGGCTTCCGTGGGGGGCTCCGTGGGGGGCTCCGTGGGGGGCTCGGAGGGCGCCTCGGTCGCCGGTTCCTCGGTGACCTCGGGTTGTGCGGTCGCCGGTTCCGGGGTCACGTCTTCGGTCGCGTCTGTGGACGGGCCCTTCATGGCGATGCCGATCCCCACCACCACGGCGAGCAGCACGAACACGCCGACAGCGATCCCGACCCACGTCCGGGACTTCGGCGCGGGGGCCTCGTCGTCCCCGGCCCCGGCCAGGCCCGGCACCTGGGACTCGGAGAGGTTCGGCTCCTCGGCCACGGCCTCGCGCATCCCCTCCAACGCCCGCGTGGCCTCGTCGTCGTCCATCAGCGCGGACGCATCGGGCGGTGGGGCCGCCGGGGCCATGGTGTCGAACACCTCGGTGAACTTGTCCCAACCCGCCGAGGACGGAGACGGGGGCGGGATGTGCCGCTGTTCGGACAGGGGTTCCAGCACCCCGTTGGTGGTGGCGTGGGTGGCCAGGTTCAGCTCGGCGGAGCTGACGATCTCCCGCTGGGAGTCCGGGTCGCGGAACGGCACCAGGCGGGCCACGACCTCGGCCATGTCCGCCTGGGCCGGGAAGCGGTGGCTCAGCTCCAGCAGGGCGTTGGCCATGGCCTGGGCGTTCTCGTACCGATCCAGGGGGTCCTTGGCCAGCGCGCGGCGCAGGATGTCGGCGCTGCCCGGGAGCGCCGTGTCGGCCTCGTCGAGGTCCTCGGCCGGGATCTCGCTGACGATCTTCAGCGCCAGCCCGGGCAACGACGGGGCGTCGAACAGGACCCGGCCCGTGATGATCTCGAACAACACCGCCCCCATCGAGAAGATGTCCGATCGATGGGTCAGCGGCCCCTCGGCCAGCATCTGTTCGGGGGACATGTACCGCGGCGTACCCTTGGACACGGACGTGGACGTGGTGTTGAACAGGTTCGACGCGGCCTTGGCGATGCCGAAGTCGAGGATCTTTGCCGTGCCCTCGAGGTTGACGATGATGTTGCTGGGCTTGAGGTCGCGGTGCACCAGGTTCAGCGGCTGACCGTCCACGTCCTTGAACTGATGCGCGTAGTGCAGGCCGCGGCACACGTCGATGCCGACCTTGAGCGTGGCGAACCGCGGCAGCAGGGTCTCCTGGTGGCGGCAGATGTAGACGATCTCGTCCAGGGTGAGCCCCTCGACGAACTCCATGGCCAGGTAGTAGTGCTCCTCCACCTGCTCGAACTCGAACACGTCGACGATGTTGCCGTGGTGTAGCAACCCGCCGATGCGCGCCTCGTTGACCATGGACTGCACGAAGGTGGGATCGTTGGCGACCACGGACGCGCGCAGCTTCTTCAGGGCCACGCGCTTGGCAAAGCCGTGCAGGCCGGGCAGCACCGCCTCGTACACCGCGCCGAAGGCTCCCTCGCCAAGCTTTCGCACGACGCGGTACTTGCCGAACCGGGCGCCGCGGAGCTCGCTGGTGGGAGTGTCGGCCATCGGCGGATCATACCAGGGCGCGCACGTGCCCACAGGCTCGCGCGTCTTTAATACCCGCCCGCCTGGCAAGGTCTCTGCTATGGTCCTCGGCGTGTCCGAATCCGGAGGTCCCATGACCCGCATCCCGTTCGCTGCGATCCTGGCCCTGTGCGCTTGCATGGGCCTCTTCGGCTGTCCCGAGGACGATCCCGACGATCCCCAGCCGCCCATCCCCGAGGACCCCACCGAGCAGCCCACCCACTGGGTGGACCCCATCATCGGCACCGGCGGCCTGCTCAACATCGGCGCGGCCTTTCCCGGCGCTACCACGCCGTTCGGCATGGTGCGGTTGGGCCCGGACACCACCAAGGAGTCGGGCGCCCTGGGTGTGCTGCACGCGGCGGGGTACTGGTACGAGGACGACCACATCGAGGGGTTCTCCCACCTGCACCTGGTGGGGACCGGCGTCACCGACTACGGCAACGTCAGCTACATGCCCACGCTGGGCATGGACGCGTCCAAGACCGAGGAGACCGGCTACCGCCAGGTCTTCGACCACGCCGACGAGGAGGCAAAGGCGGGGCACTACTCGGTGCTGCTGCCCGATCCCGATATCCAGGTCGAGCTCACGGCGACCGCGCACACGGGCATGATGCGCCTCACCTACCCCGCCTCCGAGGAGGCGGTGCTGCTGCTGGACCTGGCCCACACCCTGGGTACCGGCGAGGTCACCGAGTCGTGGATCCACCTGGACCCGGACAACAGCGAGCTGTGGGGATCGCTGCACAACAACGGCGAGTTCACCAGCCGCGTGGGCGGCGTGGACGTGTACTTCGTGTCGAAGTTCAGCCGGGCGCCGAGCAGCTGGGGCACCTGGGACGGCGACACCCTCGAGCCCGGCGGCGCGGACCACGAGGGCGCCGACATCGGCGGGTGGTTCCAGTGGAACACCGCCGACGGCGAGGAGATCCTCGTGCAGACGGGCATCTCCATGATCGACCTGGATCACGCCCGCCTGAACCTGGACGCCGAGTTCAGCGCCGTGTGGGACTTCGACGCCGTCCGCAACGGCGCGGACAGCCTGTGGAACTCCGAGCTCGAGACCATCGAGATCACCGGCGGCAGCGACGAGCACCGCACCGAGTTCTACTCGTCCCTGTACCGCACGATGATGATGCCCACGAGCTGGACCGAGGTGGGCGGGGACTACCTGGGCTTCGACCGCGAGGTCTGGTACGCCGACGGCTTCACCTACTACACCGACTTCTCCTTGTGGGACACGGTGCGCACCACGCACCCGCTGTACTCGCTGATCTTCCCGGACCGCCAGGCGGACATGATGACGTCCATCCGCAAGATGCAGGAGCAGGGCGGCGCCATCCCCAAGTGGGCCCTGGCCACCGGGGACACCGGGTCGATGATCGGCACCCCCGCGGACATCCTCATCTCCGAGGCCTACCTCAAGGGCATCCCCGTCACCGACGTGGAGGATCTGTACGAGGAGCTGTACGCCCACGCCACCGGCCCGGTGGAGCAAAGCGGCCGCAGCTGCATGGAGGAGTACGTCGAGGCCGGCTACATGGCCTTCGACTCCGACTGCCGCGCGGCCACCTCGTCCACCCTCGAGTACGCCCACCACGACTTCGGCGTGGCCCAGCTCGCCGACGCCCTGGGCCGCCACGCCGCCGCGGCCGAGCTGTACGCCCCGGCCCGCCACAGGGCCAACCAGTTCGATCCCCAGACCCTGTTATTACGCGGCAAAACCACCCAGGGGGG
>CAZLEO010000446.1:0-241 GCA_964558555.1 uncultured Rickettsiales bacterium | reverse complement strand
CCCCCCCCGCCGCCGGGGGGGGGCCGCCGCCCCCCCCCCCCCCCCCCCCCCCCCCCCCACGACGCGGCCGAGCTGTACGCCCAGGCCGGCAACTGGGCCAACCTGTTCGATCCCGAGACCCTGTTCTTCCGCGGCAAGACCACCGAGGGGGAGTGGAAGGAGGACTTCGATCCGGGCCACTTCTCCGACGACTACACCGAGGCCAACGCCTGGCACTACCGCTTCCACGTGCCCCACGACG
>CAZLEO010000445.1:0-5456 GCA_964558555.1 uncultured Rickettsiales bacterium | reverse complement strand
CTCGACGGTGATCTCGTTGCGGAAGGACTTGCCCATCTGGGCGATGCCGAAGGGCGGCTTGATGCCCATGGACTGCTGGATGTTCTGGAACTGCACGAACATGGCCTGGGCGGTCTCGGGGCGCAGGTAGACCGCCGACGGCTTGAGGATCTCCTCGAGCTTGGTGCGCAGCTCGGTGCCGCCGGGGAGGTCGCCGTCCTCGATGAACTGGGCCACCTCGCCCAGGGGGTCCACCGAGCCGATGGAGGTGCGGAACATCAGGTTGAAGGCGCGCTCGTCGCTCAAGAACGGGCTGCCGCACTGGGGACAGACGTAGCCGCGGTCGTTGCCCACGGCGCCGGACAGGGTCTTCTTGCGACGGGTGAGGGTCTCGCCGCGCTCCTCGAGCACCTTCAGCGCGGCCTTGGCGCGGCCCTTGTCGGCGAACTCCATGGGGGCATCGGCGCCGGGCTCGAGCTGGGGGGCCTTGTCGGCGCGGAACCGCTCCTTGCACACCAGGCAGTCCACCAGCGGGTCCTTGAAGCCGGCCAGGTGGCCCGAGGCCTCCCACACGCGCGAGTGCATGATCACCGACGCGTCGAGGCCGACCACGTCCTCGCGGGAGTGGACCATCTGCTCCCACCAGGCGTTCATCAGGTTGCGCTTGAGCTCCACACCCAGCGGTCCGTAGTCGTAGGCGCTGCGCAGGCCGCCGTAGATCTCGCTGGACTGGAAGACGAAGCCCCGCTGCTTGCACAGCGAGACGATGGTGCGCATCCGATCTTCACCGTTGCCCTGGCTCATGAGTCGTTCTCCCTGGGGACGCCGTCGGTCCCGTGACGATGGCGCAACCTATACCGGAATCGCCGCCGCCAGGCCAGCCGCAGCACGCGTCAGCGGCCGTGTGGTACTCTCGGCGCACATGGGCGACTCCTCCCAGACGCAAGGGAAACCGGACGGGCGATCGACCCGCGCCGAGCGCCGAAGAGCCGAGACCCAGGCCAAGATCCTCGACGCCGCCGTCACCTGCTTCGCCGCCGAGGGCTACCACCGCACCTCGGTGGACGACATCATCCGCCACGCGGGCGTGGCGCGCGGCACGTTCTACCTGTACTTCGAGGCCAAGCGTGCGGTGCTCGACGCGCTGCTGGGCCGGCTGCTGCAGCGCATCGAGGAGGCCGTCCGGCCCATCCAGCTCGACCACGCAGACCCGCCGCGCACCCAGCTGATCGCCAACCTGGAGCGCGCCTGGGGGATCTTCACGGACAACCCCGAGGCCGCCCAGATCGTGCTGGGCGGGCTGCACGGCGTGGACCCGGACTTCGACGCCCAGGTGGCCGCCCTGGAGGCCCACGTGCGCGAGGCCATCGGCCGGTCCATCCGACGCGGCCAGGAGATGGGCCTCGTGGGCAGCTTCGACGCCCGCATGGGCGCGTGCTCGCTCATCGGCGCGTTCAAGGAGAACCTCGCGGACGTGGTGCTGCGCGACGGCGATCCCACCCGCGGCACCCAGCGCGTGACCCAGATGCTCGACGTGCTGCTGCTCGGCGCTGCCACCGAGCCGATGAGGGCCATCTCCGAGGAATGACCGCCCCTCCCCTCCTGCTCGCCTCCGGCTCGCCTCGACGGCGCGATCTGCTCGCCTCGGTGGAGATCCCGTTCACCGTGGAGGTCCCCGAGGTGGACGAGAGCGAGCTGCCGGGCGAGTCGCCCCACGACCTCACCGAGCGCCTCGCCCGCGTCAAGGCCGCCGAGGTGGCCCGCCGCGTCCCCCGGGCTACGGGGCTGGTGCTGGCCGCGGACACGGCCGTGGTGGTGGACGACGCCGCCCTGGGCAAGCCGCGCGACCGCGACCACGCCATCGAGACGCTGCGGCGCCTGTCCGGCCGCGACCACCTCGTCCTCACCGGCTTTTGTATCCTCGACCAGGCCACCGGCCGCGAGGAGGCCGCCGTGGCGCGAACCCGCGTGTGGTTCCGCGACCTCACCGACGGCGAGATCCGCGGGTACGTGGACACGGGCGAGCCCATGGACAAGGCCGGCGCCTACGCCTGCCAGGGCGTCGGCGCGTTCCTCATCGCGCGGGTGGAGGGGAGCTACACCAATGTCGTGGGTCTACCCCTGGGCCAGGTGATCGACACCCTCGGCCGCATGGGCGGACCCCGGCCCTTCGGGAGTTGCGGATGAACGACGTGCACATCGCCGACAACCTCGCCGCGGTCCAGGATCGTGTGAACGAGGCCGCGGTCCGCGCCGGGCGCGATCCCTCCGAGGTGACCCTGATCGCCGTGAGCAAGGCCCAGGACCCGGCCAAGCTGGCCGCGGCCGCGGCCGCCGGGCACCTGGACTTCGGCGAGAACTACGTGCAGGAGTACCGCGCCAAGGTCGAGCAGTTCGCCGACCTGGACATCCGGTGGCACTACATCGGCCGCCTGCAGACCAACAAGATCAAGTACCTGGTGCGTGACGTGCACACCATCCACACCGTGGACCGCATGAAGGCGGCGCGGGAGGTGGGCAAGCGAGCCCTCAAGGTGGGCCGCGCCTGCTCCGTGCTGGCCCAGGTCAACGTGGGCTGGGAGGACTCCAAGGGGGGCTTCGACCCCGACGCCGCCGAGGACGAGATCGGCGCTCTGCTCGGCGTCGACGGCCTCCGCCTCGACGGCCTCATGGCCATCCCCCCGTTCCTCGACGCCGAGGAGGTCCGCCCCTACTTCGTGCAGATGCGCGATCTACGCGACCGCCTCCAGGACGCCCTGGATCACCCCCTGCCCGTGCTGAGCATGGGCATGAGCGGCGACTTCGAGGCCGCCATCGAGGAGGGCGCCACCCACGTGCGCGTGGGCACCGCGATCTTCGGCCAGAGGATTGTCCGACGCTGACGAGATGATAGGCTGACCTGTGGAGGATCCATGACCATCGAGAATCTCGCGAAGGCGTTCATTCGCATGCTCACCGAACCGGTCTTCGCCGACCACGTGAAGCGGGAACCGGACAAGGCCCTGGGCGGCTTCGACCTCAGCGACCACGAGAGGGGGCTGCTCATCAACGCGGCTCACGAGGGCGTGGACAGCATGGGCGAGGACGGCGGCGGCGCCATGAAGGTCATCGCCGGGGAGATGGCGCAGAACCAGGCGGACATCAGCGCCGAGACGCAGGCCGCGCTCTCCCAGGCGGTGCAGCAGAAGATGATGGAGCAGCTCGCGCGCGCCGACATCATGGACGACGAGTTCGACCCCGGCGAGCAAGAGCACTAGGCGCCGGTCGGCTCCCGGCCCGGTCAGGGAAGCTCGGTCACCATCCCCGCGGCGACCTCCGCCGCCTTCTCCTCACCCGCGAGCAGCTTCGCCAACGTCAGCGCGAACGGCAACGCCGTGCCCGCGCCGCGGCTGGTGATGAACCGACCGTCGCGAACGACGGTTTCCTCGCTGTAGCCCCCACAGGTCAGCTTGTCGCGCCACGCGGGGTGGATGGTCGCGTCGCGCCCCTCGAGCAGGCCGAGGTTGCCCAGCACGGAGGGGGCGGCACAGATCGCACAGACCCAGCTGTCCCGCGCCGCGGCCGCGCGCACGACACGCGCGACGGTGGGATCGGCGTCCAGGTTGGGGACGCCGGGGACGCCGCCGGGCAACACCACCATGTCATAGCTCTCGTCGGCGACGTCGCCCAGCAGGGTGTCGGCGACCACGGGGATCGCGTGCTTGCCGGTGACGGTGCGGTCGGTGCCGATGGACGCGGTGGTGACGTCCACCTCGGCGCGGCGCAGCACGTCGACGACCGTGAGGGCCTCGACCTCCTCGAACCCCTCGGCGAGGGGGATCAGTACACGGCTCATGTTCGTTCTCCGGAGCGTGGGGGGAGTGGGTTCAGGGAGCCTGCGTCGCGTCAGCCGGGTCCTTCTTGTCCTCGCCCGGTGGAGGGGGCGGGGGAGGTGGCGCCGAGCCTTCAGCGCCGGCCTTGACCCCGCCGGTGGTGAGCTTGGCCTGCAGCGCGGTGGCCAGCTCGTCGCCAAGCAGCTTGAACGCCTCCTGCTCGCGGCGCACCAGCTCACCCTCGAGGATGGTGATGCGCTCGGCCGAGGTGATCTCGCCGGTGGCCTCCTTGGTGGGCAGGGCCTCGAGCTTGCGCTCGCTGTCCTCCATCAGCACGCGGAGCGACTCGGCCATGGCCTCGTCCAGCTCCTTCTCGACGATGAACTCGTCCACGCGCATCATCACGGCCGCGCGACCGGTGACCATGGGCGGAGGCAGCGATCCGTCACCGCCGCCGCCGACCGCGTCGCCGCCACCAGGGGGCGGGCCCTTTTCGCCACCGCCCGGCGGGGGGCCGCCCTGGGACGCCCCCTGGCCGCCGCCACCGCCGCCCGTCTGGGCCACGGCGACGCCGCCCTGGACCTGCTGCTCGAGCCGCCGGATGCGCGATCCCCAGCTGACGATCGTCAGCCCCTCGACCACGGCGAAGACGGCCAGGACGGCCACCACGGTCCACAGGAGCTTGCGCTCGTTGATGGGGATCTCGTACTCGTCGTCCTCTTCGTCGAGGGAGTCCTCGATCACCTCGTCCTGGGTCGGCTCGTTGCTCTCGGGATCACTCATCAAGTCCTCCTCGGACGCCCACCCCGGCGGGGCCCGGCGCCTGGGATCTCAGGGAACCACCTCGAATACGACGGTCGTGCCGTCGGCGAGGCCGCCTGCATCGTACACCAAGATCGATACCAGATAGGGTCCCCCCGCAGCAAAGGTACCCGCGGGCGCGGTCACGCTGAAGTCGCCGGCGGCGTCGGCCGTCGTGGTCAGCACGAGGCCCGGATCGAGCTCGGAGCTAACCACCACCAGCAACTCGTCGAGGGCCTCGCTGTCCCCCACGGTGCCGGCGAAGGTGACCTCGTCGCCCGGCGCCATGGTGTGCGGATCGGTGGGCTCGGTCAGGGTCATCGACGGGATCTGGTTGACGGCCCGGCCGATGCTCACCACCTCCTCGCCGTCGAACCCGAGGTCCTCGCGGCCGCCGGTGTAGTACAGCGAGACCGTGCCGGCGTCCTCGAACCAGTCACCGGGGTACACCTCGAGGCTGTCCCAGCGGTCCGCCTGGGAGGACGGCCCGAGCACGGGGTTGAGGTCTTCCAACCTCGCCACCCCGTCGGTGACCCCGAAGGGCAGGTGCGCCGCGCCCACCTGCCAGCCCGCGCCGGCGCTGCCCGCGTACAGCAAGGTGCGCTCGGCGCCGGTGTCCACCAGCGTGGGGAAGCCCACCATGGCCTCGTCCCACTCGCCGGCGGCGCCCTGCAACAGGATCGGCTCGGGATCGTGGCCCACGCCGGGCTCCGGGTCCCACTTCTCCCACGTGTAGCCGCCGTCCACGGACGTGGCGAGGCAGATGCCCACCTCCAGGGCGTCCGAGCACAGGTAGACCATGGTGTAGTCCGCCCCCTCGATCCACACGTAGGGGGAGGCGGCGTAGACGCTGTCGAGCGTGCC
>CAZLEO010000444.1:0-5476 GCA_964558555.1 uncultured Rickettsiales bacterium | reverse complement strand
CCAGGCCGTGCTCGACGACGTGATGGAGGGGATTGCGTCGAGCGAGGGGATCCAGCGCCGGGGTCTCGTCCTGTCGGCCCTGACCCGGCTCAAGCAGGTGTGCAACCACCCGGCGCAGCTGCTCAAGGACCGTTCGGCGTTCGAGGGGCGCTCGGGCAAGCTGATGCGACTCGAGGAGATCCTCGAAGAGGTGATCGCGTCTGGCGATCGCGCGCTCGTGTTCACCCAGTACACCGCGCTGGGCGAGATGTTGCGCCCCCACCTCCAGCGCAGGCTCGGCAGGGAGGTGGCCTACCTGCATGGAGGTACACCGCGCAAGGCGCGCGATGCGATGGTCGAGCGTTTCCAGGGCGACGACGGCCCCCCCGTATTCCTGCTGTCGCTCAAGGCCGGCGGCACTGGCCTGAACCTGACCGCAGCCAACCACGTCGTCCACTTCGACCGCTGGTGGAATCCTGCGGTGGAACAGCAGGCCACCGATCGGGCGTTTCGCATCGGTCAGCGCCGGGACGTCCAGGTGCGCAAGCTGGTCTGTGTCGGCACCCTCGAGGAGCGCATCGACCGCATGATCGACGACAAGAAGGAGCTGGCCGAGCGGGTGCTGGGGGCCGGCGAAGCGTGGCTGACCGAGCTGTCCACGGCCGACCTGCGCGACGTGTTCGCCCTGTCCGCGGACGCGGTGAGCGAGGAGTAGACGATGGCACGAAGGCGCAGCTACTGGAGCCGGCGGTATCCTCGCTACACGCCGACCTCACCGCGAAAGGTCAGCAACGGCATCAAGGCCCGCAGCAAGAGAGGTGACATCGGCGAGACCTGGTGGTCCAGACACTTCGTCGAGGCGCTCGAGGCGTTCACCGATCGCAACCGCATGGGCCGGGGCAGGCGATACGCTCGCAGCGGCCAGGTCATGGACCTGACCGTGGAACCCGGCCTGGTCGCGTCCAGGGTCCAGGGGTCGCGACGTACCCCCTACCGCGTCGTCCTCACCTTCGAGCCGCTCTCCGACGACGACTGGTCCCGCGCCGAGCAGGCCATGGCCGATCGAGCCGTGTTCCTGGCCAGCCTGCTCGCCGGTGAGATGCCCCAGGACATCGAGGACGCCTTCAGCGCGTGCGATCTGGGGCTGTTCCCCGCCTCGGCGACACAGCTGCACACCGACTGCACCTGCCCCGACTGGGCCAACCCGTGCAAGCACATCGCCGCCACGTACTACATCCTCGCCGAGCAGTTCGACGAGGACCCGTTCCTCATCTTCGCCTGGCGGGGGCGACACCGCGACGAGCTGCTGGTCCACCTGCGAGAGCTCCGCGGCGGTGGCGACGAACGGTCCGATCCCTCCTCACCTGCCCCCACGCCGGCCCAGCCAGCCACCGAATCCCTGGACCCCGATCCAGCCCGATTCTGGCGAGCCGGACCTGCCCTGGACGACCTCCGCTTCGACATCACCCGTCCGGACCACGCCGACTCGATCTTGCAGGAGATCGGACGCGCCCCTCAGGACCTCGCAGGCCTGGATCTGAGCGAGCGCCTGTCCCGCCTCTACCTCCACATGGCCGAGGCGGCGCGCCGCAAGGCGGGCGCGTAGCACGACACGTCCGTGTTCTGGAGGTCTTGCGTCCGCTGAAGTGACACCGCCGCGGGTCGGTACCCTCCTCAGGCCTTTTCCATGCAATCGAGGATGGGACAGCCTAAACCCTGGAGTGCACAACAGGGTCAAGGGAGTTCTTGATCCGGTGTCAGGGATTCCGGTCCAGAAGAGCGATGGCCCGCGCGCGGCGCGGCCGGACCACCGTCACAGCGTCGGTTCGACGGGGTCACACTGGCCCGCGTTGGTCCACGAATACCCCTCGCAACCCCAGCACTCGACGGTCCCGTCCACGGCCACGGCGCAGGTATGGTACGAGCCGCCGCTCACGTACACGAACGTGCCGTCGGGTTCGTCGGCCTGTCCCTCGGAGTTGGTTCCCCAGCATTCGATTCCACCGTTGTCGAGGCGTACGCCGCAGCCGTGCTGCATTCCGAGTTCGAAGTGACGCATGGGGTGGTTGATGCCGCCCAGGAACATGTCCCAGCACTCCACCTCGCCGTCTGTGGTCAGGCCGCACGAGGAGCTGAAGCCGATGGAGATCATCGTGAACTCGGTGTTCGGCGGCACGGTGTTGCCGCCCAGATCCTCACCCCAGCAGACCGTGCTGCCGTCCTCGCGCAACCCGCAGGAGTGGTCGTACCCACACGACACCTGCACGAACGTGTCGTCGCCCGGCGGCTCGGTCTCCCCGACCTCGTCGAGCCCCCAGCACGCCACCGTGCCTTCGGTCGAGACGGCGCACCCGTGGTAGTTGCCCAGGTGCAGCTGGGTGAAGGTCCCCTCGGGTGGGGACAGCATACCGTCCTCGTCGTCCCCGAAGCACTCGATGGTGTCGTCCCACGTGATGCCGCAGGTGATGGAGCTCCCGGCGCTGATCTGCTTGAACGAGGTGTCCGGCGGCGAGGACTCCCCGCTCGAGTCCATGCCCCAGCAGTCCACGGTGTTGTCGGACCACAGGGCGCAGCTGTGCAGGCTCCCCGCGGTGACCTGGGGTAATCCGTCCCACGCGGACGTGTCGTCGTCCCCTGCGTCGTCGTCGTCCGCGACGTCATCGTCGTCCGACGCGTCGTCGTCGCCTGTATCGTCGTCGCAGGCCGCGGCCTCCTCGCATTCCTCGCAGGGGCACCCCACGACGAGGAGCAGGCCGAGCATCCACAGGATCGCGTTGAACTGGGGCATGGGTTCCCTCCCTTGGGCCGCAGTATATCGGGAGGGAGCTGGCGGTGACACGCGACGTGACGACAACGACGAGAGCTACCCAGAAACTGAATACCCATTCATTTCGGCGCCGAAATGAATGGGTATTCAGTTTCTTTCCCCCTCCAGCCCTCGCGACGCCGTCCGGAACACCGATAGCCGAGCCTGATTCAACCCAGTCGCCGCAACAACCCTGCCAGCTCCCGCCACGACTGCTTCGCACCGGGGCTGCCAGGATCGCTCCGTTCGCGTTCGACGGCCCAGCCGAGCATCATGACGAGCTCGTACACGCCGATGTCTGCGCGCGTCAGAGGCTCGATAGCGATGCGGTTGTAGGCATCGAGCAGGCGCCGACGTCCGTCGGCAACGCCGAATACCTTGCGGCGGCCTCGGGTGACGACGGCCAGGTCGTAGGCCGGATCGCCGATCACCGCCTCGGTCCAGTCGATGACTCCGGTCGGCGTGCGTGGTTCCAGGTCGATCCGGAGGTTCTGGGGGAGCAGATCCCCGTGGAGGAACCGGGGAGGTGTGGGTGGTGGGAGATGCTCGTGGAGCCAGGCCGCCGCGTCGTCGCCTTCCGGCCTACCAGGGGAGCCGATGGCGGCCATTCTGCGTTCCGCGTGGTCGAGCCGACTGGAATACGCGTGGATGAGCCCGGTGAACGATGCTGGCTCGAGTCGGTGGACCGCGTCGGCGGCCTCGGCGACCAGGTCCGGCACGGCGCGATCACGGAAGACGTGCAATTTGCGCGAGGGCACGTCGATCCCTGCGACGGCTGTCTGGACGGAGGCGAGCCCCTCGTCCACGGGGATCAGGGCGAGTGAGCGAGGCACTGAAATCGGGAGGTCCAGGGTTTCGAGGCGACTCAGGAGGGCGTGCTCCCGTTCGGCGTTCTCCCGCTGTTCGTCTCCGGCGTCCCTTCGCGGCCAGCGGACGACCACGGAGACTTCTTGTACGCGCCCATCGAGCTCCACCCAGCAGGAGCCGTTGTACGCACGGTGGTACAGGCCCTCTCCGATGTAATCCACCCAGCTGACAGGGTTCTCGCCCGAGGGCACACGAGAACGATCCACGGTGAGCGAGTGGAGTAGTTGCCTGGCCTGAACGGGACCGGCACTTCGGCGATGGCGCGGCATCCCCGCAGCATATCGCACAGAAAAGGGAGAGCCGCGATGACGCTATGGAAACACGAACGCCTCTTCCAGCTCGTTCGAGTGGTTCTCCGCACGGTCGACCAGGATCGCGCTGAAGGGGATCTCGGACCCGGACGGGAATCCCCAGTCCTCGCCGATGGGGAGGTAGCCCAGTTCAGCCGTTCCGGAGGTCGCGTCTGGGTGCTCCACAGGACCGGAGACTGCGCTACCCATTCCCCCGTCTTCCACCCAGGACAGGATGAAGTACCCGTTCTCGATGTCGCCCTCGGGGTCCTCGAAGTCGATGGAGAAGTTGACCATCTGTTCGACCTCACCGTCGGGGATGTCGATCCAGATCTGGAAGTTGCTGATCAGGGGGGCGGTGCCGGAGGCGGAGTCGTCGTCGTCGTCGTCCGACGCGTCGTCGTCGCCCATGGCGTCGTCGTCGCCGGCCTGGTCGTCGTCGCCGAGGGTGTCGTCGTCGTCGGACGCGTCGTCGTCATCGGTGGTGGCGTCATCGTCGTCGTCGGTGGTGGCGTCGTCGTCGTCGCCCGAGCAGGGACAGCCGGGGACGAGGGACAGGGGGGCGAGGAGGAAGGCGATCAGGATGGCGAGGGTCAGGGCGGGCGTGTGCTGGGTCACGGGAGCTCCCTACGGTTCGGGGATCGTTGTCCTCCAGTCATACCACCGAGAGGTCGTCACAACGGAAGATGAGCACTTTCGATACAGACCATGGGGCGAGAACAGCATCATCGCTCCAGCCCTCTCCAGGGATCTCCTCGGAGGTTGGCGACTAGCCGACGGAGTACGCTATCCACCGCGACGTCGACGTCCCAATCGACACCGGACCTCAGAAGCGCCCAGACATCCTCACGGAAGTCCGGCTGCGAGCGCTTGGTGAGTAGGTTTTCCTCGAACTGCGCGCGGGTCACGGTCCGATCTTCCTCGCCGAGGTAGCGCTCGAAGCATGAGAGGAGCGCTTGCGGCGAAATCCGATCCTGGTCGAGGGCGTACCAGACATCGAACAGGTCTCGTCCCTTCTTCCGCTGGTACAGCGCTCGCAACTTGGTCGCCAACAACTCGTCGATCCCGTAGGTGGGCACGTCCGCCGCGCCGCGAAACCAGGGATTGTCCACTTCGAAGGGAACTCGCTCGACGCCCAGGGCGGTGAAGTGCTCCCGGGTGTTGATCTCGACCTTGAGCCGCAGGCGCAGGGGCGGCACGTCCTCGGAGTCGAATCTGTACACGAGGTTGACCCGCCCCTCCTTGAGCTTGCGGCGTGGCTCGCCGAGCCAGGGATCGAGCACAGACCGCGCCAAGCTCAGAGGTTGTGAAATTATCCCCGGACCGAGTCCAGAGTCGTGAGACGCCCCGCTGGCGAGGGCTGAAGAGGGAGCAGGCCCGAGGCCTGTGACCGATGAAGCCCGATGAGGGAGCGAAGCGACCGGTCCAGCGGGGATGGATCGCGGCTCTGGCGACGGGAGTGGGATATTTTCACAGCCTCTCAGGGTCTCGCCGATGGGTTCGGGGCGAACCTGGACGAGGTCGATGTCCTCGG
>CAZLEO010000443.1:0-5500 GCA_964558555.1 uncultured Rickettsiales bacterium | reverse complement strand
CGACGTTGTACTCGGCCGCCTGGTAGAGGCTGAGCACGATGTTCTCCACGTCCTCGCCCACGTAGCCGGCCTCGGTCAGCGTGGTGGCGTCGGCGATGGCGAAGGGCACGTTGAGGTAGCGCGCCAGGGTCTGGGCCAGCAGGGTCTTGCCCGACCCGGTGGGGCCCACCAGCAGCACGTTGGTCTTTTGCAGCTCCACGTCGTCGGCGCGCGAGGTCTTGGCGTCGATGCGCTTGTAGTGGTTGTACACGGCCACCGAGAGCACCTTCTTGGCGTGCTCCTGGCCGATGACGTACTCGTCGAGGAAGTCCTTGATCTCCTGCGGTTTGGACACCAGTCCCTTGGACGAGTAGTAGTCCTCCCGCTCGTATTCCTCGGCGATGATGTCGTTACACAGCTCGATGCACTCGTCGCAGATGTACACCGTGGGTCCTGCGATCAGCTTGCGGACCTCCTTCTGGCTCTTCCCGCAAAAGGAACAGCAGAGATCGCCGGTCTCGTCTCGGCCTTTACGCGCCATCACCGTCCTCGGTTCGCTCGGTGATCACCTGGTCGATCAGACCGTAGGCCCGAGCCTCTTCCGCGCTCATGTAGTAATCACGCTCCGTGTCCCTCGCAAGCTGTTCCAGCGGCTGTCCCGTGTGGTTGCTCAGCAGCCGGTTGAGCGCTTCCTTCTTGCGCAGGATCTCCTTGGCGTGGATCTCGATGTCCGTCGCCTGGCCCCGAAAGCCCCCCATGGGCTGGTGGATCAAGATGGTGGAGTGGGGCAGCGCGCGGCGCTTGCCCGGCGTTCCCGCCGCCAGCAGCACCGCGCCCATGGACGCCGCCTGCCCCAGGCAGATGGTGCACACGTCGGGCTTGATGTACTGCATGGTGTCGTACACGGCCAGACCGGCCATCACGTCGCCCCCGGGGGAGTTGACGTACATGAAGATGTCCCGGTCGGGGTCCTCGCTCTCCAGCACCAGCAGCTGGCCGATGAGCAGGTTGGCCACGTCCATGTTCACGGGCGTGCCCAGGAACACGATGCGGTCCTTGAGCAGGCGCGAGTACACGTCGTAGATGCGCTCGCCGCGGTGCGTCTGCTCGATGATCCGCGGATCCGGGATGATGAACCGCTCCTGGGCGTCTATGGAACTCATGGCGGTATTCTACCCTCCGTCTCGGTCGATGGGATCGTCACTATAACGCCGCGCGCCGCCGCAGGCACGCATGCGTGGCGGTTCGTCCCCCTCCCAAACGTTTCGGGCGGGGGCGGGATTCCTCCTGAAAGACGCAGTTCGGCGAGTTTTTTGACGCGAGGCGGGCTACTCGTCCTCGCCGTCGACGGAATCGTCGTCGGAGCTGATCGAGTCGTCGTCGGAGCTGATCGAGTCGTCGTCGTCGGAGCTCTCGGGCTCGGCGGCCGCTGCAGGCGCAGCTTCCTCGGCGGCCGGCGCCTCGGCCGGGGCCTCGTCTTCCTCGTCGTCCTCGTCCACGATCTCGGCCCGCTCCAGCAGCAGATCCAGGGCCTTGTCCTGCAGCATCCGCTCCTTGAGCTCGTCCATGCCACCGCCCTTGAGCAGGTAGCCGCGCAGGGTCTCGGGGCGCTGGCCCGTCTCCACCGCCAGGGACGCGATCTTGCCGTCGATCTCGTCGTCGGTGATGGCGATCTCCTCGGCCTTGGTCACGGCCTCGAGCACCAGCTCGCGGCGGACCGAGAACTCGGCCTCCTCCATCACGTTGGCGCGGCGCTCCTCGTCCAGGTCGTCCAGGGAGAACATGGAGGCCTGCTCGAAGCCCGGCATCATCTGCTGGGCGATGCTGGCCACCAGGGACTGGCCGCGGTGCTCCACCAGCTTGACCGGCACCTCGAACGGGTTGCGCTTGACGATCTTGCCGACGAGCCGGCGCGCTGCCTCGTCGCGGGCCCGCTTGTCCTTGGCCTCCTGGATGGAGAAGCGGATGGCCGCGTTCATGGCGTCCACGGTCTCGTGACCCATGTCCTTGGCGAACTGGTCGTCGAGCTCGCGGTGCTGCAGCTTCTTCATCTCCTTGACCGTGACGGTCGCCGTGCAGGTCTTGCCGGCCCAGTCGGAGTCGATGAAGTCGGCCGGCACGATGACGTCGCCGGACTTGGGCTCGCCCACGGTGGCGCCGCGGGTCAGGTCCACCAGGAAGCCGAAGTACGGGTCGGAGGGCAGGCTCAGCATCATGCCCTCGCGGTCGTAGTCCTCGTCGTTGCCCTCGGTGGCCATGCGCACGTCGAGGGTGACCACGTCGCCGTCGTCGACAGCGCGCTCCTCCTCGACGGCGACCAGCGAGCCGGACTGCTGCTGCATGGACTCGATCTGCTCGGTCACCTCGGCGTCGGTGACCTCGTCGCGGTCCCAGACCACCTTGACGCCGCTGTAGTCCTTGAGCTCGATGTCGGGCTTGACGTCCACGGTGATGGTGAACGTGAAGTCCTGGCCCACCTTGATGTCGCCCTCGTCCACGTCAGGGGCGGCGACCGGCTCGAGGGAGTGATCCTCGACGGCCTTGTCGAAGGCGTCGCTGATCAGCTTGGAGCTCACCTCGCCCTGGATCTGGGAGCCGAAGCGCTGCTCGAGCAGCTTGCGCGGCACACGCCCCGGGCGGAAGCCCGGCAGCATCACCTCGCGCTTGAGGGTGCGGAACGCGTTGTTGATCTCCTCGTCCACGGTCTCCGCGGGGACGGTGAAGGAGAGCTTCTTGCTGACGCTGCTGATGTCTTCCAGCTGGATGTCCATGTCTTGCCTCGATGAGAGCGCCCCTTCCGGGGACGTCTCTGGGTTCCATGGCGTGCGAGAAGGGGGACTCGAACCCCCACGCCCGTGGGGCACTGGTTCCTAAAACCAGGGCGTCTACCAATTCCGCCATTCTCGCGCAAAAAGGGCCGCCGTCGAGTTTCCCGCCGGCGGCCCTGTGGTCCTTATTGGTGAGCCCAGAAGGAATCGAACCTTCAACACGCGGATTAAGAGTCCGCTGCTCTGCCAGTTGAGCTATGGGCCCAAGCGAAGGGGGAGCTACCATGCTCCGATCGCACCGTCAAGCGAATGCCCCCCTGGCCGGGCACTTTTTTATCGGTCCGCGGGGGCCTCGCGGAGGCCGATCGCGGACTCCCCGACGGGCAACGTCTCCGGCATGGAGCAGTCCTCGGGGCACTCACCGGTCCCGCACGAGGCAAATGTGACGGTGTGGGCCTGTCCCTCGCCGGCGGCGGCCACCTCGACCCCGGCGATCTCGGCGCGGGCCAGCACGCCGGGTTGCTCGCCGAGCTCGATCTCTTCGGGCTCGCGGTCGATGCCGTGGATCTCCAGCGAGACCACCGCGCCCGCGGGGACGTCCGGGATCAGGTACGTACCCGGGTCGCGCGGGAAGAGATAGAAGCCGTCGCCCGCGTCGCTGGTCAGGCAGACGCGCAGCCCGGCGATCTGCTCGAAGGGATCGTCCTCCTCGGACACCGCCAGGTCCACCTGCAGGCCCACGGGGACGTAGTCCGGCGGCGCGCAGCCCGCCGCCAGCACCACCATGAAGGGGAGCAGCCGCCGCACGACGACCTAGTTGATCACCTTGGGGTCGGGCCGGGCCGTGCCGGTCATGGGGATCTCGCCGAAGCGGTCCTCGTAGGAGCGGACGCGCTCGACCAGGGTGCGCATCAGGCCCTTGGCGTGGCGCGGGCTCAGGATCAACCGCGAGTGGATGGAGCCCTTGGGCTCCTGCGGCTGGACAAAACCGAAGTCGAGGATGAACTCGGTCTCGCTCATGGCCACGATCTGCAGGTTGGAGTAGCGACCGCCGGCGATGCCGTCTTCCAGCGAGAGCTTGAGTTGCTTCTTCGGGGGCGTGGAGGGGGCGTCGCTCATGGTGCGCCTAGCTCGGGGGGGTGTTCTGCTTGAGGGACCACGTCACCTCGGGAGCGCTGTCGAGCACGAACTGCACGATGCCCACGTCCGCGCCGAGCCAGTAGTCGCCGGAGAAGGGGCTGGCGCCGGTGGTCTCCACGAAGCGGATGTGCATGGCGTTGTACGGGGTGGAGGCGGCGTTGGTGGTCACCTCCTCCATGGCCACGAACTCGGCCTCCCAGGTGTGGCCGTCGCTGCCCGACTCGTTGATGTCGCCCTCCCAGGCGTTGACGGTGCCGAAGGTGATGGGGAACTCGTAGACCAGCGTGGCCCAGGGATCGAGCCCGCTGGTGCCCACGGCCGCGTCCGAGCCGTGGAAGTACAGCCCGCCCTCCGCCTTGGACCAGTAGGTCAGCATGAAGCCCAGCTCGTTGGGTCCGATGTTGTCCTCGGTCAGGTCCTGGATGTTGGCGTACTTCCACGAGAACACCGACAGGGTCTCGCCGTTGACGGTCTCCTCACCGAGGCTGCGCACCTCGTACAGGAGCCCGTCGGTGTCGTCGGTCTTCTCGTACAGCCAGTACTCGTCGAGGTCCAGCGGCATGTACTCCTTGACGTTGCGGCCGGTGGTGGTGACCCCGCCTCCGCAGGCGGTCCACAGCATGCACCCCAGCACCAGCAGCCAGCCGAATCGGATGTGGTTCAGCATCGTTCCCTCCTCGGATCGCGACGCTTCGGCGCCGACGTACGTTGTTCCTACCAGCCGCCCCCCAGGGGATCAAGAAATGAGCGACGCGAGGTATGCTGTCCGCCCGGAGGCAATCACCCATGTCCGACGTCGTCCTCGCCATCGATCAGGGCACCACCGGCACCACCGCGCTGCTGCTCGACGCCAACCTGAACACCCTGGCCAGGGTGAACAAGGAGTTCCGCCAGATCTTCCCGCGACCTGGCTGGGTGGAGCACGACGCCGAGGACATCTGGGCCACGGTGGAGGCCACCGTGGCCGGCGTCATGCACGAGGCCGGCGTCGGCGCCGACCGCATCGCCGCCATCGGCATCACCAACCAGCGCGAGACCACCGTGCTGTGGGACCGAGGCACCGGCGCGCCCGTGCACAACGCCATCGTCTGGCAGTGCCGCCGCACGGCTGACCGCTGCGAGGCGCTCAAGGAGGCAGGCCACGAGGGCCTGGTGCGCGAGACCACCGGACTGGTGCTCGATCCGTACTTCTCCGGCACCAAGCTGTCGTGGCTGCTCGACGAGGTGGAGGGCGCCCGCGCCCGCGCCGCCCGGGGCGAGCTGGCCTTCGGCACCATCGACACCTTCCTCACCTGGCGCCTCACCGGCGGTGCGGCCCACGTCACGGACGCGTCCAACGCCGCGCGCACCATGTTGATGGGCCTGCGGTCCATGGACTGGGACGCGGACATGCTCGATCTGTTACGGGTGCCCGGCCAGGTGCTGCCCGAGATCCGGGGCTGCTCGGAGGTCTACGGCCACACCCGCGGCCTGTCCTTCCTGCCCGACGGCATCCCCGTGGCCGGCATGGCCGGTGATCAGCAGGCCGCCCTGTTCGGCCAGGCCGGCTTCGCGCCGGGCGAGGCCAAGTGCACCTACGGCACCGGCGCCTTCCTGGTGCTCAACACCGGCGA
>CAZLEO010000442.1:0-5521 GCA_964558555.1 uncultured Rickettsiales bacterium | reverse complement strand
TTCGCTCCCTCATCGCCCGGCGGGGGTATCCTGCGGCCGCCCGGCCGGCGAGGGGATTCGTGAGTTGGGGAGTTAGATTGCGTTGGACTGGGCCGTCGGCTCCCACGAAACGACTGGCGATCCAAGAAGCCATGAACTTCTCCGTGACGGAACCCCAGGATGTCTTGGTCGACCAAGACGGTCTGGAGTTCTCGCTGAAGGAACCCGAGGTCGTCTTGGATGCCGTGTCGGGGGTCGACTAGCGGTGCAGCGGCGGCGCCGCCTGCCCCTCGTCGTTGCGTCCCCAGCAGACCAGGGAGCCGTCCGGGCGCAGGCCGCAGGAGTGGTGAGCGCCCGCCGCGACGTAGGTGAACGATCCTGCCGGCGGGATGCACTGGCCGAAGTTGTCACCCTGGGGTTCACAACCCACGCAGATCACGGAGCCGTCGTCCGTCAGCGCGCACGTGTGGGCCTGGCCTCCCTCGGCCTGGACGTAGGTCGCGTCCGGGAAGTTGCAGGCCACGTGGCCGCAGACGCCCACGCAGCCCGCCATGCCCGTCTCGTGCACCGTGCAGATCGTGTGATCCCCCATGGCGACGTCGACGACGTCGTGGAGCTGGACGTATTCCAGGCCCCAGGTGTCCCAGCCCCAGCACTGGATGGCCCCGTCTGCGGTCCTGCCGCAGCCCGTGTGCTCGCCCACGTCCACCTGCACGAAGGGCAGGGCCGTCGCAGATCTCGGTCGCGCCGGGGTGGATGGCGGGATCCTCGTCGTCGCAGTCGTCCCCGTCCGGTCCCCCTGGATATCCGTCTCCGTCTAGATCGGGCAGGGCCGTGTCATCGTCGCCAGCAGGATCGTGGTCGTCGTCGTCCGAGGCACCGTGGTCCTGGCATCCGACGGACCACGACACGACCAGCGCGCACAGCAACGCCCGCGCCACCCTCGCCGAGCGTCCCCCGGTTGTGCATCCCCCGGACATGCCTGCTACCCCCTTCAACCCGAGGATAGCAGTGCCGGTGTCGAGGCTCCAAGGTGTAACCACTCGACCTCCCCCGGGTCGACAAGGGGGTGCCGAGTCCTGCCGGAGACGGGAGAGGGGATCATGGGAAACGCCCGAATCGCGATCACCGTCCTGGTCGCGAGCACCTTCGGATTCCAGTGCGCGGACGCGGACACGATCGCGCTGAACTCGGACATGGACTCCTGCCTCGCCGTGGAGTTCGTGGTGGCCGAACAGACCACGGCAGCGCTCGAGGACACGATAGTGGACTGGTCGGGACTGGACACGGACCTGTACGGGCATCCGATGGATCCGGCCGCGGACGTCCAGGCGGTCGCCGTCGTAGGCTTCCTGGGACTGACACACGAAGACGTGGTCCACGAGCTGAACTGCGGGACCCTGTCGCAGGCCGACGTCGCCTGGTTCAGCCGGTACTACCCACAGTCCGGCGAGACCGTTGCCCGGCTCGGCGAGTTCGACCACCTCGACCCGGCGGACGGTCTCCTGCCGATGGAACCCGGGACGCATTTCCTGGAGGGGACCTGGGGATTCTGGATCCAGCGCGACGATGTCTGGGAAGAGCTCGGCCTCGCCCTTGTCGAGTCGGCTCCGAATGCCCGGGCCCGAAGCATCCACCTCAGCACCGACTCGGCATCGCTGGTCATCCATCGGGCCGGCGGCATGGCCCCGATCCCCGGAGTCGCCAGCTCCGTGGTCTGGCTGGACTGGTCGGTCTGGGCGGCGACCGACGGCGGGAGCAGCTGCGGCGTCTGTCCAGGCAGCGGAGCAGGTGGAGAGCCCCGCATCGAGCTGATCCGTCTGGCCCGCTACGATTCGACCGTCGAGCAGCCCGACCTGGACATGATCACCTTCGACGCCCTCGCCGCCGACGTGGTCTACGAGGCCGAGCACCCCACTGTGGAGGGGGCGCGATACGAGCTGACGTCCCTGCTCGACGAGGACGGCGCGGCGTTCCCCGGCTTCGACGGGGAGGGCACCTGGCTGCTGGGCCTGTTCGGGGAACACCGAACGTATTGGAGGCCGCATTTCCTCGGCCGGATAGAGAAAAATGAATGAGACTCATTTCACCGTGAAATGAATGGTGATTCATTTCGGCGCCGAAATGAATGAGTGTTCAGTCCGCGATCACTACGGCCCGGGCAAACGAAATCCGATCAAAACGGCGAGAACAGGACGTACACCTTGCCGGCGTTGCAGCCACCGTCGCTGTTGTAGTACGCGCCAACCACCAAGTCGTCGAGGCCGTCCCCGTTCACGTCCCCGGAGTCGATCGAGAAGCCGCTGCGCTGGTCGCCCCCCTCGCCGACGAAGGCCCCGTCGTAGGAGGACAGGTCTGCCGGCCATGGACCCAGGCGTCCGAAGAACAGATACGTCTTGCCGGAGCGGTCGCCGCCACCGTCTGTGTTGCCCGGGGCGCCGAGGAGGAGGTCGCCCAGGCCGTCGCCATCCACGTCGCCGGCAGCGCTGAGCGCCCATCCCAGCCAGTCGCTCTCGGCCTCTCCCGACCAAGAAGCGTCGGCCGACGCGAGGTCTGCGGGCCACCCGTAGCTTCTCCCACGAACCAGGTAGGCCTTCCCGGACTCGCTTCCGTTCTCGTCGGAGTAGGGAGCGCCGAGCAGGACGTCGTCGTACCCGTCGCCATCGACGTCTCCCGCGCTGGAGACCGTGCTCAGGCCGTCCCCGGGTTGCTCACCGTCGAACGACAGATCCGCGTCGGCCAGGTCGACCGGCCAGCTGCCGACACGACCGAACAGCGTGTACACCTTGCCCGCGTCCTCGCCGTTGTCGTCGTTGCCGGGTGCCCCCAACAAGATGTCGTCGAAACCGTCCCCGTCTACGTCGCCCGCGCTCGCCATCCTGGAGCCCACGCCATCTTCCTCGTGCTCCCCCTGCCACGTCGCGTCCGTCGCGTTGAACTGCGGCCACCAGCCCGACCCGCGACCCAACACGAGGTAGGCTTCCCCCGCGGACAGGTTGGCGCTGGCGTCAGCCAAGAGGATGTCGTCGTATCCGTCGCCGTCGACGTCGCCGGCCGCGGAGATGTCGGAGTATGAAGTCTCCGGGTAGGTGAATCCCGGGAAAGTGACGTCGGAGTCCTCGATCTCGTGGGGCCAGCCCCAGGGACGGCCGAACAGCAGGTAGGACCAGCGCATCGTCCGGACGAGTAGATCGTCGAGTCCGTCGCCGTCCACGTCGCCTGCGATGGCCACGCTGCTCCCGGCGTGGTCGTCGGGCAGTTCGGCCCAGAGGTGGGCGGCGTTGTTCCCGAGGAAGTAGTGGAGGCCGGACTGCCTTCCGTGGACAAGGTAGACGCGTCCGCGGACAGCACCCATGCGCGCGCCAGGTGAACCCACGAGCAAGTCGTCGCGTCCGTCACCGTTGACATCCCCGCCGCTGGCGACCGCGTAACCTGCCGAAGCCCCGTCGTCGGCGTCGACGAACCAGAGGTCCGCATGAGCGAGTGACGTACCGTACGCGCCGTCGCAGTTCCGGTCGATCCCATCGACCTCCCATCCCCCATATCCTGGATGAGTGAGAGGATCCGAGTCATCGCAGTCGTCGCCGCCGGTGGCAGCGTCGGCGTATCCATCACCGTCCGCATCGGGTCCGTCCACGCCGTCACAGTCCTGGTCGATGGAGTCGGTATCGAGGTCCAACTCCCCCGGACGCACCGCGGGATCCTCGTCGTCGCAGTCGCCATCGCAGGAGGTCACGCCGTCGAGATCGTCGTCCCGGATGGTCAGCTCAGGAGCCGAGTCATCGCAGTCACCGTCGCACTGCGAGGCGCCGTCGAGGTCGTCGTCGGCCAGTTCGTCGGTCGCGGCGTCGCAGTCGTTGTCCGCACCATCGCAGACCTCGACCTGATTCGGGCCTATTGCGGGATCACCGTCGTCGCAGTCGCCCTCACAAGGGGAGTAGCCGTCCGAATCCCAGTCGACGGGCGATACTGCGCTATTTGTGTCATCGCAGTCGCCCTGGCACTCGTCGTATCCGTCACCGTCGTCGTCCACGTCGTCGCCGTGCATCGAGCCGTCGCAGTCGTCGTCCAGGTAGTTGCAGGCGAGCTCGACCGCCGCAGGATGGACCGAGGAATCGGTGTCGTCACAATCGCCCTGGCATTCGTCGAACCCATCGTGGTCGTGGTCCTGCTCTTCCGGGTGAAGCAGACCGCTGCAGTCGTTGTCCGCGTAGTCGCAGGCGATCTCCTCGCCGCCGGGGAAGCTCGATGCATCCTCGTCGTCGCAGTCACCGTCGCACTCGGTGACTCCATCCCCGTCATCGTCCACCTCGTAGTCGTGAGGCCACCCATCGCAGTCATTGTCGTGGCCGTCACACTGGATCTCGGTGGCTCCCGGCCTCACCGTGTCGACGCTGTCGTCGCAGTCCCCCGAGCACTCGTCGTATCCGTCGTGATCGTCGTCCACTTCATCGCCGTGAAGGACGCCGTCGCAGTTGTTGTCCACGTAGTCGCAAGCCAGCTCCTCGGCGGAACCGTTGATGTCGGGATCGTGATCGTCGCAGTCCGTAGCGCAGGAGAACTCGCCGTCGTGGTCCAGATCGGATTCGCCGGCCGGAATCTGCCCATCGCAGTCGTTGTCCTTGCCGTCGCAAACTTCCGGGAGGCCCGGCGCCACGGACAGATCGGAGTCGTCACAGTCGTCGTCCACGGTCCCGAAGAGACCATCGGCGCCGCAAGGCGTGAAGCCGTCCGAATCGGCGTCGAGCCCCTCGTCGGCCCGTCCGTCGCAATCGTCGTCCTGGCCGTTGCATCGTTCGTTCGCGCCCGGGAATACGAGGGAGTCGCTGTCATTGCAGTCCCCCGCATCCGCCGGATACCCGTCACGGTCGTTGTCGACCTCTACCTGCGGATCTGCCGCCTCGGTGCATCCACACACGACGAGAGAACACGTCACGGCCGCCAGATGGACTGCCGCGGCTAGAACGGCCCCGGCAGACTGCAGCCGAGCGACGTCCGCGATCGGCGTCATCCTCGACACATTCGCAGCACCGAGTATCCAGGATCTGATGGCTCAGCCTCCCCTCAGAGGGTGTCCCCATATTCCACTCCCGTCGTCAGAGCCTCGATCCATCATCGCTGGACGGGTCGCTATCGCTCCCCTCTGCGGGCCTCATCGGTCACAGGCAAAAAGCCTGCTCCCTCTTCGCCCCTTGCCAGCGACGCGCCTCGCTGCTCTGCCTCGGTCCGGGAATATGGGGACACCCTCTCAGAGGAGCATAACAGGGGGACCAGGGCCCAGCGAAGACGAGATCGAGTCTGCTGACCAGACCAGCCTCGAACTTGCGACCAGCGCAAAAAACACCCCGGTCTGCCCACCAGACCGGCGTCGAACTTGCGCTCTGCGCAAGAAACGCCCGTGTCTACCTCAGGTACTCGCGAGGAACTCGCCCGGCAACCCCTCCACCCCAGTCCAACCCAAACGTAACTACCCCCCCCTCACGCAATACCTCGCCGGCCGGGCGGCCGCAGGATACCCCCCGGAAGGGCGATGAGGGAGCGA
>CAZLEO010000441.1:0-5577 GCA_964558555.1 uncultured Rickettsiales bacterium | reverse complement strand
GCACGTCTACCAGGCACGTCTACCAGCCAAGGAAGTGTCCGGGCCTCCCAGGTTCCTGGGGGACCCTCGCGTACGTGCCCCGCTCTCCGATCCCGGTGGAGCCGCCGCGCCAGACCCTCTCGGCGCTTCGGTTGTGCCTCCCACCTTTCACACGGTGTCGGCCTCCACAATGTTCTCTCTTTCGGGGCTGCGTCACGCGGCTCGCACGCTGGCTGTGTACGCTTCGCAGCCGGGGTCACCCCCGGACCACGCAACACTCGCTTCCGGCTGGCGGGTCAACCTTGGCCGGGTGGGACTTGTACCCACAGGGTCCCGAAGAAGGTTTCCGCCATTTCCTAGGTCATGGCATCCTCCTTCTCCAGGCTTTGCCTGGCGCACGAGAAAGTCGAGTCAGAGCGCTGTCTCTCAGGGACACGGCCCCGAGTTGTTCGACACGTAGGTCGTACCACCGATGCTGATTCCAGCGGCGTACGCGAGCGCCTGTTCCTGGCTCAGGCAGTCGTGATCCTGGATGTAGAGGTTGCCGCCGACGGAGTTGACATTCGAGAGGCCTTCGAGGGTGGACAGAGTGTCGTTGTTCTCGAGCTTCAGGCTGTCACCCACGGACACGAGCGAGGGGATCTCGATGCTGTGCAAGGAGTCGTTGTCCGAGATGTCAAGGGTCTCGGTCACGGTCGAGAGGGCGTCCAGGCTGCCGAACGTGGACAGCGATGGATTCGACCACACGGTCAAGCTCTCCCCCACGCTCTCCAGGCCGATCAGGCCGTTGGTGTCCTCCAGGATCGCGTTCTCGTCGATCTGTATGCTGCCGCCCACGGATGCCAGAGCTACCAGGCCATCGAGGTCGGGCAGGGCGTCGTTTCCGATGATCTGAACATCACCGCCCACCGACGATAGCTGTTCGAGGCTCTCGATGGTGACGAGCACGTCGTTTCGTTGGATCGAGAGGTCAACGCCCACCGACGCGACGCGTTCCAGCCCACCGAGTCCGGTCAGAGCCGGATTGTCCGTGATGGTGAGGTGACCCGCCACCGCCGTCAGGTTGTCCATGCCACCCAGGCCTGTCATCAAGGTGTTGCCTGAGACGTAGACGCTACCCACCGTGGAGAGGCTGGGCAGGCCGGTGAGATCCTCCAGGGCGAGGTTGCCCGACACGGTCAGGGCGTAGCTCACGGTCTCGAGTTGGGTCAGCCCCTCGAGGCTGGCCAACGAATCGTGGTCGGAAATCTCCATGGAGCAGGCGTGAACCAGGCCGTCCAGGCCGGCGAGGCTGGTCAACGAGTCGTTGTCGGACAGGACCAGCGATTCGCTCACCGTCGCGATTCCGCCCAATCCCTCGAGGCTGTCCAGGACCGCGTTGCCCGTCACGGACACGGTGGAACCCGCGTCGTGCAAACCCTCCAGGGCCGAGATGTCTATCAGCGAGTCGTTGCCCTCGATGTACAGGTAGTCGCTCAGTTCGGTCACCTGCGTCAGACCGCCGAGATCGACCAGACTCGCGTTGTCGACGATCGACAGGCAACAGGTCGATTGGAGATTGTACAGGCCGATGGTCGTCAGGGAGTCGTTTTCGCGGATGTTCACGCCGCTGGCGACGGACGCGAGCCCGACGAGTCCATCGAGACTGGCCAGCGCGGGGTTGTCCTGGACGTCCAGATACGATGCGCTTTCGAGGTCGGGGGCTTCGATCGTGGTCAGCGACTCGTTGGACCAGAACCGCAGGATGTTGCCGACTGAGGCCAGGGCGGGCAGCTCCACGGTCACCAGGAGTGGATTGTCCTCGATGTACAGTTCGCGGGGCACGATCGTGAGGCTCGGTAGCTCGAGGTGAGTCAGAACGGGATTGTCCTCGATCTCCAGGGCTGAGCCCAACGTGGTGAGATTCGGCAGTCCGGTGAACGACGCGACCGAGTCCAGTGCGTTGAGGTACAGCTCTCCGTCCACTCGTTCGAGACACGGGAGATCCACGCTCCCGAGGTCGTTTCCTTTGCCGCCGATTGCCAGGAATCCCGAGACGCTCTGGCAGTGTGAGATGGCCTCGAGTTGGTCCGCGGTCTGGACGATGTAGGAGCTGGCGCAGGGGACGCAACCATCTCCAGTGTCGTCGTCTCCCGCGTCGTCATCCTCGGTGTCGCCATCCGCGGTGTCGTCGTCCGCGGTGTCGTCGTCCGCGGTGTCGTCGTCATCACCCTCGACCGAGTCGTCGTCGCTCTCTGTGTCTGGAGAACAACCCGAGACGCCCAATGCGATCACGAGTATCAGTGTGCGTGTCCTCACCACGTGGCCCTCCCCTGTCGCGGTGTTTCACCCCGGTCAAACCGTCGATAGGGAATCAGGGGGAAAGTAGGTGCCGAAATTTAGTGCCGGGAGTTTCGTCTTTCGCTTCTCCACCGACCCGCGCTTCGGCCTGAAAGGGCAGTATCGTACGGTCTCCGTGAGCCGACCGTCCGGCCCGAGTTCTCTGAGCTTGCCCCGGTTTGGTGGACAATAGCAATGAGGTTCACACCTCACCGATCCTGCCCCCCCCACAAACCACCACCATCTCCTCCTCCGACTGCGGGAACACCAGCGCCATGTTCAGCGCCCGCCCAATCTCCACAGCCAGGCTCGTCGGCCGCGAACCACTGATCAACACCGGGATATGCGTTCGCGCAGCCTTCTGGACCAGTTCGTAACTGATACGCGACGAAAGCACCGCAACTCGCGCTGAGGGCGCCGTGCCGGCAAGAAACGCCTTGCCGATGGCTTTGTCCAGTGCATTGTGCCGGCCGACATCCTCGGCGAAGGCTATGACGTCGAGGGATTCGTCGAAGAGGAGGGCGGCGTGGGAGCCGCGGGTGGTCTGGTAGTGCTGCTGGCTCTCGGACAGGCGGTCGAAGCAGGCGAAGGCGTCGGTCAGGGTGATGGTGAAGGGGTCGCGGGTGGGGGTGAGGATCTGGTGGAGGTCCTTGATGAGCTCCTTGCCACAGATGCCGCAGGAGGTCTGGGAGACGAAGAAGCGGCGTTCGAGGCGGTCGAGGATCTTGATGCGGCGGGCGGGGTCGACCCAGACGTCGACGATGTTGGGTTCGGCGGCTTCGTCGTAGCCGATCTGGCGGATGTCGGAGGGGGTGGCGGCGATGCCTTCGCCGAGGCAGAAGCCGGCGGCGTGGGCTTTTTCTTCGCCGGGGGTGCGCATGACCACGGCGTAGGGTTCGTCTTCGATGCGGATGAGGATGGGCTCTTCGGCGATGAACTCGAGGGGGCGGTCTTCGGCAGATGTGGCCATGCGGGCCGTCGTTGTGTACTGGCGGGTGCGGTCGCGGTTGCTCATGGGCTCGCGGGGAACGACAGCGACTGTGTCAGCACGAACGCAGCCTGCAGGTACGACGTGGGGCACAACGGGAAGCACTCTTTGCAGTCGTTGCACTCCTTCTCGGCGATGCCGGGGAGGAAGGCGATCTCCTTGCGCATCCCCCGGTCCACGAATCCCACCGCATTCGCGCCCCTGACCTCGGCGCAGTAGCGGACGCAGAGGCCACAGTGGATGCAGAAGGAGGGATCTTTCTCGAAGCGGTCGGGCTCAGCGCCGTATTGCTCGGCGAGCGCCTCGAGCTGGGGGGCGTGGGGCGCGTGGGCCATGAGGAGCTCGATGAGGGTGCGGCGGATGCGGTCGATCTTGTCAGTGCGGGTGCGGACGACGAGGTCGGGTTCTGCGGGGTAGACGCAGGAGACGACGAGCTGGGTGCGGCCGGAGGAGGTGGCCTCGACGATGCAGAGGCGGCAGCCGCCGAAGGGTTCGAGTTGGTCGTGGTGGCAGAGGGTGGGGATGTCGATGCCGGCGGATTGGGCGGCTTCGAGCAGGGATGAGCCTTCGGGGGTGCGGACGGTCTTGCCGTCGATCTGGAGGGTGATGTGGCTCATTTCTTCACCTTCTTCTTGCGGACGATGGCTCGCTGGTCCTCGGGGAGGGGGTCGGGGACGGGTTCACCGGAGAGCTTGATGACGGCGGAGAAGCGCTCGGGGCAGACTTCGAGGCAGGTGCCGCAGTTGGTGCACTTGTCCTGGTCGATGACGTGGATGGTCTTCTTGGCGCCGATGATGGCGTCGTCGGGGCATTGTTTGAGGCAGATGAGGCAGGCCTTGCACTTGTCGGGGACGATGTAGAAGGAGATGAGCTCCTTGCAGGAGAGGGCGGGGCAGCGCTGTTCGTGGATGTGGGCTTCGTATTCGTCCTTGAAGTAGCGGTAGGTGGAGAGGAACGGGTTCGGGCCGGTCTTGCCCAGCGCGCAGAGGGAGGCTTCGCGGGCGGTCTCTGCGAGGCGGTCGAGTTGCTCGATGTCCTCGGGCTTGCCGCGGCCCTCGGTGATGGCGGTGAGGACCTTGTGCATCTGCTTGAGGCCTTCGCGGCAGGGGACGCACTTGCCGCAGGACTCGTCGGTGAGGAAGTCGATGAAGTAGCGGGCGACGTCGACCATGCAGGTGTCTTCGTCCATGACGATCATGCCGCCGGAGCCCATCATGGAGCCGGCCTTGGTGAGCTCGTCGAAGTCTACCTGGAGGTCGAGCTGGTCCTCGGGGATGCAGCCGCCGGAGGGGCCGCCGGTCTGGACGGCCTTGAACTTCTTTCCGTCGGGGATGCCGCCGCCGATGTCGAAGATGACGTCGCGGAGGCGGATGCCCATGGGGACTTCGACGAGGCCGGTGTTGGTGATCTTGCCGACCAGCGAGAAGATCTTGGTGCCCTTGGAGCCGTCGGTGCCGATGGCGGCGAAGGCGTCGGCGCCGCGGTCGATGATGAGGGGGACGGTGGCCCAGGTCTCGACGTTGTTGATGTTGGTGGGCTTGTCCCAGAGGCCCTTCACAGCGGGGTACGGCGGGCGTGGGCGCGGTTCCCCTACCCTGCCCTCCAGGGAGGCGAGGAGGGCGGTCTCTTCGCCGCAGACGAAGGCGCCGGCGCCGCGGTGGACGAAGACCTCGAAATCGAAGCCTGAGCCCAGAATGTTCGTGCCAAGCAGACCCATCTCGCGGGCGGTGTCGAGGGCGACGCCGAGGTTCTTGACGGCCAGGGGGTATTCCTGGCGGACGTAGACGTAGCCTTCGCTGGCGCCGATGGCGTAGGCGCCGATCATCAACCCTTCGAGCACGGCGAAGGGGTTGCCCTCCATCAGGGAGCGGTCCATGTAGGCGCCGGGGTCGCCCTCGTCGCAGTTGACGACGACGTACTTGGGCGAGCCGGCCGCGGCGCGGCACAGCCCCCACTTCACCCCGGCCGGGAAGCCCGCGCCGCCCCGCCCCCGCAGCCCGGCGGCCTTCACCTCCTCGATGACCGCCTCGGGGGTCATCTCGAACAGCGCCTTGGCCAGCGCCGACAAGCCGCCGATGGCGAGGTAGTCCCCCAGGCTGGTGGGGTCGATCTTCCGGTTGGGGCCGAAGATCAGCCGGTGCTGGTGCTTGTAGAAGGGGATGTCCGACTCGCGGACGACCCGCTCCCCCGTCTCCGGGTCCTCGTACAGCAGCCGCTCGACGAGCTCCTGCTTGCCGAGGGTCTGCTCGACGATCTCGGGGACGTCCTTCGGCGTCACCGACAGGTAGCAG
>CAZLEO010000440.1:1735-5605 GCA_964558555.1 uncultured Rickettsiales bacterium | reverse complement strand
CGTTGTTCCTGGCCATGCCCTGCGGGGCCCGGGGCCCAGGCAGCCCCGCGGCCCCGCCCGAGACACCCCTCTTTCTGGCCTGATACGGGCTCCAAGAAACCCTTGACCCGCTCTGAGTTTCGACGATAGCGTATTCGTGCGAAGGGGGGGGGGAGCCAGTTCTCCTCCCGAAGGGACAACCCGTGGATGGACGGTGAAGACTGTCCGGGGAGGAGTGTGTCGATGAAGACGACTGTGACGACGAGAATCGGACCGGGGATCGGGGTGGCCGCGGTCCTGTTATTCCTCATTGGGTGTCCTGACAACGACCCCTTCGGTGCCGGAGACGACGACGACACCATCGCCGAGCCCGTGGCGATGACCGAGGGCTGGTGCCACCTGACGGGGTCGTTCTTCCGGGCGTCGGATGTCGTGGGAGCCTTCGAGGAGATTCCCGAGGGAGACCCGGAGCACGGCGACGACCTCAACGACATCGTCTGCGACTTCGACGGGGATGGGACCGGCGAGACCTACTGGCTGCACCACAAGCAGATGCAGTGGCTGGCCGATGAGACCGATCCGGAGTTCCCCAACCCGTATCCCAAGACCTACGCGCATCACCACGCCGGCGCCGACGACCCGCAGATCGCCTATCTCAACGGCGGGCACGACGGCGTGCGGCCGATCCTCTACGTGGGGGGCGTGAACGAGCCGGAGCAGCAGGTGTTCCTGTGGATGTCGTACCACGGCAGCCCCACCTTCATGGGGTACCTGTCTCAGATGGTCGAACACGGCCCCGACGCCTGTGCGCCGATCTGGTCGTGGAACAACGGGGGGACGGTGCTGGATCAATCGGAGGGCCTCGAGATCCCCGTCGTCGCCGACGACATCTCGGGATACTGCGCGGTCGGCCCGTTGTACACCGGCCACGCCACGGAGACGTGCAAGTTCGGGTTCTTCCCGCTGGGGATCTTCAAGGCCCACCTGAGCGACGAGGGTGACCAGATCGTGCTGAACAGCGAGTTGGGGACGATCCAGGTAGACGGTGGCGCCCTGAGTTTCCTGAACATCAGCGCCGAGTACCTCGACGACAGCCTGGCCATGGGCACGCTCCAGCAGCTGGACTGCGACACGGACGAACTCACCGTGGGGCTCGCGCTCCAGGGATCGAAGCTGCAACACCTGTCGGTGCCGTCCCGGACCTTCCTGGGCACCGAGTACCATCCGTTCGATTCCAACGACTCGTTCAAGGGGGTCGACTGGGACGGCGGCGTCGGGGGGAGTGCCCTCGATTTCGAGTACGTGACCCGAGGTGTGCTGACTGACGAAAGCGTCTTGGACCAAATGGAGCTGGTGCAGGTCAATCACTTCCAGTTCGAACAGGACTGCTGCCCGGAGGGATCATGAACTCTTCCGAAGAGAAAACCAGTAGTTCGAGATCTGTCAACCTGCGCCGCAAAGCCCTCGTTGCGCTGTTCGGTCTGGCGCTCGTACCCACGGCGTTGCTGCTGGGCGGATCGGGCGGCAACGGTCTGGTGCTGGCCCACGAGTACTTCCTGCCGCTGCACTTCGTCGCGGGCTCCGAGATCCAGATCGACACGCCGTACTGCGCGAACCCCGTGCTGACCGCCGAGGGGTGGATGGACGGCTGGCTGCACACCGACTCCTCGGGCGACATCCAGCTCGTCGCCGGGATCCCACCGTGGAGTCCGTCGCTCGACGCCTTCACCTTCTGCGGCGATCCGCTGCTGCCGTGGGACGAGGGCACGTACAAGCTCGACCTGACGAGCTATCAAGAGGTCTCCGGTGGCAACCGCCTCAAGCTGGTGTTCGACGTGCCCACTTTGGAGGACGACCTGATCGTGATCCTGGTGCGCGGCACGCCCCGGTTCGAGGTACGATTCGGGGACGTAGTGCGCAAGGGCGTGGCCCTGCCGTTCGAGGGCAAGCCGTTCAACTGGACGGTGGAGTAGGGGCCACCTCGAGGAGGAGTCCTTGGACGAAGGTCCGGCGACCGCTATTGCCCAGATGGAGCGGCCCGGACCGAATGGGCTGACTCTCACAGGGAAACGGCTGATTCTCCCAGGCCTGCTCGCGACTGCTGTGGTCGCCAGCGGGTGCGGCGAACCGGCTCCCCGCTACTGGACCCAAGTGGACGCTGGCGATCACCACGTCCTCGGCCTGCTAGACGTCGGCAGTGTCGTGTGCTGGGGGGATGACCTACACGGAGAGTGCACCGTTCCCGGAGGCACGTTTGCGCAGGTGAGCGCCGGTGGAGACCTCTCGTGCGGAATACGCACGGACGGATCGCTGCAGTGCTGGGGGCCCTCCGCCGACGGAAAGCTCGACGTTCCGCTTGGCACCTTCGCGCAGGTTTCGGTGGAGAACGAGCACGCCTGCGCTCTCGACGTGTCGGGTGAAATCCACTGCTGGGGTGGGAACGACTTCGGAGAGACGGACGCCCCGGCCGGTGAGTTCGTCTTCATCCATGCGAACTGGGGCGGCAACTGCGCGGTAGACTCGGCAGGGGAGATCGTCTGCTGGGGCGGTTCAGGGAGCTGCGGGAAGTACGAGGCGCCGGATGGGCAGTTCGTCCAGGTTACCACGGGATCTTACCACAGCTGCGGGCTCCGTATGGACGGCACGGTCGAGTGCTGGGGGTGTATCAGTGACGACCCGGATTGTGCCGCAGGAGAACACGATCGCGGCCAGTGCGATCCACCGGACTCGAAATTCACCCAGATCAGCGCGAATCGTCTTCTCAGCTGCGGCATCACCGAGGAAGAGACCCTGTCGTGTTGGGGGTCCGAGAACGTCGACCCGTTTCCGCGGCCAGAGGGCGACTACTCGTGGGTTGATTGCGGCAGACAACCCAAGTGCGCGATCGCCGTCGATGGCACCATCGACTGCTGGAGCTGCTACGATCACAGCGATGCAGCGTGCTTCCCACCCCACTTCTCCGAGATCGGCTACGAGTAGGTGACGCCATCCTCACGCTCTCGAACCACGGCCGATCGTCGCGAGCCCCCGCGCCACCGGGCAGTCCCCATGCCAGGTGCGCGTCGCTCGTGGCCGCGGCGCTCGTCGCCACCGCGCTCGGTGCCTGTCCGGACACGGCTCCCCTCGAACGCCCTGCGGAGACCACCTGGTCCCAGGTCGCCGCGGGCCACACCTACAGCTGCGGCCTGACCGACGAGGGTCGGCTCTGGTGCTGGGGTTGCTCGGGCGAGGACTACCGGGAGGAGGCAGGGCCATGCAAGCCGCCGCTGGGGGAGTTCGTCGAGATGACAGCCGAGGACCACGGCTGCGCCCTGCGGGAGGACGGGGCGGTGGCTTGCTGGGGCTGCGACGGCTACGACTACGGCCAGTGCACTCCGCCACCGACGGCGTTCGTGCAGGTCGCGACGGGGAGCAAGCACACCTGCGGGCTGACGGGCGGGGGCGAGGTGGAGTGCTGGGGCTACTCGCTCATCCAGGAGTGCGGTGAGCTGGAGAGCGATCCCAGGTGCCCTCCGGAGGGGGCGTTCGCGGGCATCGACGTCGGTGGTTCGTTCTCGTGCGGGACGAGGGCCGACC
This sequence comes from uncultured Rickettsiales bacterium, assembly GCA_964558555.1. Classification (GTDB taxonomy): domain Bacteria; phylum Myxococcota_A; class UBA796; order UBA9615; family CAYRNR01; genus CAYRNR01. The sequence continues at coordinate 2,050 of CAZLEO010000440.1, read as the reverse complement.
GGACCGTGGAGTGCTGGGGCGACGGCGACTTCCCGGGCGAGCTCGCGGGCGTGCCGGTCGATCGTCTTGCGGTCGGCTCCAACCACCTGTGCGTCCTGCACGACGGCGGAGAGCTCCATTGCTGGAACCATGGCTACGGGGAGAAGGTCGTCGAGGAGACAGGGCCCTTCGCGAAGGTGGCTGCCGCGAACTGGGGGGTGTGCGCCCTGGATCCCAATGGGGCCGCCACTTGCTTCGGCGCCGCCGGCGGGGGCCCCGCGCCCCCCCCCCCACCCCCCACCGCCCACCCGCCCCCGGGCCGGCAAGTGTGCGGGC
>CAZLEO010000440.1:0-1725 GCA_964558555.1 uncultured Rickettsiales bacterium | reverse complement strand
GGGGGGGGGTGGGCAGTGGTTCCCATTGGGGGCGGATGTTGCTTCGGCGCCGGGGGCGGGGGCGGCGATCCGCCGGACGAACCCATGTCCGAGATCGCGCCCGGGTTCATGCATGTCTGCGGGATCCTTGAGACCGGGGAGATGACCTGCTGGGGGAGAAACCAGTACGACCAGGTCGGGGTACCCGGGTCGGCTTCGGGCATAGTCCGGGACGGGACACCGTGGTGAGGGCGCGCGGGACAGCCTGCCTGCTCGCCCTGAGCCTGCTGTCGTGCAGCGCCTCGTGGGACGAACGAGAGTGCACCGAGGACGAGCTCGGGCTGATCGACCACGGGGTCGAGCGGGCGACGAGCGTGAGCGGCGGGGTCACCGAAGCGCTCGAGCACCGTTGGGGCATCGACGGTCCATCCCTGGACGCGATCGCGACGGAGCTCCTCGACGCCCACGACGAGGGCCGTATTCGCTGTGGGACGCCGCCTCGGGATCTCGCCGAGGCGCACGGATTCGTCGCCGGACTCTCAGAGAAAACGGCCGGAGTGATCTACGTGAACCCCGAGCACGACGACTGGGAGCGGGCGCAGCTGCGCTGGGAGGCATCGCGCGACGTCGCCGAGCTGACCGACGCGGAGATTCTGAACGAGTTCGGGCAAGGCAGCACCTCGCTGTTTGAGCTGATGGCCGAAGTCCGCGAGCTCCACTTCGCCTCCACGTTCCCGGCCGAGGTCCTGAGCCACGAGGCCGCGCACCTGGCCTTCCCGGAATGGCACCACGAGTACGCGCTGGACGATCCCACCCGCATCGTCACCCCCGACTTCTTCGTCGACGTCGGCGACTTCACGTCCCGCGCCATCTACAACGAGCTGTGGCTGCCCGAGGCGGCCCGGCTGAACGAGCTGTACCGTGATGCGTGTGATCCAGGGAGCGAGTGGGTTCCCCCCTGCACGCGCTAACGGGGCGGCCTCCTCCACTGCCATGGAGAACACGCGCAGCGCGCTCGCACGTACCCTAAATGCGCTGCGCGCGCTCGCACGAACCGACACCCACCCCTTACGAGGTTGAAATCACCTTCATTCGCCGGGATCCGGCTCAGTTGAAATAATAGGGGCCACGAGCCCTCGGACGAATCGAGAAACGAAATTCCGGGCTGCGGCGAGGACTGCCAGCACGGAATATTCTCCGGTATTCCAAGGAACATTCCACCTCCGTCATGCGGTGCGGGACTCCCTTGCGAGTGCAGCGGCGAGTGCGCGGAGGAGGGTGGGGCCGAGCTCGACGTCCCCTTTGCTCTCGGACTTGGAGATGGTGCCCTGACGCACGCCGAGACGATCGGCCACAGCCTGCTGGGTCAGGCCGATTCCAAGAGCAGCCGCCACATCGAGCAACGGTGTTTGGACGACGTGCTCGCGGACGTTCCGCATCGGCAGTGGGTGTTCACCATCCCCAAGCGCATCCGCCCCTTCTTCCGCCACGATCCCGCCCTGCTCGGCCAGCTGTGCCGCCTGGCCGCCAAGGTCCTCACCGACTTCTTCCGCGAGGCCCTCGGCCAGGACGACCTCAAGCCCGGCATCGTGTCGGTCCTGCAGACCTTCAACTCGGATCTCTCGTAGAACCGTCACGCACAGTACCTGGCATTATCAACTCCTCGATTTCACTGGAAAAGGTCACGCTGTTTTCCTGAATCGACCCCCTCCAGCACCAGTTTTCCGGTCTCGTGGAGGTGCTCGA
>CAZLEO010000439.1:1562-5611 GCA_964558555.1 uncultured Rickettsiales bacterium | reverse complement strand
ATCGACAAGCCGTTCCTGATGCCGGTGGAGGACGTGTTCTCCATCTCCGGTCGCGGCACCGTGGCCACCGGCCGCATCGAGCGCGGTCAGATCCGGACCGGCGAAGAGGTCGAGATCGTCGGTGTCAAGGACACCACCAAGACGGTCGTGACCGGCGTCGAGATGTTCCGCAAGATCCTCGACTACGGCGAGGCTGGCGACAACGTGGGTTGTCTGCTGCGCGGCATCAAGCGCGACGAGGTCGTGCGCGGTCAGGTGCTGGCCAAGCCCAAGAGCATCGAGCCGCACCTGAACTTCAAGGCCGAGGTCTACATCCTGAACAAGGAAGAGGGCGGGCGTCACACCCCCTTCTTCAACGGGTACAGGCCTCAGTTCTACTTCCGGACGACGGACGTGACCGGCGTCGTGACCCTCGGAGAGGGTACCGAGATGGTCATGCCTGGTGACCGCGTCACCATCACCGGTGCTCTGATCACCCCCATCGCGATGGAAAAGGAGCTCCGCTTCGCCATCCGTGAGGGTGGCCGGACCGTGGGTGCTGGCGTCGTCGCGGACATCATCGAGTAGCGTCGGCTCCGCGTACAGCGGGACCGAAGTAGGAGCGGCTCCGGCCGCTCCGCTACCGGGACCTGGCCTGTTGCGGGGGTATGGCGCAAGTGGTAGCGCAACGGATTCCAAATCCGTAGGTTGGGGGTTCGAGTCCTCCTGCCCCTGCCAGGTCCGGTCCGGTTCGGCGTTGGTTGCTAAGACGCGCTAGGCGGAAACGATGTCGAATCGTCGCATCCTGGGATTCAGCTTCGTCGCGGCCTCAGTGGCCGTGTTCATCGTGCTGCGCCAGTTCACGGCCTGGTTCATCGACATCGTTCGGTTGACCAACTGGGCGGTGGGCCCCTTCACCATCGCGGACCTGTCCGCCCTGGTGATCGTGGTGGGCGCCGCCATCAGCCTCTGGCGCTATCCCAAGGTCCACCAGTTCCTCGTGGAGGTGGTGGAGGAGATCAGCAAGGTGGTCTGGCCTTCGCGGCAGGAGACGCGCGACTCCACGATCGTCGTGATCGTGTTCGTTTTCGTGATCGCGAGCATCCTGGGCGGGTTCGACCTGGTCTGGGCCAAGCTGTCCAATCTGATCCTTTCTAGCTCGGTGAACTAGGCGGGCCCCGCGGCTTGTCCGGAGGGTAGTGCGATGGCGCTGGCCTGGTACGTAGTGCACACCTACTCGGGTTACGAGAACAAGGCCAAGCTCGCTCTCGAGGAACGCATCAAGTCCCTCGACAAGGGTGAGTTCTTCGGCGAGATCCTGGTACCCCAGGAGCAGGTGATCGAGGTCCGCGACGGCAAGAAGCGGACCACGACGCGCAAGTTCTTCCCCGGCTACATGCTGGTGCAGATGGAGTACACCAACGAGACCTATCACATCGTCAAGAACACGCCGAAGGTGACCGGCTTCGTCGGCGGGGGTAAGGACCACCCGCCGCAGATCCCCGAAGAAGAGGTGGCGCGCATCACCAGCCAGGTGGAAGAGGGGGGCGAGGCCCCCAAGCCGCTGCTCGAATTCGACAAGGGAGAGCAGGTCCGGGTCGTGGACGGCCCCTTCGCCGGGTTCAATGGCAGCGTGGACGAGGTCAAGCCCGACAAGGGCAAGCTGCGGGTGCTCGTGTCCATCTTCGGTCGGTCCACGCCGGTGGAGCTGGACTTCACGCAGGTGGAGAAGACCTGACAGATAAACCGCGCGGAGCGCGGACACAGGACGGAACGGAACGATGCCGAAGAAAGTATCCGGCTACATCAAGCTTCAGATCCCGGCCGGGCAGGCGAATCCCTCGCCGCCGGTGGGACCTGCCCTGGGACAGCACGGGGTCAACATCCCGCAGTTCTGCAAGGCGTTCAACGCCTCCACCTCGAAGCTCGAGCCCGGTCTGATCACGCCGGTGGTCATCACCGTCTACGCGGACCGCTCGTTCAGCTTCATCACCAAGACTCCCCCCGCCTCGGTGCTCATCCGCCGCGCCGCGGGGATCGCCAAGGGGAGCGGCGTCCCCAACGTGGAGAAGGTGGGCAAGATCGACCAGGAGCAGCTGCGGCAGATCGCCGAGACCAAGCTCCCCGATCTCAACTGCGACGACGTGGAAGCGGCGATGAAGATCGTCGCGGGCACCGCCCGATCCATGGGCGTCAACGTGGCGGACTGAGACTCGACGAACGGGTAGTACAACCATTGCGGGAGGCCGTCCGTGAGGCGGCCGCTGGAACCGCGAGGAGACATCCATGGCCAGATCCGGAAAACGAATCCGGGCCTCGTGGAAGGCCGTACCACGGCTCGAGGCCCACTCCGTGGAGGAGGCCTGCGGCCTCGTCAAGGAGCATTCCAAGGTCAAGTTCGACGAGACCGTGGACGTGGCGGTGCGGTTGGGCGTGCAGCCCAAGTACGCCGACCAGATGGTCCGCGGCGCCGTCAACCTGCCCCATGGCACTGGCAAGAGCGTCCGCGTGCTGTGCGTCGCCTCCGGTGAGAAGGTCACCGAGGCGGAGCAGGCCGGCGCCGACGTCGTCGGCGGTGAGGACATCGTCGCCAAGATCAAGGAAGGGTGGATGGAGTTCGACAAGGTCGTCGCCACCCCCGACATGATGAAGCACCTGGGCAAGATCGGTAAGATCCTCGGCCCCCGCGGCCTCATGCCCTCGCCCAAGACCGGCACGGTCACCTTCGACGTGGCCTCGGTCATCAGCGAGCTCAAGGCCGGAAAGATCGAGTTCAAGGTCGACAAGGAAGGCAACATCCACGCCGTCGTCGGCAAGACCTCGTTCACCGCCGAGAAGATCCAGGAGAACCTGCTGACCCTCATCGACAAGCTGCAGCGGCTCAAGCCGTCGTCGGCCAAGGGCACCTATGTGCGCAACATCACCATCAGCTCCACCATGGGACCGGGCATCAAGGTCGACGTGGCGGACGCCGCACGGCTGCTGCGCTAGGAGGGCAGGACCATGAAGAGAAGCGACAAAGAACAGTTCATCGCCGACTACAGCGACAAGTTCTCGCGCGCCGTGGTGGCCTTGCTGGCCGACTTCCGCGGCCTGACCGTGGAGGACGCCAACACCCTGCGGTCCCAGCTGCGCAAGCTGCCCGACGGCGAGTACCGCGTCGTCAAGAACAGCCTGTGCCGCCGCCTGCTGGCGGACACGGACAAGGCAGAGCTCGCCGAGCACTTCTACGGCCCGACCAGCGTCTACTTCGGGTACGAGGATCCGGTCGCGCCGGCCAAGGCGCTGACCGACTTCGCCAAGGCCAACAAGAAGGGGTTCGAGCTCAAGGCCGGCTTCTTCGACGGCAAGGTGCTGACCCCCGCGCAGATCAAGCAGCTCAGCGACATGCCGAGCAAGGAGCAGCTGCAGGCGATGCTGCTGGGCCTGTTGCAGCAGCCCGCGACCCAGATGGTCAGCCTGCTGGCCAACGTGCCGCGCGGCCTGCTCAACGTGCTCAACGCGTACAAGGAAAAGCAAGAGGAGGCCGCGGCCTGACCGCGACCGTCCGAGGAATTGACGCCGGGGGATGGTCCCCTGGCGAACCGCGAGAGCGGTTCACGCAAAGACCATAGCTTCGACCCTTGAAGGAGGTTGTTAAAAATGGCTATCGAGCGTGCTGACGTCGTCGAATACATCAAGAACCTGTCCGTGATGGAGCTCTCCGATCTCATCAAGGAGCTCGAGGACGAGCTCGGTGTGAGCGCTGCCGCGCCCATGGCCGTCGCCGCGGTGCCCGGCGCCGCCGCTGCCCCGGCCGAAGAGGCCGAGGAGCAGACCGAGTTCGACGTGGAGCTCCAGGCGGTGGGTGAGAAGAAGATCCAGGTCATCAAGGCCCTGCGCGAGATCGACAAGACCCTCGGTCTCAAGGAGGCCAAGACGCTGGCGGAAGCCGCCCCGACCAAGGTCATGGAGGCCGTGACCAAGGAAGAGGCCGAGGCCGCCAAGACCAAGCTGTCGGACGCCGGAGCGACCGCAGAGGTCAAGTAATGACTGCCGGCGGGGCAGGACCCGGGCCCGGGTCCTGCCCC
>CAZLEO010000439.1:0-1552 GCA_964558555.1 uncultured Rickettsiales bacterium | reverse complement strand
TATTCCGCGGGCGGGGGGCGCGGCCGGGGGGGGGGCCCCCCCCCCCGCCATAGCTTTTCGGTTTGTGGGAACGGGCGAGACCGCAATGGGCTCGTCCGCTTCGTAGATCTCGGGCCGACGCCCTCAAAGGGCGCCGAAGGAGAGTGCATGGGTTCCCTGATCGCCAACAATGCCCGCTTTCGATACTCCTACGCCAAGATCCCCCAAGTCCTCGAGATTCAGAATCTGATCGAGATCCAGAAGCGCTCGTACGAGGCGTTCCTGCAGACGCAGGCGGCCCCCGAAGAGCGGCGGAGCGTCGGCCTCCAGGCCGTGTTCAACTCCGTGTTCCCGATCCAGGACTTCAACCAGACCGCGTCGCTTCAGTTCGTCAGCTACGGCTTCGACAAGCCGAAGTACGAGGTGGACGAGTGCCGCGAGCGGGGCATGACCTATGCCGCACCGCTGAAGGTGACGGTCCGTCTGGTTGTCTGGGACGTGGACGAAGACGCGGAGAGTCAGAACATCCGCGACATCAAGGAGCAGGAGGTCTACTTCGGTGACCTCCCGATCATGAACGAGAACGGTACCTTCATCATCAACGGTACCGAGCGCGTGGTCGTGAGCCAGCTCCATCGTTCGCCCGGGATCTTCTTCGACCAGGACAAGGGCAAGACCAGCTACTCGGGCAAGGTCATCTTCAGCGCCCGGGTCATCCCCAACCGGGGATCGTGGCTCGACTTCGAGTTCGACGCCAAGGACATCCTGCACGTGCGCATCGACCGCCGCCGGAAGCTGCCGGCCACGGTGCTGCTGCGGGCCCTGGGCTACGACGAGGAGCAGCTGCTGGACTACTTCTACGATCACGAGACCCTGATCGTGGAGGAGAACTCCCTGCGCAAGGGCTTCCTCCCCGAGCTGCACAAGGGGACCCTGACCTCCATGGACATCACGCACCCCGAGACCGGGGAAGTGATGATCAAGGAAGGCAAGAAGCTCGGGTCCGGGCACATCCGGCGCATTGCCAAGGCCGGCGTCGAGTTCCTCCCGCTGAAGGAGGAGGACGTGGTCGGCATGGTCGTCGCCCACGACGTGGTGGACATGAACACCGGCGAGGTGGTCGCCGAGTGCAACGAGGAGATCACCGAGGAGACGCTGCAGCAGATCCGCGACCGCGGCATCACCGAGGTCACCACGCTGTTCATCGACCGGGTGAACGTGGGCTCGTTCCTGCGCGACACGCTGCTCATCGACAAGGTGGGCAACTCCGAGGACGCCATCATCGAGATCTACCGCCGCCTCCGGCCGGGCGACCCGCCCACCTACGAGACGGCGCTGGCGTTCTTCGAGAACCTCTTCTTCAACTCCGAGCGCTACGACCTCGGTCGCGTCGGCCGGTTGAAGATGAACCACAAGCTCGCCGTGGACGTGCCCAAGGAGCAGACCACGCTGACGCGCGAAGACATCATGCGCACCGTGCGCTACCTGATCGAGCTTCGCAACGGCCGCGGCACGGTGGACGACATCGACCACCTGGGCAACCGCCGCGTCCGCGCGGTGGGCGAGCTGCTGG
>CAZLEO010000438.1:0-5612 GCA_964558555.1 uncultured Rickettsiales bacterium | reverse complement strand
ATCCCGCTGCGGCGCTACTTCTGCAAGGACCTGCACGGCCAGCTGCCGTTCCCCGAGGCCACGGCGATCACCAACGTCCTGGCCGCGGGCGAGAAGGCCAAGGGCGCGTCCGGCAAGGTGCTGCTGGCCGCCTTCGGCGTGGGCTTCCTGTTCGACCTGATCGTGGAGTTCCTGCACCTGTGGAACCACAAGCTCAACACCAAGATCCTGCTGGGCGGTGTGGGTGAGCGGCTCTCCGAGGCCCGCTTCGAGCTGCGCCTCAACGCCACGGCCGTGTACTTCGGCCTGGGGTACATCATCGGCCCCAAGTACGCCGGGATCATCGCCGCCGGCTCGATCCTCTCCACGCTGGTCATGGTGCCGCTGCTCTTCTTCGCCGGCTCGGGACTGGAGCAGCCGCTGACGCCGCCCATGGTGGACATCCTGATGCGCAACATGGAGGCCGCCGAGGTCTGGGGCACGTACATCCGCCCCATCGGCATCGGCTGCATCGCGGTCGCCGGCTTCATCGGCATCATCAAGATGGGCAAGATCATCCTGTCGTCGCTGTCCCTGGCCTTCAAGGGGCTCACCGGCGGCAAGGACGCGGTCAAGACCGCGCGCAACGACACGGACATGACCCCGCGCAACACCCTGCTGATCCAGGTCGGCTGCGTGCTCGGCATGATCGGCCTGTTCGGCTTCATCAGCGGCAGCATCGTCACGGCCGTCGTCGGCACCATCATCACCTACATCCTGGCCTTCTTGTTCACCCCGGTGGCTGCGCGCGCCATCGCCATCGTCGGCGTCAACCCCGTGTCCGGCATGACCATGATCACCCTGATCATCGCCTGCCTGGCCCTGGTGGCCACCGGCCTGCGCGGCGACGCCGTGGGCATGACCGTCGCGTTGATCGTCGGCTGCGCGGTCTGCACGGCCCTGTCCACGTCGGGCGCGTTCGTGTCCGACCTCAAGATCGGCTACTGGCTGGGCTCGAGCCCCAACCAGCAGCAGCGGTGGAAGTACCTGGGCATCTTCGTGGCGTCCCTGAGCGTCGGCGCGGTCATCTGGGTGCTGGCCACCTCCTACGGCTTCATGGTCGAGGACAAGGCCGGAGCCCTGATCCCCAACCCGAACCTGCCCGCTCCCCAGGGCCACGTGATGGGCACCATCGTGTCCGGCGTGATGGGCGGCGAGCAGCAGGCGATCCTGCTGTTCGCCCTCGGCGGCGTCGTCGCCGTCCTGCTGGAGATGGCCTCCGTGCCTGCGCTCGCCTTCGGCCTGGGCATGTACCTGCCCATCGAGATCAACATGGCCGTGTTCGCCGGCGCCGCCGCCGGTCACTTCGTCGGCAGGTCCGGCTCCAGCGCCGAGGAGAAGGCCGCCCGCCAGGAGCAGGGCACGCTCATCGCGTCCGGCCTCATGGCCGGCGCCGCCATCGTCGGCACCGTGGGCGCCATCCTGCTGCTGCCGCAGATCGGCTCACCCATGCAGTACATCAACCTGCACACGTGGTCCGAGAAGGCGGTCGAGGCGGGCCAGGGCGGCTTCGCAGAGACCTTCCACCACTACTACACCGGGTTCGGGGGCCAGATCGTCAGCGTGGTCGGCTTCCTGGGTCTGATCACCGTGTGCTGGCTCCTCGCCCGCTGGGGCGGCACCATGCAGATGGCCGAGGAGAAGGAGGCCGAGGAGTAACTCGGGCTGGCCGGTCCGCGCCTTAGGCGCTAAAAGGAGAACCATGCGTACATGCGTTCTCCTGACCCTCCTCCTGCCCATCCTTCTGTCCGCCTGCCAGGCGAACCTCGACTCCCCTCCGACCGGACTGAGCACGCGCCTGGCCCCGGTCACCCTGCCGCCCATCGATCCCGCCGGCGGCGAGGGTAACGTGACGCTGGGCGGGACCACGCCGTTCACCGTGGACGCCCAGGAGACCTACCAGTTCGACTTCACCGTGGGCGCCTCGGGCCTCGAGGCCGGCGGCGGCCTGCTGCTCATCGATCCCGTCCTCAAGGGCGTGTCCATCATCAAGTACATGGACTGGACCCTGGACCCGGCCGACTGCAACGACCAGTACCTCGAGGGCGCCAACTCCATGCGCTACCAGGGGCTGGCGTGGGCCGAGACCGACGTGCCCGGCGTGGAGGCGGCCGTGGATCGCCCGGAGCACACCGAGGACATGCACCAGGAGATGTACACCGCGATCACCGTGGACGGGCCCCTGCCCGCGGGCAGCGTGATCACCCTGTACCTGGGTACGGCCGAGGAGACCCCGCTGGGACCGGCCAACGCGCTGTGCTCGAGCCGCGGACCGTACAAGGCCTACGAGCACATCGAGTGGCGGGCGGCGAGCCGTCCTGACGACGCCACCACCTGGGCCATGCTGGACGAGGACCCGACGGTCATGCGTGTGTACGGCAGCCAGGACGTGCACACCACGCGGGTCTACCTGCCGTCCTTCGCCCAGGTGGGCGAGACCATCCCCGTCACCGTGGCGCTGCTGGACGAGTTCGGCAACGCCGTCGAGGGTGTGTCCAACACCGCGGTCCTGCAGCCGAGCCTCGCGGTGACCGATCTGCCGCCGGCCGCGGACTTCGCCCTGGAGTCGCCCTCCTTCGCGCACCTCGAGGCCACCCCCTCGACCGACGGCGTCCTGCGGATCACCGTCCAGGGCACCGGGGGCATCTCCGCGGTCTCCAATCCCTGCGTCGTCAGCACGGATCCGCCGGACACGCGCGTCTACTGGGGTGACATCCACAGCCACCACGGCAGCGCGTTCTACGACGGGTTCGGCGACCTGGTGGACGAGAACCTGGAGTACGCGCGGGACGTGGCTGCCCTGGACTTCGCCGGCGAGTCCATGAAGCTGCCGCCGCTGGAGGTGTACGGCGAGGAGATGTGGCTGGATCTGCAAGCGGCCTGCTCCATCTACGAGAGCGACGGTTTTGTGCCGTTGTTGGCCTTCGAGTGGATGGGACCAGGCGGCAGCGGCCATCACAACGTCTACTTCGACGGCTGCTTCGGCGACGTCACCGAGTCGCCCTTCCTCAGCGGCCTCGACGGGGCCAACGGGCTGTGGGAGTTCATGGACGACATGGTCTCCGAGAACCCCGGCCTGCGCGTCATGTCCGTCCCCCACGCCTCCAAGTACACCGGCTTCGGCTGGTCCGCCCAGGACGACGAGGCCCGCCCCACCGCCGAGGTCTTCAGCGAGTGGGGCGAGTCCATGGAGCCCGATGGGCTGCGGTCCGTGCCCGACGGCCTCATCGCCGGCAACGTCATGGGGTTCATCGCCTCGTCGGACAACCACGACGGCTTCATGGGCAACCCGCTGGCGGCGAAGAACGAGAAGGGCGGCCTCGTCGCGGCGCTGGCCGACGAGCTGACGCGCGACGCCATCTACGAGGCCGTCTCCGGCCGCGCCACCTACGCCACGGTCGTCGAGCGGATGATCGCCGTGTCGTGGACCGAGGAGGAGGGGTACCGCTCACGGATGGGCGAGATCCTCGTGGGCTTCGAGCCCACCTTCGGCATCGAGATCCACGGCACGGAGGACCTGGTCTCGGCCACGCTGTACCGCATCTACCTCGACGGCAAGCAGGTGGAGGCCGTCCTGGAGGAGGACCTCACCGGCCTGCAGGACACGGTGCTGAGCTTCGCCCCGGGGGACGACGACTACGAGCTCGACGGTCCGGCCCTGTTCTACTGGCACGTGGACCAGGAGGGAGACGGGCAGGCGTGGACAAGCCCCGTCTACCTGTACCCGGACTGCAACGCAGGCATCGACGATCCCGCGGGCCTGTGCAGCCCGGCGGACGACGACGACGACGACTCCTCGCAGACCGACGACGACGACGACTCCGCGCCCGCGGACGACGACGATGACGACGACGACAGCCCCCCCGCGGCGGCCGACGACTCGGCCGACGACGACGTCGTGGGGGACGACGACTGCTCGTGCGACGCGGACGGCGCAGAGGCGAGGCCGTCCGTCGCGGTCCTCGCCGTGCTGGGGTTGCTGGCGCTGCGCAGGAGGCTCTGAATGTCCCGGTCTCGCGCGACGACGGGCGCCCTGGTCGTCGGTCTGATCGTGGCGACCGCCCTCCCCTGCTCGGCTGATCCGATCAACCACGCCGGTTTCGACTACTACTTCGGCGATCTGCACACCCACACCGGCCACTCCGGCGACGGTTACTCCGGCGACCTCAACGGTTGCCCGGGCGACTACGACTGCGGGGACGCGAGTACCGTGCTACAGGACGCGCGGGATGTGTTCGGTCTCGACTTCCTCGCCGTCACCGAGCACGGCAACGGCATGCACGCCGTCGTGGAGCCGTGGGTGTGGGAGGACCAGCTCGCCGAGGTCCAGGCGGCCAACGATCCCGAGGGGGGGTTCGTCACCGTGCCAGGCGTGGAGCTGTGGCTGTGGCATGGGGATGGGTCCATTCGGGACCACCGCAACCTGTATCTGTTCGGCAGCGACGATCAGCTCGACGGGATCGGGCTGGAGGAGATCCGGGGCGAGGACTCGTCACCGCCGTTCACCACCCACGACTGTGGCGACGTCTTCGACCACCTCGAGCAGCTGCAGGAGACGCGTGGCGATCTTTTACTGATACCTCACCATCCCGCCATCCAGCCTCCGGCCGCGACGGACTGGACGTGCGTGGATTCCCGGTTCAACCCGGTCGTCGAGAACTACTCGGAGCACGGCAACTCCCAGTGGCCGTCGTATGCGGGGAGCTTCGATCCGGTGGATCCCGAGGCTGAGCAACCGGACTCGACGGTGGATCATGCGCTGGCGCTGGAAGGCCACGACCTGCGACTGGGGATCGTGGGCGGGACGGACTCACACGATACGCGGCCGGGATCGATCTGTGATCTTGACCCCCGGTTCGGGAACAACGCGGTGAACTACGGAGGTGGATTGTCCGTCGTCGCGATACCCGAAGGGGACCTGCTGGACCGAGCGGCGATCCTGGAGGCGATGCGGGATCGCCGGACGCTGGCGACGTCAGGGCCGCGAATTCCGGTGCATTTCGAGGCGCGCGTGGGCGGTGAAACCGTGGCGATGGGTGGTGAGTACGACGACACGAATTCGGATCCCGTGGAGTTCTACGTCAGCGTCCCAGCGGCCGACGTCGCGTCGATCGTCGGTGTCACGTTGGTGCAGCCGGATGCGGCGTGGACACCGATGCTGGAGGACGAGCCGGGGGTGTACCTGGGGAGCGCGGATCTGGGGGTGGGTCGTGTGGTGTACGCGCTGGTGGAGATTGACGGCGAGGCGTACTGGGATGGTCTGGGGGTGGAGTGCGAGGACGGCGGGGAGGAGACCACGGAGTACATCTGGACGAGTCCCATCTGGATCGACGAGATCGCGGGGATGGATGACGACGATGATGACGACGACGTGGGGGATGATGATTCGGGGGCGGGGGATGATGACGGGTGTGAGTGTGGGGTGGCGGGGGAAACCAAGAGGTCGGGATTGGCGTGGTTGCTGGTGGGGATGGCCTGGTTGATTCTGAGGCGTTCGTTCTAATTTCGTGTCACATTCGCCCGTCGCTGGGGCAGCGTACCCCGGGGGGGGGGGGCGGGGGGGGGGCCGGCGGGGGGGGCGCGGGGGGGCGGGG
>CAZLEO010000437.1:0-5632 GCA_964558555.1 uncultured Rickettsiales bacterium | reverse complement strand
CATTCCCCGGCGCAAAGCGCCGGCAAATGATGCAAGACCAGACTTGACCCCTAGATCCCCCCGAGGCGCCCGCCATCCACGGGAATGCTCACGCCGCGGACGTATGAGGCGGCCGGCGAGGCGAGGAACGCCACGACCGCGCCGAGCTCCTCCGGACGCCCGAGGCGGCCTTCGGGCACGGCCGCGAGCCAGGTCTGCGCGACCTGCTCGGGGGAGACGCCGCGCTGCTGGGCGAGGGCGCCCTGCAGCGACTGCAGCCGCTCGGTGTCGGTGTACCCCGGCAGCACGTTGTTGACCGTGATCTGCGGCGGCAGCTCCTTGGACAGGGTCTTGGCCCACGACGCCATGGCGCCGCGCACCGTGTTGGACACGCCCAGGCCGACGATGGGCTCGCGCACGCTCAGGGAGATGACGTTGACGATGCGGCCATAGCCCGCCTCGACCATGCCCGGCACCACGGCGCGCACCAGCTGATGGGACGCGAGCAGGTGGCGCCCCAGCGCGGCGAGGAAGTCGTCCTCGGTGGCGTCGAGGATGGGGCCCGACGGCGGCCCCCCGGTGTTGTTGACCAGCACGTGGACCGGGCCGTGATCGGCGAGCAGGGCGTCCACGGACCGGGCCAGGGCGGGGCGATCCTCCAGATCGGCGGCGCGCGCGCGGGCCGCGCCGGCTCCCGCTTCCAGCAGCTGGGGGACCAGCTCGGCCAGGCGTTCCTCGCGCCGCGCGATCACGGTGAGGTCGGCACCGAGGGAGGCCATGGAGAGGGCGGCGGCGCGGCCGATGCCGGCGCTGGCGCCGCAGACGAGGGCGTGCTTGCCCGACAGGGAGAGGGAGTCATGCATGGGTCTGTTCTAGCGGGTCAGCAGGAATCCGGGAAGGCCATGGAGCAGCGCCAGTCGCGAATCGTGGTGAACACGGGGTACTCGTTGTCGCTGAGATCGATCCAGCCGAAGGCGTCCCAGGCCCCGTCCTGGAGCATGAAGGGCATGACCGCCTCGATGTCGGGGTGGCCGAACCAGTCGTTCTGCCACACCTGCAGCGTCCAGTCGGCCACGGTGTTGCGGTCGCCGCCCGCGGCGTAGTCCACGGACCAGCCGGTCTCGGTGATGTACACGGGCTTGGAGATGCCCAGCGTGTCCAGCTCGGTCTCGAAGTAGTAGATGCCCGGCTGGCAGACCGCGTACTCCTCGAAGAAGCCCCACCCCTCCCCCTCCGCGGGGTAGGAGTGAGTGGCGAAGCCGTCCAGGGCGGCGTGCACGCCCGGCACCGCCGCCTCCATGGCGGAGAGGAACTCCCGTGATGTGATGCCGCCGGTCCAGCCGTGGCCGCCGCACTCGCACTCCACCGTCCCGCCCGGGGCCAGCCCGGCGTTGATCACCTTGACCCGCGAGTCCCCCAGGGCGTGCAGGGCGCTGGTCACGTCCCGCAGCAGGGACGCGTACTCCGCCGCCGTGGTCTCGTAGCCGATCCACCCCTCCCCCGCGTTGCAGGTCCACTCGTAGCAGAGGTTGGGCTCGTTGAAGACCTCGATGACCATGGGCCAGCCGTCCCGCTTGGGCAGCCCCGCCACCACCGCTGCGAAGGCGTTGGCGAGGTTGTTGTAGCTGAGGTGGCTGCCGTCGTCGGACATGTCGCGGATGTTGGTCTGGCCCCAGCCGGTCTGCATGCGGATCACCGGCACCAGATCACGCGCGTAGACCTCGTTGCAGGCATCGATCCACTCCTGGGGCGGGCTGCTCATGCCCACCTCCACCCCAGGGAAGATCAGCTTGACGTGGCCGCCGCGCCCCGACAGCTCGGCGGCGCGGTCCCACTGGGTGGTGTTGCCGGGCCCCACCAGGCCGATGCCGAAGGGGTTCTCCGGCGGCGCGCCCGTGGCGTCGTCGTCATCGTCGTCGTCCCCGGGCGTGACGTCGTCGTCGTCGTCGGAGGCGCTACCCGATCCCACCCACACCGTGGCGTCGCACAGCCACGTGGCGCCCGAGTCCGCGCTGAAGGTGAAGTCGTAGCGGCCCGAGATCAGGCCGCCGAGGAAGTACGACCAGGTCCACGGCCCCTCGCCGGTGACGCCGCCCCAGTCCGGATCGGCCGACCCGCCGTTGGGATCGGTACCGTCCATCCCCACGTACACGTAGCCCGTGTCCCCGGTCACGTCGAGGTAGAGCACGTCGTTCGTGTCCACCGGATCCGGGTGGATGTTCATGGTCAGGCCCGCCGCGCAGGTCCAGACCGGATCGGGGAGATCGGTGTCGTCGTCGCCGACATCGTCGTCGTCCCCGGGCAGGGAGTCGTCGTCGTCCCCGGGCAGGGAGTCGTCGTCGTCCCCCGGGCCCGGCGGCTGGCTGTCGTCGTCTCCGCCCCACTCGTCGGTGCAACCCGGCGCCACCAGCGCCAGACACAGCAAGATCACCTCGAATCCACGGCCCATACCTCACCTCCCCGGCAGCGCCATTGTGCCACGGCCCGCGGGCTCGATGCTTGAATTCGGGTCCGGGTGAGGGGAGGATCTCGCCCATGCGGACGCTCCCTCACCTCCTCGCCCTGCTCGCCCTCGCAGCCCCTGGCAGCGCCACGGCCGAGACCCTCGACGTCGCGCCCGACGGCAGCGCCACCTACGACACCCTCACCGCAGCCGCGGCCGACGCCGAGGCCGGTGACGTGATCGCCCTGGCCGCCGGGACCTACTCGGAGGCCGCCAACGGCGAGACCTTCCCCGTGGTCCTCACCCCCGGGTTGACGGTCCAGGGGGCGGGGATCGGCGCCACCGTGCTCGACGGCGCCTACGCCCAGGGGTTGTTCGAGGTCAGCTGGACCGACGGCCAGCCCGTGGTGCTGCAGGACATGACGCTCGGCGGCGGCGAGGCGCCCATGGACAGCGACGCCGACGTGCTCTACCTGTGGCAGGCCGAGGCCGTGGTCGAGCGGGTGCACTTGCTGGGCAACGGCGACCCCGAGATCCCGGACATGCCGTGGAACGTGGACTCGTGGATCGACATCCGCAGCTCCTCGCTGACCCTGGTGGACGTGACCCTGGAGTCGAACCACGGCTCCAACCACGGCATCCGCTGCCAGGACAGCGCCATGACGCTGCAGGACGTGTCCTTCACCGGCAACTACGTCTACTACTCGCTTCTGGACCTGCGCGACGGGTGCACGGGCGCGCTGGAGAACATCGCGGTGCTGGACAACACCGGCAGCAACTGCGACGGCGCGCTGCTGGCGGTGGGCGAGGCGAACGCGGCGAACGTGATCGCCGGCGGCAACGACGTGGGGCCGTGCCGATTGTGGCAGGGCGGCGATCTGATCCACGCCACCGTGGCCGACAACCGCACCCACGGCACCTTCCCCTTGCTCGAGGTGCAGCGCCTGGGCCACTCGGTGGTGGCATTCAACGACGGCGCGGTCGGCCTGGCCGAGGACGGGGAGGCGTGGTTCAACGACGTGTTCGGCAACGAGCCGGCGAACTGGGAGGGGGTCGACCCGACCGGCGAGGACGGGAACGTCTCCGAGGACCCGCTCCTGGTCGAACCCTCCGACGCGGACGGAGCGCGAGACCTCCGCCTGTCCGACGATAGCCCGCTGATCGACGCCGGCGGTGACGAGCTGACCTGGCCCACCGACATCGAGGGCACCGCGAGGCCCATCGACGGCGACGCAGATGGCGAGGCGCTCCCCGATCCCGGCGCCTACGAGCACCCCACCGTGGTGCCGGGCGACGACGATGATGACGACGACGACAGCGCCGACGCCCCCGACGACGACGACGACTCGGCTGAGGACGACGACGACGACGGCTGCGACTGCCGCGTCGAGGGTCGCCGGAGCCCGGGGGTGACCGCGGCGATGCTGCTGGGCGTGATCCTGGGCTTGCGCCGGTTCGGGTCCGTGCGTGCCCGACCCGCGCGCCCTCGCACCTGATAGGGTGCCTTCAGGGGCAACTATCGGGAGAAGATCCATGAGACGTGCAGGGTGGTACCTGGTCGCCGTGATCGGCGCGCTGGTGTTCGTGGGCTGCGACGGTTCAGGCGATGACGACGACGACGTGGCGGCGTGCGACGACGACGACGCGGCGTGTGACGACGACGACGTCACCGGGGACGACGACGACGCGACTCCGGGGGACGACGACGACGCGACCCCAGGGGACGACGACGACAGCGGCGCCAGCGACGACGATGACGACGACAGCGCCGGCGACGACGATGACGACGACAGCGCCGGAGATGACGACGACGACTCCGCCGAGCCGTCCATCCACCTGCTCGAGATCCACCTGGACAACCTCACCTACGACCCGGTGGGCTACACGTTCCTCGACCTGCCCGCCGCCCCGATCCCCCTCAACGATGCCCCCGCCGTGGTGTCGTCCGAGCTCCCGGGCTCCTACGTGGACGGCTGCACCGCCCAGGACACCTACCTCGGCTTCCACTACTGCTATCAGCCAGCCGGCGACTTCGGCGGCGCCGCCCTGGTCGACGGCCGCAGCGGCGAGCTGGTGTTCGCCGGCGAGATCATCTGGGACGGGGAGGGCCAGCTGCTACATCCCACCCCCCTGGATCCCGCCGCCGACCTGATGGCCACCGGGCCGCTGACCATCGCCCCGGAGAACGCCGAGTACGCCCTCCTCGGCCTCGAGGACGCGGCCGTGGGCGACGCCGCGATCGAGGCCGTGCGCGAGATGGATCTGGTCCGGCACTGGGTGGCCTGGTGCACCTACGACGCCCTGGTCCTGCTGCACCCCTACGCCGACGGCGGCTACCTGCCCGCATCCGCTGATCTGGTGGTCATGCTGGTGCTATGCTGACGCCAACGCGAACACACCCCGGGGAGACATCACCATGCGATATCTGAGTACCCTCGCCGCAGCGCTGACGGCCACCCTGTTCCTGCTGACCCTCGGCTGCCCCGCCATGTCCCACTCCGACGAGCACGAGGAGGGCACCAACCCGCCGGGCGACCACAACTACTTCGACTTCCACAGCCCCGGCGGCAGCCACGGGGACGACGACGACATCCCCACCGGCGACGACGACGACGTCTCGGCCGACGCGTGCCAGGAGCTCGTGGACACGATCTGTGCGTGCGACGGGGTCGACGAGTACTTCGAGATGCTGGAGACCACCTGCGAGGAGACCTACCAGCCCATGGTGGACGCCGCAGATCCCACCGAATGCGCCATGGCCCTCGACGCCTTCCACGAGGCCGGCGGCTGCGACCAGTTCGCCCCCATGGGCGACGACGACGACACGGCCTGATATGCTGGCGGCCACCAAACCGCCTCAACGGGGAGAGACCTGATGCACCACCTGAAGACCCTCGCTGCTGCGCTGACCTGCGGGCTGTTCCTGCTGACCCTCGGCTGCCCCGCCCTGTCCCACACGGACGAACACGAGGAGGGCACCAACCCGCCGGGCGACCACAACTACTTCGACTTCGGCAGCCACGGCGGCAACCAGCACGACGACGACGACCTGCCCGGCGATGACGACGACGCCTGGGGTGACGACGACGACGCCATGGGCGACGACGACGACACGAGCGGCGGCATGACCGAAGAGGAGTTCTTCGGGGCGAGCATCCCGCTGCTGTGCGCGCTGTTGTTCGAGTGCATGGATCCCGTCGAGCTCGGGTA
>CAZLEO010000436.1:0-5736 GCA_964558555.1 uncultured Rickettsiales bacterium | reverse complement strand
ACTCAGAGACGGTCATTCCCATGCACTCGGCGGAGAGACGGAGTGTTGCGTTGCAGGCCCCGTGACATGAGAGCTGCGTTCCCGTTGCGATCGGTCTGACACGCCCTCACTCGCCTGACTCTCTGTCTTCCTGGTCCCCATCATCCATCGTGTGTAGGTCGTCGTCGGGGTTGTGGACCCTGTGGTTCCCGGCCCATCCATGCGGGGCTGTTGGTGATCGGGGTGGTCGGGGATGCGGGTCGTCAGGTTGATCGTGGTCGTCGAGGGGGCTGCGGCGAGATCGGTGCCGAGGTGGACGTCAGCGGGTTCGTCGTCGAACCTCCCGCTCGAAGCCCTCCATGACGTCGAGGTACTTCATGACTGCCTCGACAGCGGTCTCTCCCGTGATCATGTCGTGGTGATAGCTCTCGAATTCGATGTACTTCTCGTTGCCGTCGTTGTCGAACACGCCCAAGTAGACGGCCCCGCTGACGTCAACTCGCCATCGTGTCGTCTGCTGGCGTTCATCGTCGAAGACGCCCTCGTCTGGATCGAAAGGTTCGAGTACGGCAGAGAGATTCCCCTCCGTGTCCCCCGAGTCGAGCCCCGACGCGACATCCTGTACGAGGTCTTCCAGTGCCTGTACCTCGGCCTTGTTTTCATCTGATCCGATCTCGGACACCGTTGCTCTCGCTTCGTCGATCGTCGCCATCTGTTTGTTCCTTTCCTTCTTGTAGAACCCGCGTGTGAGCGGACACGAGGATCGTCCTCTGATGATGGGCCACGATCCAGGAGAAAAGTGCTGATCTTCGAGCATCCGATCGGTCGAGGCGTCGCCGTGCCCCATTCGGCGTCGCCGTGCCCCGATCCGTTGTCTCGGCTACCTCACAAGAGACAAGCTCAAGCAGTGGACAGCTGTCGCAGGAGTGGCCCCAGATGGCGT
Organism: uncultured Rickettsiales bacterium; assembly: GCA_964558555.1. GTDB lineage: Bacteria > Myxococcota_A > UBA796 > UBA9615 > CAYRNR01 > CAYRNR01. The sequence continues at coordinate 4,814 of CAZLEO010000436.1, read as the reverse complement.
CTCGTAGAGGTCGTCTGCCGACCAGAATCAGATCCGCGAACACTCCGTTCTCGGTTCAGCCCGAGGCCCCAGAACATACGACCCACAGACTTTCATCTTCCTCGCTTTCATACGATGCTTCATACGGTTGCAACTTCTCGTTTTTAGGACGCTATTCACCCGCGATCACTGCGAAAAATGGCCGCTATTGAGACTTTTAATCTGCGGGTCCCGGGTTCGATCCCCGGCCGGCTCACCAGTAATTACGGGTACTTAGAGTCAATACTCTAGCAATTCTGTCGTTTTCCCCTCTTGCTACCCTCGCACGGATGCAGCCTTTTCGCGGCGACGTCCGGTTGCGGTAAGCTGGCGTCAGGAGGGAGCCATGGGACGACTGGGCTGGGTGGTGGTTTGCGGGATGATGCTGGGGGGCTGTGAGGGCATGCTTTGCGAACCTGGAGAGACTCAGCGGTGCGTTTGTTCTGGGAACCGCGAAGGGGGGCAGGTTTGCGCCGAGGATGGCCAGCGGTGGAGTCTGTGCGATTGCAGCGCCGGAGATGACGATGACACTGCCGGCACAGACGACGACGACTCAACGCCCGACGACGACGACGACGACAGTTCTTCGCCCGGTGACGACGACGACACTGCGCCGCCCTACACTGGCGAAATCCAGTTGGGCCAACCCGCACTTTGGGGCACATGCACGGCGACGGTGGAAGTCGAGCACGGGGGCGAAACGCCCGAGGGGTGGTTCGAGCTAATCGCCAGCTTCGACGGCTGGGCATCGGTGTGCTACGTCAACTTCTGGGACAATGTCTCGGACTATTGTGAAGCGTGGGATTCGTTCGGCAATCCTTGCGAAATGTACGGCTTCGAGCGGGGTGGCTGGGCCATGACGAACGCCCTGCGCGGATGGGACAAACACCGCGGTCACTGGGACGAATGGAGCGTCCATATCGAGTACATCATGGACCTGTACCAAGCCGACGTTTCTGATAGGTCGATCTTCATCTGCGAAAACGCTGGGGAGAACTTCACTACAGAATTCTGCTGCAGGGACGAGTACACAGACAATCTCCACTGCGTCGAGTATCTCTGGCCCTAGGAGTCCGTCGGGCCAAGCTGCCATAGGCGATTCCTTCGTCATGCTGGGCATGCACTGCATCCCCAACGGCCAAGGTAGCCACAGCAACAGGCACGCAAGCGGTTTGACCGATGAATAGCGCCGCTCCGAGCAGCAGCCGGAGTCTTCGCATGGACAACCTCCCCACGGACCCGAGGATACCAAACAACGACTGCATCTTTGCCAAGCTCCAACCGCTACATACCCCAGTCTTCCCCCTGCGCGTGCGCGCGTGGAACGCTGTTCTTCCGTGTTCATCTGTGTGACGACAGGGATCTACAGCCACCATGAACTCCGCTCGAGCGTTTCGATCGCCCATCGGAGTTCGGCCGCGGAACTCTTGCACTCCTTCGGGTGACGCCACCTTGGCCGCCTCGACGGCTTGGCCTTGCGCGGCCGGCGCTCCCACCGTGCTCGAGCTCGGCGCTCGGCCTCGATGAACGACGGAGACTGTCGCCACCGACGGACTGTCTCGTGACTCACCCCAGCCGCTCGGCCAGCAGGGCGAAGCCCTCGCCCCTTGGCCAGCTCCACCACCGCGGCGGCCCATCGCTTCGCCTGGCCTTCCTCAAGCTCGGCCAGCTGCACCAGGTCGCGCACCACTGCACGACGGCGGTTGCTATCTGCGATCGCCGCCTTTCCGGCGTCGGTACGCGGTCCAGTGCTCCACCCACCGTGCATCCGGCACCGATCGGACACTGGGCGGTCGCGTTGGTGGTCCCATGCAACCGGCGCGCGGCATGGGCGGCCCGTGCGAGTTCGGGCACCGCACCGCGGGCGCTCCGCGGCGGGCGTGCCGTACCAGCTATCGGGCGGTCCACTGCTTATCCGGATCTGCCTTCGACGCTTCCACTGCGGGCGCCACCGATTCCAGTGCCCCATCATGCCGTTGGCCTCCCGGCGCCAGACTCCATGTCGCGATCGCGTGCGCAGGTCGTTTCATCTTGTCCATTCTCGGTAGTCCCGTTTTGACGGTTCCGCCGAGCTTCACTCCACCGAGACCCGTTGACGTCTCCGCCGTGGACACGCCGGGCTCCTCCACGCGCGGTGTGCAACACGTTGCGGCGAAGTGTCACGTTTGCTCCCCCTGCCTCGGCAGGCACGAAACGCCACTCCAGCGGGTTGCTGTTCTTCGGCACCTGCCTTCAACCGTCCGAGGACCTGTTGACCTGGGGGCGTTGCCGCGATTCGCCTCGACCTTCGCGTGAGAGCTGTTCTTCTTCATCGGCCTCTTCCTCGGCGGTATGCGCCGTTCGTCGCGATCTCTGGCGTTCATCTATCCCAACTTGCTCGTTCACACGTGAGCCCGTGTCCAGCGCCTAGCGCTCGTCCAGATCAGAAGCTGAGTTCTGCGCAGCAAACAAGCGCTCGATGCTCAAGCCGATACGCTCCGCCTCAGCGGAGTCGCCCTGCTCTCGCGCTCGTCTGTGTTTCTGTCCTAGACGTCGCATCTCTCGGAGTTGGGCTTTCTTCTTCGCTCGCTCCTCGGCTGTCTCCCTATCCGATCGCATCGTGTCCCTGACCTCGTTGGCACGCTGGAAATCGTCTTCCTCAATAGCGCTGTGCATTTCGTTGGCAAGGGCGTTCACCGCCGCTGGATTCCTTTCCGGCTTCCGCTCCTTCCAAGGCCTCTCTTCTCCCCTTCCCATGTGTGTTTGGAGAGATGGAGTAGGAGGGGAAGGTGTAAGAGGTGGCGCAGATCGTCTGCCCGGCTCCGCACCGGGGGTATGCCCCACATACTCAGCGAGCAGGCCTTGGCGGTCCGCCGGCACGATCGACGAGAATCGCGAGTAGTAGGGGATTCGAACGATGGTTCCGAGGGGTCGTTTCGAGCCGGCGGGGGTATGCCCCTTATCCGAGGATGGGTATGGCCCTGGCATATGCCCCGGAGCGTCCCTCTCGACACGCTCGTCCCCTGCGCGACAGGTCGTGACCGTCCATCCCAGCCGCCCAGCGATCTCCTGCACCAGCTGACGCCACCTCTCGCGCTTGCCGCCGAACCGCCGCTCCCAGCTCCGATAGCTCACAAAGGCTTCGCCCGTGAACAGTCGGACCCGATACCCGTCGTGGAGCTTCCAGCGGATCTCGTCCCATGCCGCCTCTCGATAGATAGTCAGCACGAGCTTCGCCAGAGTGCCTTCGTGGTCGCTTCGGAATGCGAGGAAGAGAAGCTCGACAGGCACAGCCAGCCCCCGTCCCTCGATATCCTCGATCCGATAGGACTCGGTTTTCGGATCGATCGGCTGACGTAGAGGTCGTGGCATCGGATAGTCGCCGATTGACCCCCTCGGACTCGACCACGAGAGTGGATTGAGTCAGCCGGGGATCACTCCCGAGGCTAGGAACCCGTCACCGACAGATCCGCGGCAGCACGATCCTCCGCCGTGCTCCTCCTCACCCGCCTGTCGAGCCAGGTTCGGATGTCCGAGAGCCGGTAGCAGACGCGCGCGTTCGGGCCGTCGCCCATGCGGATGAAGCGGGGACCGCGCCCTTGCATGCGTTGCTTGCGCAGCGTCTGTTCGCGGCACTTGAGGAGTTGAGCGGCCTCGGCGGTGGTGAGTAGTTCCAGATCGTCGCGCATGGGGTCTCCTTCCGGTTCGCGTTGCATCGCGAATCCACGAAAGAGCGTAGCGAGGGTGGTCCCTGACGGGAGGGGCTTGAATCAGAAGTTTCACGCCCCGTGGGCGAACCAGCGTGCGGCGTTCATGGTGCCCCGGCCTTGCTGAACCGGGAGCCACTGGCCGCGAGCCTCGTCCGTGTCCTCAGGGCTCGCTTGATCTTCGCGTAGTCGGGGAACCACCCCCCCCATAGAGGCTCCCTGCCGTTTTCGATGTTCTCCTTCACGAGTTCGATGGCCCGCTTCGTGGAGATGGCCTCACTGCCTTGCACCTCGTCAGACACGTAGTAGGGACGACCCCGATCGATGGACTCCCAAAGATGATGCGCCATGGCCTCCCACCGGTAGCCCCATGCTATTGAAGGATTCGCCACCAGGCATGGTTGCGGTGCGTCGTTGGGAAGTACTCCAGACTCCCCCCCGGGCTGTGCCAGCCCCGGGTATCCGAGTAGGGCTTCCTCCGCAAGCGCACGTGCGTCGCGCTCGAGTGCGCGCCGGACCTCATCGACATCCGGCGCCGACGGTTCCGCCCGCCTCAGGTCGAGTTCGCGCCGCACGTAGTAGACGAACGAGTCCTCGAGCCACTTCCTGATTCGTGCCGGCCCTTCCCCAGTGGAGACCAACCACTCCCAGAGGCGGTCGCCGCCGATTCTCCCTTGGTAGCGGTTGAGCGCCTCCCGCCACTTCCTCGCCTCGGAATAGGCGTCTCGGACATCATCGACGGTCGCCCTCTCAGTGATCTGGATCGCAATGGCCAACCTATCCCCGTGGCTCGCGTGCGCGATGCTCCTGCCTTCGGGGACGACGCGTAGCCAGACTCGCCCCCACCGCCCATCTCCCAGCCCCGGATCGATGAACCTCTCGGACTCATAGATGCGTTCCCAGCATCGACATTCGTCGATCGTCTTCCCTCGGATCTCCTCCCCGTTCTGCCGCACCGTCGGGTGAAACGGGCAGATGGGGCCATCGACCTTGCCCGGTCCCCCCATCATCCCTCCCCCGTCCGCCGAAGCGGAATCACGTTCGATCTCGCCGTGGCCACCTTCTCCAGCCCCTCCCGCAGATCGTCCAACCCCAACGGCGCATAGACCC
>CAZLEO010000435.1:0-5812 GCA_964558555.1 uncultured Rickettsiales bacterium | reverse complement strand
CACCGTGTACCCCGGCGCCGAGGAGATCTGTGACGGGGTGGACAACGACTGCGACCAGATCGTGCCCGACGACGAACTGGACGACGACGTGGACGGCCTCTCCGAGTGCGAGGGGGACTGCGACGACACCGATCCGACCCTCAACCAGCTGGACCTCGATGGCGACTTCCTCTCCACCTGTGACGGCGACTGCGACGACACCGACGCCGCGATGAACCCGTACGACATCGATCTCGACGGCACGAGCTCTTGCGACGGCGACTGCGACGACCTGGTCCACGACCTCAACGTCGACGACGACGACGGCGACGGCTGGAGCACCTGTGACGGGGACTGCGACGACGCGGACGCGGCGCTGAACCTCGCCGACGCCGACGGCGACACCTACGACACGTGCGAGGGTGACTGCGACGACCTGGACGCGGCGCTGAACCTCGACGACGTCGATGGCGACACCTTCGACACGTGCGATGGCGACTGCGACGACGCCGATCCGGCCACCTACCCCGGCGCCGCCGAGATCTGCGACGGCCTCGTCAACGACTGCGGCGGGAGCCTGCCCGCCGACGAGTACGACGACGACGGCGACTCCTACATCGCCTGCGCGGAATGCGACGACGCCGACGCCTGGCTGAACCCCTCGGACGACGACGGGGACGGGTACTCCACCTGTGACGGGGACTGCGACGACACCGACGCTTCCAAGGACCCCGCCGACGCGGACGCGGACGGTGTCTCCAGCTGCGACGGCGACTGTGACGACGACGACGCGGACACCTACCCCGGCGCCTTCGAGGAGTGCGGCTACGGCATCGACAACGACTGTGACGGCGAGGTGGACGAGGACTGCACCTGTCCGCTGTACGTGGACGCGGCCGGTGTCGGCGGTTCACAACCCGGCTCCTGGGACAACCCCTACCAGTCCATCGCCGACGCCGTGGACAACCTGCAGCCAGGCTGCGACGAGGTTCACGTGAACCCGGGCCTCTACACCGACTACCTCCGGGTGTCGGGCCGGGACCTCGTGATGATCGGCCTCCAGGGCGCAGCCGCGACCACGATGAGCCGCGCCGGCATGGACCAGGTCGTCCGCTTCGAGAACGGGACCCTCACCCTCGACGGGTTCACCGTCAGCGACGGCATGTGGGTAGACGGCGGCGGCCTCCACCTCGGCAGCGCCACGGCGTTGATCGCGAACTGTATCTTCGAAGGCAACGCGTGCGGCCTGTTCGGCAACGGCGCGGCCATCCACGTCTCGGGCAGCACGCTGGACCTGATCGACACGGTGGTGCGCAACAACGACTGCTACTCCGGGTTCGGGGACCAGGGCGCCGACGGCGGCGGCCTGTGGGCGTACGACTCCGACCTCTTCATCGACCGCTGCGAGTTCACCGGCAACGCCGCCGGCGACGGTGGGGCGATCTTCCTCGACAACAGCGCCGGGACGATCCTGCACACCCTCGTCGCCGGCAACCTCGCCACCGACAACGAACCGCTTGCCGGCGACGTGCGGGGTGGTGGTGGGCTCGCCGTCCGCACGGGCAACATCGAGGTCGCCAACTCCGTGATCTTCGAGAACGAGACCTCGGCCAGCGGCGGTGGCGTCCTCGCAGTGGATACCGGCCAGTCCTTCGTCGTGGTCAACTCCACCCTCGCCGGCAACAGCGCCAGCTACGGCGGCGCCAGCGTCCACGCCGGCTCCGGCGGCGACCTGCTGGTCACCAACAGCATCGCTGCCTTCGGCTCCGTGCTCGGCGGCGTCGCCGAGATCGACGCCGACGACCCCGCCGACATCCCCACCGTCACCTACTGCGACGTGTACGGCGACGGCGCCCCCTATGGACCCCTGCTCACCGACCTCACCGGCACCTCCGGCAACATCTCGGTGGATCCGCTGTTCGTCGACTTCAACGATGACGGCGTGTACGACGACGACCTCGAGCCCATCACGGGATCACCGTGCGAGGACGCAGGCAATCCCTTCGTGGACTACGAGGATTGGGACGGCAGCCGCAACGATATGGGGGCGTATGGCGGGCCGTATGGGTCATGGCCGTGATAACCGGCCAGTCCGTAGGTGATGTGAACGCCGCCGGGTGAGAGGCGGACCTCTTCCAGGACGCGATCGAGGGCTTCGCGGCGTTCGGCCAGCGGGCGGTCGTGCCAGGCTTCGAGGATGGCTGCGCGGAAGGCGTCCGGATCGACGTCGTCGAATGCGGGCGGCGGCTGTGCGGAAGGTAGCGCGGCGAGCTGTAGCCGGGCGTGCTCCCGCTGCTCGATCAGCGGTGCGTTGATCGCCTTGGCGTCGTCTTCCTCGATCAGGCCGCTGCTCACTTGCGCCGAGGTCCGCCGGATCTTCCCGTCCAGATCGGCGACGAGAGCGGTGAGGCGTTCACGCTCTGCAGCGGCGTGGTCGATGGGCGCGGCCGCGAGCTGGTCGATGGCGTCCTGGATCAGCATCCGCACGTTGTCCGGGGCAAGGACCTGCTGCTCGATGGCGTCGAGCACGAGCCGGTCCAGCTTCTCCACCCGGATCGAGATCCCGGCGCAGGCGGCAGGATTGTCCTGGCGCTTGGCACAGTAGTAGAGGTACGTCCGCTTCTTCGGTCTTCCGCCCGTGGCGACGCAGATCCGACCGCCGCAGGTCCCGCAGCGTAGCCAGGGTGTCAGCAGCCCGCGATCGCCGAGGCGGACCGGATTCGCGCCGTTGCCCCTGCCTGCCTTGCGGTTGCGGTCTCGCAGGGCACGCTTGGCCTGGATCCGGGCGAAGGTCTCTTCGTCGACTGCAGCCTCGTGCGTGTTCCGGGCGACGACCTCGTCGCCGTGGACCAGGTGGCCGGTGTAGGTGGCGTTCGTCAGGATGGTGGCCACGTGCTTGGCCCGCCAGGCGCCGGGGGCGACCTTCCGGGGGAGGTCGCGGCGGGTTGGCGGTGCGGCGGCCTCTCGCGTCAACCGGGCCGCGATGCGCGAGGCCCCGTCCCCGTCATCGTCGGCCATCCGGAAAACCCGCTGGACCACCTCGAGCCGCGGGCGAGTCCTGTCGGTGACCACGAGCCCGCCGTCCTGGACCTCGTACCCCCACGGCGGACGGCCGTAGACCCATCGCCCCTTCTCGGCCTGCGAGCGCATCCCGCGCTGCACGTTCGCGGACAACTCCTCGGAGTACCGCTCGGCCAGCCATGCCAGGATGGGCCGGATCAGCTTGCGCATCGAGGCGTCGCCCGTGTCCTGCTCGGTCAGCGACACGATCTCGATGCCCGCGTCGTCGAGGGTCGCCAGCGCCCGCAAGCAGTCGAACATGTTGCGCGCGATGCGGGAGATCGCCCACACGTACAGGCGGGCGATGGGCTCCTTCGTCGACTGGCTCCTGCCACGCTGCCGCATTGCCTCGTGCTGGGTCTCCGCCCGCAGGATGAGGCAGAGGTAGCTCGCCCGCCGCCGGGTCGAGCGACCGCTGAGCCCCTCGTCGACGAACCAGTTCTCTGGCGGAATGACCACGCCGTCCGCCTCCGCGCGGCGCTCGATCTCCTGCCGTTGCTGCTCGATGGACTTGTCCTGGCGCGGGTCGCTGCATCGCAGGTACGCCGCTCCGATGATGGGCATGTTCGGCTCCTTCCTACTCTGCAAGTTGACGTAATGTCGTCGTTTCAACCACCGCCTTGCGCAGCGCAGATTCCAGGGCTCCCAGCGGAACGCACGACGCCCATCCGCTCGCCGAAGGGGTGCCGGACTGGGTGACCGTCTCGCCCACCCTCGGGATCCGAGGGCGCCTGACCTTCTTCTTGTCGGGGGTTTCCGCGTGCCTCCGATGCTCTTGCCCCATGGCGTGAGCCGACTCGACGACGTTGCCCTGGGGTTGCTGATCGGAGTTCGCGACAGACACGGGTCCTTCTCCATGCGGAACCAGGGCCGTCCTGTCGCACGACGACCATCTGGGTAAAAATTACCCCAAGGCTCTTGCGCGCGTCAAACCCGTTAGGGTATTTTTTACCCAAGCACCGAGGTCATGCTCATGAACATCCCCCACGCCGTCGATCTCTCCAGCATCATTGGCCGCATCGTCGCCTCGCTGCGCCAGGAGCTGGGCCTGTCCCAGGCCGCGCTCTCCGGGCGCATGCAGTGGGACCGCAGCCTGCTCGCCCGCATCGAGGCGGGTCGCAACACCGCCAACATCGACAACCTCTTCGAACTGGAGGAGGTGTTCCTGGCCGAGGATCGGATCGTCAGCCACGGCGATCTGCTGGTTCTGTGTAGCCGCGTCGCTCACGAGGCCAAGCGCAGGGGGCTGCGACCTGTCGTCGGGAGAGCTGCGAAGCCCGAAGTTCAGGTCAGCGTGGAGACCGCGACGCTGGATCGCATCGTCGCCCGCATCGTCGACGACTGGCTCGTGGCCATGGAGGAAGAGATCGAACCGGAGCCACCGCCAAGAAGGAAACGGCGTCGGTGAGCCAGTACAGGAGACCGAGATGGAAGACTGGGACGGGTACCACGACGAGGATGGTGACGAGTCCGGCGAGGACGAGCTCGCGATGGAGGCCTTCGATGCCTTCATGGATGTGGATGGCGACAGCGACATCGCCCAGGCAAGCAGAGATGCTCTCGCGGCGATCACTCAAAGCGCGCTGGCTCTCGAGGCCAAACGAGAGGCCCGCCAGCGGCGTGAGGTGCTCGAGCAAGCGGCTGAACGCGATCGACAGGAGGCCCTTGTCCGGAGGGAAGAGGAGCGGTCCTTCCAGGAAGCCCATGCCCGCGCTGCGCAGAGAGCAAGAGACGAGCGACAGCAACGCGCCCGGCTTGCGCGGGAAGCTCGACGCCTCGCCCGTGAACGAGAGCGCCTTCGGATTGAGCAGGAGCAGTTCGAATCCCGTCGCCGCGAGGAAGAGGTGCGCCAGGCTGCTCGCGAGCGGCAACACGCCCGCGACGAGCCGGAACGTCGAGCCGCAGTCCCGCCAGTAGGAAAGGCACGAAAGGCGAAACAAACAAGGAGCAGTGCCTTGTCTGCGCAGCCGCAGCCGATGGCTGCCCGCGGGAATCCCGGCACGCGGCAAGAGACGCTTTGTCGGCGTTCAGATTCCACCACCAGGCGAGCGGATCGATCCGCGACGTCCGCAGTCCGATCCCGGAGCCCAGCACATGGTGCTCCACCCAGCCTGCCAAACCCACCGAGCTCGCAGAAACGGTCCCCTAAATCGCGGCCCACCCTCCGCCGAGCCTCCAGACAGTCCCGGAAGTCCGTGGGGTCTACCACCGCCAACCTGGAGAAGCAGCCGCATAGAATCGAGCAGCCAGCTCCTCAGCCAGTCCAGTCCTTCACGGACACCACGCTCACCGGAGTCGATCTGGCGAGCTGGCGGTCCCGACTCGGCCTGACCCAGCAGGCTGCGGCCGATCGTCTCGGCGTGCGCCAGGGCACCATCTCCAAGTCCGAGAGCAAAGGGGGCGTCAAGCTCGGCCCCACCCTCCTCCGCGCACTCGCCGCCGCGCTCGCAAGGGAGCCCCGCACCGCATGACGGAGGTGGAATATTCCTTGGAATAACGGGGAATATTCCCTGCTGGCGCCCCCCCGATTCAGCTCGGAATACCAGCGTTCCTCGGTGAGGCTCCGGGACGGGTAGCCTTTCACTACCGCGGCTTGATCCCGCAACCGACCGAATTCCGGACGCCGGGTCCGAAAATCGGTCGGTCCGGACCTTTGGACGCCCTTTCTTCGACCTGGATCGATTTCTGGCTGCTCGCCCCGCTGCTCTCCATTGGCCGCCCTGATTTCCGTCTTCCTGACCGGGCTGGCCCGCCGCTTGCCTTGTGTGGCCGG
>CAZLEO010000434.1:0-5844 GCA_964558555.1 uncultured Rickettsiales bacterium | reverse complement strand
CGGCGACGTCCTCGAGGACGTGGACCTCACCGGCTCGGAGACCGACACGGTGTTCGTCGTACCCCGCGGTGCCCACAAGTTCATCCGCGCCGAGGTCCGCGACGCCGACGAGAATCGCATCCTGGTGTCGAACCCGCTGTTCCTCGAGATGCCCTGACGGACGGCGGTTCTGTTAGTCTTCCGGCCATGACACCCGCCCAACGACGTGACAAGCGATATCCCTACCCGCTTCAGGTGGACCTGACGTGGAAGCGCAAGACCTCGCGCACCACGGCCAAGGACGTCAGCTTCAACGGCCTGTTCCTGCCCACGCCGCTGGCCATCGAGCTGCGCCAGCTGGTGCAGGTCCAGACGGAGCTGCCCTGGGACGAGTTCCACCTCACGGCCATGGCCATGGTGGTGCACGTGGCGCGATCGGAGAGCTCCAACCCCGAGTCCCGGGGGATCGGGCTGCAGTTCTTCGCCCTGGGCAAGGAGGAGGCCGAGGCCTGGCACAAGTTCGTCGACCAGGTGCGGGCTGTGGTCTCCGAGGCCGACGAGGAGGGCTGGGTGGCCAGGCTCCGGCTGCCGGCCAAGGCCCACGAGAAGCGCGCCTTCGGTCGGTTCGCCGCGGTGCTCGAGGTCCGCACCGACTCCCTGGGCGAGCTCGTGACCATGTTCACCCGCGACGTGTCCAAGGGGGGCATGTTCCTGCTCACCGAGCATGACCTCGACGTGGGGGACCTGCTCCAGCTCGAGATCGTGCACCCCGAGACGGGCGACAAGTTCCCGGTGCGCGCCATGGTCCGCCGCCGGGTCGAGCAGGGGGAGCTCCGGGGCGTGGGCGTCCAGTTCGTGGAGCTGCACGGCTCCAGGCGGGAGGAGTTCTGGCGGTTCGTCTCCGATCACCTGCAGGTGCTGGAGGAGGGGGACCTGGTCCCGCTGGAGGTGACGGAGGACGTGGAAGAGGTCGAGATCGATATCGACTGAGCCGGCCGGCTCAGTCTCCCTTGCGAAGCAGCACCGTCCGTCCCGCATCCCCGTCCGCGGCGTTGAGCAGCGCGCGCAGGTCGGGCCACCGTGCGGCCGGGACCTCGTCGCCCTCGACGACGAGGATGGCGACCACGTGCAGCGTGCCGTCCTCGACGGTGACGGTGCGGCGGAAGGACCCCGCGGAGTTGGCGATGGCGGCGTCGTCGGGCGCGAAGGCGACGTCGTACCCCTTGGGCAGGTTCACGATGACGTCGACGCGCTCGGTGGCGGGGGCGCCGGCCACGCGCAGGGTCTCGGTGCGGGTGTTGCGGAAGGTCTGCAGCCCGCCGCCGAGGGCGCCGGGCACGCGGGGCAGGGTGATCTCGGCGAGGCCGCTGTCCCCCACCTCCACCGCGCCGCCGGAGAACTCGGCGCGCAGCGACGTGAGCTTGCAGGTCTGGCGAGCCACGTGCACGTCGTCCACGGACGCACCGCCGAAGCCGCCGGCCACGCCGCCGGCCACGCCCTCGAGCCGGTCGCGGGAGCGGTCATAGGCCACCACCGGGTTGTAGGTCAGCCCCAGATCCAGATCGGCGATGCCGGCCAGCTCGATGCCGTCGTCGCCGGCGGTGACGTCCAACTCCACGCGCACGGCGGCGCGGTTGGCGATGCCGTCGAGGTCGGGCTGGACCTGAAGGCCGCTGCCGCTGCCGTCGAGCACCAGCGTGGGCATCCCGGCGAGATCGAAGCGGTTGTGGCGGTCGCACGACGTGGTGGGATCCAGCCACGCCACGTTGTCGCCCAGGTTCACGCGGACCCACGCCTGGTCCAGCTGCCCCGGAGCGGCCACGTTCGCGGCCACGCTGGGATCGCTCGACGCCAGCGCCACGGCCGCGTCGAGGCCGACGGAGCGCAGCATGGCGCCCAGCAGCACGGCCTTGTCCAGGGGGTGTCCGACGCTGCTGTCGAGCACGTCCCCGGCGTTGCGCACGTCGTGGTCGAACGCGGCGATGGGCCATTGGATGGTGCGCACGCCGTCGGTGACGAAGGCGTGGATGCGCGCCATCTTCTCGGCGGGCATGGTCGAGCCGTCCACGATCTCGTCGGCCTTGGCCTGCACGGCCTTGCCCGGAACCAGGGCGGCCTCGACGCGGGGCTCGAGGTACGCGCGCACGCCGGCCCAGTCCGCGGCCGTGGAGTAGGCCAGGCGGGCGGTACCCGTGTGGTGGTCGGGGATCTCGGAGACGTTGATCGCCGGCACGTCCGTGCGGTGGATCTCGTAGCTGGTCACCCCGTCCTTGGTGGACTCGGTGGCGGTGACGTCGCAGTACACGCCCGCGAGGTGTAGGTCCGTGCCCTCGGGGACCTGGATCGTGATCCACTGGTCGAGGATCGGCACGACGGTCTGCAGGTCCAGCACACCCCACAGGGGTACGCCCGAAGGCGCGGTGTCGGTGATGGTGTAGGCGAGCACGGCCGTGGCGTCGTGCTCCACCCCCACGTGCGCCACGGTCATCTGCCGCAGGTGCGCGTAGGGTACGGCCCACTGCAGCGCGCCGGCGGTGTTGGGCACGAAGCTGTTGGCCTTGGCGTCCACCACGGTGCCGTCGGCCATGTAGGCCCGCGCCTGGTCGATGCGCAGGGTGCTGCGCGCGGCGTTGTAGTCGATGCGCGGGTCGAAGTAGTCGTTGCGGGTGAGGTTGGCCGAGAGCATCTTCCACGACTCTTCCACGTGGGTCTCGACCTTGGCGTCGGCGGACAGGGTGACGCGCACCATCTGGCGCAGCAACAGCCCGTCGTCCACGGGGTAGTCCGAGGCGCCGGGGGCGTTGGCGATGTAGTCGGGCGCCTGCGCGGCGGCAGGGGCGGCGACGAACAGGGCGATCAGCGAGGTGAGGATGATGTTGCGCATGACTACCTCCTCTCCAGCACGACGAGGTCGTCGGGCAGGGCCAGGGCCTCCTGCACCACCTCGCGGAAGTTGTCGTAGTGCTCCACCGGGATCTCCCGGCGCTTGATCACCAGGGTGTAGGTGTAGACCAGCTTGCGACCCTTGACCTCGATGGTGGTGTCCAGGGAGGCGGCCTCACCGTCGATGTGCCGGTCCTCGGGGAGGTGCGCGACACGGTAGCCCGACGGGATGGTGATGGTCTCGACCACCTCGCGCATGCGCGGGGCCCACAACAGGATGGGCTGGGTGCGCTCCTTGGAACCGGCGCAGTCCAGGTAGGGCGCCAGGCGGCTGGTGGTGATCAGGTGCCGCGCCGTGGGCGGCGAGAAGTGGATGGCGTCCTCGCCCACCAGGGCGAAGTCGTCGGCGGTGTAGCTCACCTCGTAGCGGACGGGCCTGGAGATGTCGCGGATGGTCGCGTAGGGCACGTTCACCGGATCCACCTCGACGTTGTCGGCGACGTGGCCGATGACGCCCTCGAACCAGGCCTGGCGATCCGGGCCGGCCGAGTAGTGCACGAGCTCGCGGCGGAGTCGCTGGTCGGCGTAACCCTTGCCGGAGAAGGTGACGTTGCCCGACAGGGAGCCGTCGGCGTCGAGGGTGGAGCTGGCCAGCACCATCAGCTTGTTGTCGTCCGGGTCGAACGCCGGCATCTGCATCAGCTCGACGCCCTCGGGGGTGCCGATGACGTAGTGCTGCTCGCCCTCGGCGCTGGACCAGTTCTCCGGGGAGAACACGACCCAGGTGGGATCGAGCATCTCGAAGCTGCCGTCGTCGTTCTGCAGCGCGACCACGCAGTGGTTGAACTGGTCCGCGGGGATGTGCTCGACGCGGGAGCCGGCCATGGTCATGGCGGGCCACACCGTGTAGCCGGCGGCGCGCAACATGGTGATGGCCATGCCCGCCTTGTCCTTACACACGCCCGAGCGGTCGTGGAAGATCATCTCGCCCGTGTGCAGGGTGTACCCCTCGCCCTTGCCCATGGAGATGCCGGAGTAGCGGATCTCGTTGGCGGTCCAGTGGTTGATGGCCGCGATCTTCTCCGCGTCGGTGCGCAGGCCGCGGGTGATCTCGGCGACCTTGGCGTCGATGGCCGGGGTGGAGTCGAACTGCGTCTCGTTGACCTGACAGAACCAGCGGGACTTCGACTCCCAGTCCGGCACCGTGGCCAGCACCACCTTGGGCTGCACGTCCGGGTAGTCCACCGCGCGCTTCTCACCGTGGAAGGACGGCAGGTCCTCCTTCCAGAAGCTGTAGCTGAGGTGGTCCGCGTCGTAGGTCACCGACGACATCACCTCGCCGTTGAAGACCTCGAACTGCACGGGCTTGTCGCGGGGGGTGATCACCCGGTAGTGGCGCACCTTCACGGGGTGGTGGGCCTGGAAGTACACCACGTCGTAGAAGTGGCCGCGCATGGGCGGGATGTACTTGGACTCGTCGTCGTCGCCGCCGCCGGCGCCCTGGGCCGCCGCCTGCATCTCGTCGAGGTAGGCGATGAGGAAGCCCTTCATGTAGGTCTTGATCTCCACCGCGTCCCCCACGGCCAGGCGGGGGATGGGGACCAGCTTCATCTGGGCCCCCCAGTAGATGGCCCACTGGGGCTGCGGCAGGTCCACGGCCCCGGTCGCGTCCAGCTCCTCGATGGTCCCGTCGGCGCGCACCACGCGCAGGCCGCGGATCTCCACGAAGTTGGAGGCGGGGTCGAAGTCGAGCCGGATGCGCGCCATCTGGGCGGCGCCCGCCTCGGTCAGCACCTTGATCACCTCGTGGTTGTTGATGTGACCCAGGCCGCTGTCCTCCACCTCCACGTGGGTGCGCTTGAGCACGGTGACCAGGTCGGCGCCCTCGTTGGCCTCGCTGTCGCCGGCGTCGGCGACGAGCGCGGCCAGCTCCGCGTCGCTGGCGGGTGCGGTCGGTTCGGCCGCGAATGCGACCTGCGCGGCCAGCACCGCCACCAGCAGGGCCGGCAGCGCCGTGATCCGCAGGAGTCGTTGCGAACTCATGTCAGTCTCCGGGGTTGAGAGATTGTCAGGGGGGACTTGTTATGTACGCACGAGGCGCGCGAGTCAACTGTCGTCGGAATCGTCGGTGGGCGCGTCGGAGGGCTCGTCGGTCGAGAGGCTGTCCAGGTCGTCGAACTTGCCGAAGGGGTCGGCGAAGTACTCGCGCACGACCCGGGCCATCACCGCGGCGTGGGTGCCGTCGAGGATGCGGTGATCGAAGGTGGCGCTGAGGTTCATCATCTTCTGGGTCTTGATCTCGCCGTCCTCCACCATCGGCACGTCGCGGATGGCGCCCACGGCGATGAGCAGGGGGACCTTGGAGTAGGGGACGAGGGGGACGTAGGCCTGGTCCAGGCCCAGCGAGCCGATGTTGGTGACCATGACCGAGCCGAAGGCGTCCTTGGGCAGCCCGGCCCAGGTCATGTCCAGGTTCAGCGTGTAGCACAGGAACGAGATGGCCTTGAGGATGAAGTTGAGCATCAGCGAGGGGATCATCTTGAACGACGACCGCGTCTTCTCGAGCTCCGGGTCCTCGGCCTTGCGGATCTTCTTGGTGCGCGCCGAGAACTCGTCGGCGATCTCCAGCAGGCTCTTCTTCTCCACGTCGAACAGCGTGGCCCCGGACAGGTCGAACTCGCCGGTCTCCGGGTCCTTCATCGCCACCTGGAAGAACACGCCGATGGTCTTGCGCAGGTAGATGCGGTTGAAGCGCAGGATGGCGTTCCCGTCCGGCATCGCCGCGATGCAGGCGGCGGCGATCTTGGCCATCAGGTGGGTCATGGTGAGGTGGCGACCCGTCTTCTCGCGGAACTGCTTGATGTAGTCCAGGCAGGCGTCGACGGGGACCTCCATGGAGCCGTAGACGGACGGGTCGTAGGTGGTGGCCCAGGTGCCGATGGCGATGCGGCGGAAGCTGGACAGATCCTTCTTGTGGACGAG
>CAZLEO010000433.1:0-5844 GCA_964558555.1 uncultured Rickettsiales bacterium | reverse complement strand
GGGCACCACGCCGTCGCAGTCGTTGTCCACGCCGTCGCAGAGCTCGGGCGCGCCAGGGAACGCGGTCGCGTCGGTGTCGTCGCAGTCCTCGCAGTTGACGAAGCCGTCGCCGTCCGCGTCCAGGTTCTCGTCCGCGGGCACGGCGCCGTCGCAGTCGTCGTCCACGCCGTTGCACTCCTCGGCGGCGCCGGGATGGATCGAGCCGCTGGCGTCGTCGCAGTCGCCTGAGCAGGGCGCGAACCCGTCGCCGTCCACGTCGTCCTCGTCCGCCGGGACGTCGCCGTCACAGTCGTTGTCGACGCCGTCGCACAGCTCCGGTGCGCCCGGGTACACATCGGCGTCGGTGTCCAGGCAATCCCCGTCGCACGGGGAGAACCCGTCGCCATCGCCGTCCACCTCGTCGTCGATCACGCCGTCGCAGTCGTTGTCGAGGTTGTCGCAGAGCTCGGGCGCGCCCGGGTAGGTGTCGGGGTTGCCGTCATCGCAGTCCCCGTCGCACACGAGCACGCCATCGGCGTCCGCGTCCTCCTCGCCCTCACCCGGTACACCGTCGCAGTCGTTGTCCACGCCGTCGCACTGCTCGGGAGCGCCGGGATACGTATCCGGGTCGCCGTCGTCGCAGTCGTCGTCGGACGTGTACCCGTCTCCGTCGGCGTCCACCGGCGCCGCCGAGTCGTCGTCGTCCCCTGGGGTCGCGTCGTCGTCATCCGCCTCGGTCGCGTCGTCGTCGTCCGCGATCCCGACGGAGCTGTCGTCGTCGTCGTCGATGGTCTGCTCTGAAGGGCAACCCACCAGGGTGATCACGAGCACGGCGAACAGGGACAGGAAACCTCGAGACATGGCGACCTCCCACCGCGCACACCTCCCCCGGGGGCGCGGTCGTCTCAGAGTAAAGCGATGTCGTGCGGGTGCGGCGTCAACGAATCCGCGGCCAGGTGATCACGTATGCGAGCGCCAGCATGGCGATCACCACGACCGTGACGACGGTCGAGTACTTCAACGCGCGCCGCCACACGGACGGCAGCGCCCGCGGCTTGGAGGTCAGGCTGGCCTCGAAGGACGGCGTCGCGACGCGATCCCGAGCGTCGGCCGGGATGGTGTCGCAGATTCGCTGCGCCGCGGCATCCAGGTCGTTCACCTCGTCGTCGTCCATGGTGACGATCTCGTCGTCGGTCGAGTCGTACTCGGGGCCGTCGGCCGCGGGGGACGCATCGCTGATGCGGCGGATCAGGTCGTCCAGCTTCATGGACGTGAGCTCGAACTCCACCAAGCTCGTGTACGTGGTGGTCGTGCCCAGCCGGGGCGCGCGGACGCGCACGATGGCCCTGGCCCCGCCTGGGACGCCCCAATCGTCGAGCGCGAGGTTCAGGTAGAGGCGGGCGTTCGGTGTGAACTCCGAGGGGGCCTCCACCGTCCACTCCCCCGTGGGTCGATGGAACACGAGCTTGCCCTCGGCGTGGGTGCGCCCATCACGTCCCCACAGGACGGGGATGCGGATACTTCTCGGGGTGTCGATCGTCACACGGCGGTCCCTCGCACACGTTCCATGGGGGGACAGGCGTGCAAGGTCCGGGCCGTAAGGAGCCGCGTAAGGACCGGAGATCTGCGAAATTCACCTGTGGTTTCGATTACTTACAGAAGTATGCCGGCTCCGGCGGGGCCCGAGACGAGCTCCGTCGACCCATCCATGATGGATCAGCCGCTTGCGTCTTGCGGGCGCGGGCCCGTCCAGAGTGGAACAGGGAGACGTAGGTCGATCATCCGGTTCTGGGGACCGCCGACACGGCGTAGAACGATGCGTACAGATCGTCGAACGAGACGTCGAATCCCGCAACCCTCAGCTCGGCTGCGACGGCCTCGGAGCCGATCCGGTGGTCCTCTGGCGGGCCCTTGTCGAAGGGGCCGCGCTTGCGCCAGTCCACCAGGATCACCTTGCCTCCGGGCCTGAGGAGCCGCCGGAGCTCGGCGAAGACGAGGGGGAGGTCGTCCAGCTCGTGGACCGTGTTGACCGAGATGATGCGGTCGACGCTGGCGTCGGGCAGGGGCAGGTCACCGTCGCCGGACACGGCCCGGGTCTTGATCCAGGACTGGAGTCCGTCCTCGGCCGACCGGCGCTCGAACTCGTCCAGCATCTCGTCGGAGACGTCCAGGCCGATGACCTTGCCGGCTCCGCCAAGCTGACGCAGCCGAGCAGCGATGGGGCGCGCGAAGAACCCGGTCCCCACGCCCAGATCGGCCACCACCGTGTCCGGGTCCAGGTCGAGGGCGTCGACCAGAGGTGACGCGGGCTGCCTCTCGTGGCGCATGGGGGAGTCGAGCTTGGCCATCTTCTCGGGAGAGAAGCGCCGTTCGTGGGGATCGTGGCTCATGGGATCTCGAACTCCGCGGTGAGCAGGTCCCGGTCCCGCGACGACGGCCCGACCATCGCTGCGTACCGACCCGCGCGTACCTGCCACTCTCGGTCTCCGCCCACGTATCTGGCAAGGGCAGCTGCGGGAACACGGAAGGTCAGCTCCCGACGCTCGTGAGGCTCCAGCGTCACCTTCTCGAAGCCCCTGAGCAGCTTGCGCGGGCCGGGCGCCTCGTCCTGAGGGTAGCCGATGTAACACTGCACCACCTCGGCACCCCGGCGGTCGCCGGAGTTGTGGATCGTCACCCTCACCACGACCTCGCCGTCCGCCGGCACCTCGTCGGCCTCCAGCCGCAACCCCGAGTACTCGAACCGCGCATACGAGAGGCCGAAGCCGAAGGGGTACGCGGGTTTCAGGTCGTGCTCGTCCATCCACGTGTAGCCGTGGTGGTAGCCGTACTCGGCGGCGGGCGCGACCGCGTCGAAGGGTGGCAGCTGGGACTCGTCCGAGGGCACGGTGAAGGGCAGCCGGCCGCTGGGGTTCACGTCGCCGAAGAGGATACGAGCCAGGGCCGTGCCGCCAGCCATGCCGGGGTACCAGGCCAGGAGGATGGCGGGGGTCGTGTCCCGCCAGGGTTCGTCCACGATCGCCGATCCGCCCACGAGCACCACGACGCAGTTGGGGTGTCGCGGCGCGAGGTCGCGGATCAGCGCCTCGTCGTGGGGCCGCAGGCGCAGGGTCTCGCGGTCGCCGCCGCGAGTGACGCGTCGTGAGCCTCCCGGGCTGTGGTTGGAGTTGAGATTCTCGCCCTCGTCGTCGGGGAGGCGGCCGACCGCGATCACCAGCGCGTCCGCGCCTTCGGCGGCCGTCCGCGAGACGTCCACGTCCCGGCCTGGATCGAACACGACCTCGCAGGCCTCTCCAGCCCGATCCCGCAGGCCGTCGAGGAAGGTGACGACCTCCGGGGGCGAGACGCGGCTGGAACCGCGGTCGCCGGTGTTGGGTCGCGCGGCGAGCGAGCCGATCACGGCCAGCCGGCGAACCGAAGTCGGATCGAAGGGCAAGACGTCCCCTTCGTTGCGCAGCAGCACCATGCTCTTCTCGGCCGCCTCCTGGGCGAGGGCGCGGTGCTCGTCACAGGCGATGAGCCCCTTGGGGTAGGGCTGGGGATCGTCACGGGTGACCGTACGCAGCTTCGTGCGCACGACCCGTCGCGCGTTGCGGTCGATCACCTCGGCGGGCACCGAGCCGTCTCGCACGGCCGCGATCAGCTTGCGGCCGTAGTGCTTGGTGCGCGGCATCTCCACGTCCATGCCGGCGACGGCGGGCTCGGCCGTGGAGTGGAGACCCCAGATCCAGTCCGACGTGACGAATCCGCGGAATCCCCACTGCCCCCGCAGCACGTCGTCGAGCAGGAACGTGCTGTGGCCACACCACTGCCCGCGCACCTTGTTGTAGGCGCTCATCACCGACATCACGCCGGCATCCACGCACCGCCGGAAGTGGGGCAGGTACACCTCGTGCAGGGTGCGGTCGTCCAGGGTCACGTCCACGTAGAAGCGCGAGTTCTCGATGTTGTTCAGCGCGAAGTGCTTGGCGCACGCCATGACGTTGTGCCGCTGCACCGCCGTCAGCAGGGCCACGCCCATCTCACCGAGGTGATGCGGGTCCTCGCCGTAGGTCTCCTGGGCCCGGCCCCACGCCGGGTGCCGCAGCAGGTTGATGCACAGCCCGCCGAAGTAATTGGCTCCCGAAGCACGGACCTCCTTGCCCAGGGCGTCGCCCACACGCGCCTCCAGCTCCACGTCGAAGCTCGCGCCGCGGGCCATGGCCACCGGGAAGCAGGTCGCCTTGCCCACCACCACACCCCGCGGTCCGTCGCTGAACGACAGCGGCGGGATACCCCGCTTCACGTTGCGGCCGGCATAGACGTTGGGGAACCGCCCGTAGATGAACACCATCGCGCCGATGCGGATCAGCAGCGGGAAGCCCCCGTCCCCGGACAGCTGGTCGACCTTCTCGGCCAGCGACATCT
Organism: uncultured Rickettsiales bacterium; assembly: GCA_964558555.1. Taxonomy (GTDB): domain Bacteria; phylum Myxococcota_A; class UBA796; order UBA9615; family CAYRNR01; genus CAYRNR01. Next base: position 1,458 of record CAZLEO010000433.1, on the reverse strand, counting down.
CCGTCATCAGCCGATCCGTGATCCGGTCCAGCTCCTCGTCATCGATGCCCTTGGGCCAGGGGTAGGCGGCCGGGCTCACGTCGTGGCGAGGGTAGTGATGGATGTAGAGGCGCAGCAGGAGCCAGACCAGCACGAACGCAGCGACGACGGCCAGGACGATCTCCACGGGTCCTCCTGGCCCAAAGACCTATCACATTCCCGGCTCCGGACATGCAGCGGCGTTCCGCAGCAGGGTGCCCGCTAGGGGACGGTCACGGCCTCGGAGATCAGCCGCAACAGCAGCTCGTTGAGGTACTCGACCTCGTACTCGCCGATGGTGGGCTCGAGGTGCGAGTTGCCGATGCCGCTGTGGTCCGTGAGGAAGGTGTACGTCGCGCCGGTGAGTACGTCGATGGACCGCAGGAGGAACTCGCCGTCCTTGTTCATGCCGCTGGCCACCACCGGGATGATGCGGATGCCGCGCGAGGCCGCCTCCTCGGTGGCCTCGTGCAGCCGCCCGGTCACGTCACCGTCGCGGTGCGGCGGCGCGTCCAGGACCAGGAACAGCAATCGCGCGCGCGCCGAGGCGCTCCACTGGTGGTCTTCGACGGCGTCCTGCAGGGCCTCGTCCACGGCCTCGGGTAGATCGCCCCCGCCGTCGGCGCTCTGGTCGGACAGCTGGTCCACGACCTGACCGAGGTCGGTGGTGAAGGGGAAGGACCGCACGACATAGGTGTCACCGTGATCCCGGTAGAAGTTGACGCTGTAACGCCACTCGAGGTTCTGCCCGTCCGCAGCCCGGAGCAGCACGTCCTCCAGCTCGGCGGCGAGGTACTCGAGCTCGTCCGACATGGAGCCTGTCGTGTCCACCGCGAACATCAGGTCCACCTGGTCGGGAGGAGGAGGCGCCGACAGATCCACGACGATGGGCTCCACCCAGGTGGGCTCGACGCTGCAGACCACGGTGTACGCGTCGCCCGTGTCCACGCGGATCGACAGCTCCGTCCACGAGCCGCCGAACGGCGCGGCAAAGAGATCGGCCCGGCCGCGTACGTCCGTCCGCGCCACCCAGATCTCCTGCTCGGCCTCGTCGAGCAGCGCCACCCGGGCGTCCACCGCCGGATCGGCGCCATCGACCACCTCGACGCGGACGCGCTCCGCGGTGTCGTAGTCCCAGACCTGGTCAGCTGCGTACCAGTCAGAAGCCTGGTCGTCGAGCAATCCGCGCCAGAACTCCCAGTGGTCCAGATCACGCCACTCGCCCGCCGTCAGCTGACCTGGATGGTGGTCGTCGTCACCGGCCGCATCGTCGTCGTCACCGGCCGCATCGTCGTCGTCACCGGGCCAGGCGTCGTCGTCGTCCCCGGCCAGGTCATCATCGCCATCCCACCCATCGTCGTCGTCGCCCCAGTAGGCGTCGTCATCGTCCGACACGTCGTCGTCGCCGATCGCCGCGTCGTCGTCCCCGGCCTCACCCGA
>CAZLEO010000432.1:0-5858 GCA_964558555.1 uncultured Rickettsiales bacterium | reverse complement strand
GGGAGGAGCGGTCGCGCGAGGCGCCGCAGGCGCCAATGCGCGACGCGCTCCTAGCAGTCGTTCTTTTTCGGTCGCCAGCTCCTCGTCGATTCGCTTCTCCTCCCACCAGAACCAGTAGTCGTAGGGATCGAAGTACTCGGACTCCTTGATCGGGGTATGTCGGTACTCCAGCGATTCGACCTCGATGGGCTGGATGTCGGCGGGATCGAACACCGACCGGTTGCGGTCAGGGACCCGCGACGCGTCCGGGACTATAGTGGTCCCCAGGGCCGACGCCATGGACCGCGGCCCCGACGCGGGTGCCGTCGGCGAAGTCCGGGTCGGAATTTCCTCGCGCGTGGGCCTCCTGCTGTTCCTCGCCAGGACCGCGCGACGGAGCCGGCCGAGCAAACGGACCGACGCCGGCGCGGCCAGCGCGATGAAACCCGCTGCCGTCGTGCAGAACCGCTTGACGGGGCTCCAGTTCAGAACGATGATCATCTCGTTGCTCTCCTTTCGACGGCCGCCGCTCGTTGGCCCGGGACTGGCGGCCGTTGTTGTGTTCTGTCTCCCTCTACACCGTGGACTGGAGCGGCTCCGACAGCTCGTTGATCTTGATCTCCTCGACCTGGCCCGAGGCGGGCGTCAGCAGGTTGCGAAGCGCGTCCACGGGCTCGGTACCGTCGGGCACGCGGAAGGCCACCGCGACGTGTTGCGCGACCCCGCCATTGGCCTTCAATTGCCCCGTGATCGTCGCGGAGTACCCCGTGGAGGCGAAGACCTCCACAGCCTCGGTGATGCTGGTGTACGCGCTCGACCCTCCCTTGTTGGGGAGGATCAGGACGCAGTCGTTTCCGGGAGTCGCGGCCCTTCGCCCCGCCCGGTGACCATCGAGCGCCGTCTGAACGTGGTCCTTGGTGGTCTTTGCGGCGACCTGGAGCACGGCGAGAGCGGTGGCATCGGGGCGGGCATCCTTCTCCTTGCCGTCGGACGCAGCGGGCTGCTCCTCGTCCGGCGGGGGCTCGCTCACCTTGGTCTCGGTGACCTCGTCGCGATTGGTCGCATCGGGAGTCGCGGCCTTGTCGGGCGCCGCGTCGTCGTCGTTGGGGGCGGCAGGCGTGCGCTCGTCTTTCGCGGGTGCGCTCTGATCGTCCGCCGGCGGTGCCTGAGCGGTGTCGCCGCCCTCCGACCCGTTCTTCTTCGCCTTCTTCCCCCGTCCCTTGCTGCCGATGTTCGAGACGTTCATCTCGATTTTTTTGCCATTACGGACCACCTCACGCGTGCTGGGCGAACTGTTCGTAGTCAGAGCCTTCCTCCGCTTGGCCACGAACCTGTCGGTGACACCCGCGTGGCGCGCGATCGCCTTGTCCGACTTCTTCCTCCACCTCTCGTCTCCGAGCATCCGGTCGACGACGCGCCGCTTGTCCGCGTTGGTCAGCCGGCGGCCGTTCCTCGCATTTGCCCCGTTCGCATAGTCGATCGCGTCCTCCTCGTTTCCCTCTCGGATCTCAGCTTCGATGGTCTGCTTGTGTGCCTTGTACGCAGCGTCCATACGGTGAAATCCATCGGCGAGCCGGTAGACTTCGTCCTCGGGATCAAGGAACACCACGACTGGGGGGAACTTCTCGCGGCGGGACATGGCCTGCGCGTACTCGTCGACCGTACTCCTGTCGATCTTCTCGCGGGGCTGTATCTCGTCCAGGCGAAGGATCTTGATGAGCTTGATCCTCTTGACCTTGGGGGGCTGGTCCTCCATGTGTTCTCCTCTTCTACGCCCCTCATGGGGCCTCCATGGCGTCCAGGGCGACCACCGCCCCGTCCTCGTTCTTTTTCGTCCTCGTCCTCGGTCAGATTCGCGCCAGCCTCTCGCGTCCGGTCGTCCCCCGTGAGGCGCACGGCGGCCTGGGCCAGCAATCTGGCCATTCGGCGCGAGCACACCGAATCAGCGGTTCCTCAGCCAGTCGCCCGTCTTGCCGCGGAGGCGACTCGACGCGCGTCGAGCCATCCCTCGATTTCCGCTCTGTCAAATCTCACCAAGCGATCGCCAAGGCGCACATGGGGGATTTTCCTGTGGTGGACCCACGCGTATAGCGTCCCCAACTTGACGCCCAGAAGCCGCGCGGTCTCCTCGTAGCTCATGAGAGGCTTGTTCATGCCTGTCTCCTTTCATCACGTTCCACCACCTTAAGCCGAGTTTGATGGACCAGCCGCTCGGTTAACCTGTCGTCACCGGCATGCTTTTTTGGGTTGACACGCGAGAGAGAAGAAGAACTGACGTACAAGCAACCATCAGGCTGCCCGCTGGCATGACCTGCATTCCTGGCAACAGCAGGCGAAGCGGCCCGCAGCTTAGTCTGTCACAGAGGTCCGCGCTGTTTGTCGGTTTAGGTCTGAACGGAGATCTTGAGTACTGACCTAGCGTCTGGAAAGATGAACGTGGGAACAACAGGCTTGCATGTGTGCATCACACCCAGCGCCACAAGCCAGGCGACCTGTTCGCCGTACTCGCTGCGTACTAGCTCCAGCAGGGCAAGACCGGTGGGCAATTCTGAGCGAGTACCGTCTCCTACGCTCTGTAGCAACCGGCGGGCCACAGCTTCCCCTATGACGTCTGTGTTGTATGAGAATCCGTCAACGCCGATCTGGCTGGTGACCGTGGTTGCTGCCGCGTCCACCCTGTGGAAGTCACCCAAGCAGACATCCCTGTGTACGGCTGACCAAAAAGCCCTGGCTGTCCACCACAACGCCGAATCTCCACTTGCCTCCACATCGAACTTCGGCTCACCCTTCTCGTTCTGAGTCTCCCAGGCAAGGTTCGTCTTTCCGGCAAGCTCCTGCGCGGTGCGCACGAGGGTTCCTCGAAGACGACGCGCACCGAAATCCGGATCCAGTCGCCCCACGAAAGAGCGCGGTTCAGGAGGCCTCCTGAACTGAGACTTCGTTACCAACTCCATCGCATAGAATAGCCAGTCATGCCGATTTCTGGCGGGCTGGATGTTGGCGAGTATCTGCGGATACCCGCTATTACTGATCCCTAGGGACTTGATGAGTGCGGCGATATAGCTGTCGGCTAGTCCCCATTCGAAAAGAACCACCGCGAAAATCCTATGAGCCTTGATCTTCGGGAAAGCTTCGGCTGCAAACTCTTGTTCGATGAAGTATTGCGGTTGTTCGGGATCTCGAAAGCGCCCCGTCGCCCGGATTCCAAGCTGGCCTATCAGAGCGGACTCAATGCCCGCGAGGAGGCCGGCGAAATCGGGATCTTCCCAGGCGCCTTCCGGCGCCTTCGCCAGTAGGTCCTGTCGAGCATGTCGGAGGCTGACAGCGAGGTCGTTCAGCCTGTCAATGCGCGTCTTCTTCGACTTCTTCGAGGTATTCAGGAACTGACGCGCTTCCAGCAGGTGTGCCGCCCAGAAGGCGCCTTGGATCGCTGCTGCTAATGACCACGAACTCAACTCGGTCGTGCGCCCAGGGGGCGGCCCCCAACTGATAAATGCCCCACGGGTCGGCAGTGAGAACCGGGATCGGTCCTCTGATAGTCCCCTGCCGTCAGGAAATCTACCGGGTGACCGGCCGCTCGCATCGACACCGTCGCCTCTGAACAAGTGCGCGGTGTTCAGTTCGAAACGCTCGCGGAGGCTCTCTTTGGTGTGGGTTTTCCCCCACTTGTGGTCACCCTTGTGGGGCATCCAGAAACCCCTCCGAACGCCGGAATCCTCCCCCAGTCCTCCCGGTACGCGTCCGGCGCCAGGTGCGCGTACCGCTGGGTTGTGGTCGGGCTGGCGTGCCCGAGGATCTGCTGGAGCTTGTAAAGCGAACCGCCATTGGAGACCCAGGCCGCGGCGAAGCTGTGCCTGAGGTCGTGGAAGCGGAAATACGGGAGGCCCGCACGCTCCAGGCAGCGGTGGTAAATCTCGTCGAAGGCCCGCGCTCCCCTCCCCAGCGCCCCGCCGTCCCTGTTCGGGAACAGGACCGGGTTCTGGCTCTCCTTCATCCACCTGTCGAGGATCGGCCGGAGGGCATCGAGGATCGGCACCCATCGGATCTTGCCGCTCTTCGTGGGATCGCCGTCGTAGGTCCGGGCCACGCGGATCCGACGGCGCGGCAGGTCCACGTCGAACCTGCGCAGGCCCGCCAGTTCACCCGCACGCGGTCCGGCGTAGAGCGCGGTCGCGTACAGCTCGGCGATGCCCGGGCGCTCCTCGCGTGCCGCGTCGATGAGCGCCTGGAACTCGGCGGTCGTGGCCAGGTAGTTCAGCTCGACCTCGGTGACCCGGGGCATGGTGATGTGGGGGACGCTGTGGAGCCATCCGAGGCGTCGGGCCTTGTTGAGCATCCGCCTCAGGATGGCCAGGATGTTCTTGCGGGACTTGTCCGAAAGCCCGATCAACCGCGCGCTGAACGTGTCGATGACCTGCTCGGTGATCTCGACCAGGGCCATTCCGCCGAATGTGGGTAGCAGGTGGACCTTGAGCGCGGAGCGGTAGGTGGCCACCGACCGCAGATCGGGGAACACGTGTTCTTCGTGGTAGTCGGCCAGCTCCTGGAAGGTGTGCCGACGGACGGGCGCTGGAGCCGTGCCCGCCAGGATGGCCTCGCGCTTGAGGTCCATCTTGCGGCCGTAGTTGACGGCGTCGCGTTCCCTCTTGAAGGTCCGCGACCTCCGCTCCCCCTGGTGGTCGTACCACCGCACCCTGTACTTGCCCCTACGCTTCGAGATGTCAGCCATGACTCCGTCCTTTCCCGGGCGCTCGACCCGTCTTGTGCCGTCCCCAAGGGTCGGCGAGTTGGGTGCCGGCGCATACGGAAAGAACTCGGCCTTTCAGGACCAGATCTTTCCACAAGACCGGCCGAGCTGGGCAAGGACTTGGGGGCGTTTGACCCGTCATGGGACCCAAATGGGACCCAGAACGACTCGCGGGGTTGCCCCGGAACCAGGACAACCCCGCGTAATCACTATGGTAGCGGGGGCAGGATTCGAACCTACGACCTTCGGGTTATGAGAACGCCGCTGCGACTTGTACCGATCTTATCTAGTTGAAATCACTTGATTCTCGATCTTGCAGCGCTTGCAGATCTTGCCGGTTTCGGCTGGGCAATGTGGAAGGAATGTGGAAATCGGGGCGCCTCCGGGGTGGTTCCCCTACGATGGGCCGACGGAGGTGGACCGATGGCGCGGAGAGCCCCCACGACCCGGTACGAGGACCTGGACGAGGACGGCGCGCGCGAGTTGTTCGCGGAGCACGTCACCGACCGGTTCGCCCCGAACGGTGTCGACGCGGACGGTCGCCACGCCGGCACCTTTCCCGGTGGCTCCGGCTGGGATCCGGCCAAGTCCGCATACACTGTCCCTCCCGTCGGCATGCTCGCCCTCGCGGGACCGCTGCCGGTCAATCCCGCTTCGCCCGAGCAACGGCCGTTGGCCGACATCGTCCGGGGAGGCTTCTGGATCCTCCACATCGCGCGGTCGCGCGAGTTCCTCTACGAGACCGAACGCTTCCACCGCATCGAGTCCCTGTGGGAGCAGCTCGGCGAGACCTACCGGGATCTGGCGCTGGGTGCGCCCCCGGGGTCCTGGGACGATCCCGACTTCGCAAGCGCCCTCTGTGGCCTCGACGCCGCCGTCCAGGGCCTCGCCCGCTTCCGCGCCGGCGGCCGCCGCAAGGCCAGCGAGGTCGATCCCCATGGTGGCCTCGCCATTCCCGGCATGTCGCCCCAGGCCATGGGCCAGTTTCGCCCCCGAAACCTCGCCGCCGCATGGCTCGCCGACGCCGGCCTCGACAACCTCGACGTGGCCCTGTTGCTCCGCGCCTGGGACGAGGCTGGTAGCTTCGAGTCCGTTCGGGATGCCGTCCGTCACGCGCTGGATCCCCCCAAGG
>CAZLEO010000431.1:0-5947 GCA_964558555.1 uncultured Rickettsiales bacterium | reverse complement strand
TACGTATGTCCCCGGTTGCGGTGGATCGGGGCTTGGTTCTCGACACATGGAGGGTGCGAGGCGGGAGCGAAGGGTGTCGGCACCGCGGGGATCGCAGCCCGCCCCCCTCTTGCGTCGGATTCCCCACTTCTTCCCCCTGGGCCGTTACTCTCCCATGGAGGTCTCCATGCCCCGCATCGCCATGCTCGCCCTGCTCCTCCTCCCCGGCTGCGACGTCTGCCAGGCTGACACCGGCGGCTGTGACGGCACCGAGATGCTCCTCATCGCGCCCTGCGCCCTCGGGTCGGATGCCGAGCGCTTCGACGACCTCCTGGCCGGCCATCCGACAGCCGGCACCGAGGTCACTGTCTGGGGCCCCCTGGTCCGCGAAGCCGGCTCGTGCACGCAGCTCGGCTGCGCCCTGCCGAACACCTGCTGCAACTCCTGTGGAGCGGGGATGGGCCTGTCGGACGCCGGGGACTACACCTACTTCGAGGCCGCCGACCTCCAGCTCCTGGGCACCGTCGACGGCGTCGACCTCGCTTGCGGCGGCGACGAGTCCGTCCAGTGCTGCCCGATCCCCACGGACACGCACGACGTGGCCGTCACGGGGACGCTGATGGAGTTCGGCACGTCGCTGGACGGGCAGCTGTGGTCGTTGCAGGTCTCCGACATGTGTATCCGTGGGTGAACCGGGATCAGAGCGAGAGCAGGGCCTTCCGCATTCGTGCGACCTGGCCGCCGCGGGCCACATTCTCCAGCCAGTTCCGGGCGGCGGGATCTTGTACGGACTCGCCGGCGTCCACGTGTAGCTCGTACAACACGGTCAGCAGGGCGCCGATGTCCCGGGGTGCGAGGGAAGGATCTCCACGCAGGCCGCCGGTGATAGCGCGGCGAACGCAGGCCGCGTGCTCGGGTGAGCAGCTTGCGACCGGCGACAGGGCATTGGCGACTCGCTTGGCCTTGATCATTCCTGTGGGCAGCAGCCGGGCGAGCACTGCGGCCAGCTCGTCGGCCAGGACACGATCCTGGGGGATCCCGGTGATAGCGACATCCTGCGCCAGCTCGACCGCGCGGGGACCGCGGGCGGCGAGGGCCAGCGCCAGCAGCCAGTGGCCCGCCGGTCCGAGGTGCACCCAGGGTTCGATGGCCGGCTCGAGGTGGGTGGCGGTGGTCAACGGTTCGTCCAGGGCGTAGCTCCCCAATCGGGCGGCTCCGCGAGCGAACAGCGGCTGCGGATCGTGAGGGAGTACCGTGGTCAGCCAGCGCACGACAACCGTGTTCGCGTGCAGGTTTCCATGAACGACGGCCAGTGGAAGGTCGAGTACGTTCCGCTGCGCTCCGGGCAGCGGCGTGGGCGTGGCGGTCGTGTCGTACAGGGTGTAGTGCTCGTGCTCCTCGGCGGTCACGTCCAGGTGGAAGGAGTGACGGGACAGGTCGAAGTCCAGTGCAGGAGGGAGCTGCAGCAGGTCCAGCTGTCGGTATGCGCGCCCGCGTTCGGACGGCGGCAGGCGGAGCAGGGCGAGAACAGCGTCGTGCGGGTCGACCGCTGCGCCGGCCGGGGACCAGGTTCGCAAGGCCGTGTAGAAGCACCCAGGATCGATGTGACCGCCCCGATGGGAGGGCGTCGACAGCAGGGGGAGGCTTCGACCGGCCAGCACGCGGTCGGCGAGGCGGTCGATCCGACCGAAGTAGATGTCGAAGTCTGCGCTGCCGGCGTACCAGCTCCCCGTCCAGTCGGGCCTCTCCCGACCGGTCCAGACGAGGGCGAGGTAGGTCAAGGCAAGCTGCAGCGGACGGTCCTGTGTGCCCCGCTGCCCGAACAGAGACCGTGCCCGCTTGCGCAATGGTCCGCAGAGCACGGGCCAGTCCGGTGGCGGGTCCGCGTACCTCGCGATGGCATCGAGGGCGATCTCCTGGGCGATCGGGTCGTCCTGGTGCTCCAATGCGTACGCGACCCTGTCGATGGCTTGGGTCGCGCTACGCGCGAGTTCCACGGCACGGATCTCGTCGAGCGGATCCGTGTTCACCCCCACCGGGCTCGCCGGGATCTCGTCCTCGATCTCCAGCTCCGGGGCCGCCGCAGGAAGCCGATCGCGCAGGGATGGGGCCACGAGATCATGGCAGTCGGCCAGCCGCTCGAGGAGCGCACCTCGCTCTGCGCCGGCCAGCGGGAGCAGCGCGTCGATGCCGTCGAGCAGCGTGGCCTGGACGTCGGCCGCAGGGTGGGCGAGCGCGTCGCACAGGCTCTCGATGGCCACGGTGGCCGAGGCTGGGGTCCGATCGACCGCGCGGACGAGGAGCTTGGCCGCCTGCTTCACGGTCCCCTTCTGCCTGGCCAGCAGTGCAGGGGAGAGGGCGCGCGCCAGCGCTGCGAGCTCGACGGCGCCGCTCCTGTACAACCGCGCGATCTGCTTGACCGCGAAGCTCACGGTGGCGGGGATGGCGCTGCCGGCAAGGCGGAGGTACGCCTCGGCCCGCTGTGCGCGCTCGGAGTCCGTGGGCGCGAGGCGGTCATGGAACCGGGTGAACCAGCCCGCACGAAAGGCGGCGAAGTCGCGGGACAGGGCATCCAGGCTCCCGTCCAGCAGGCGCTCCCGGTCGAGCTCACCCGTCCGGCTCAGCTCGCATAGCGCGTAGCCCCACTGTGCGTGCTCGCCGCGGTACTTGTCTGCCGCAGCCGGGCTGGAACGCTGGCCACCCTCGACCTCGAAGAGCCGGTAGAGCACGTCGTCGGAGAAGAGCCGCGGGTGCTCGCGCAGGAGATCGACCAGGGGGGTGGACGTGTGCGCGCCGAGGTGCTCGACGAGGGACTCGACCAGGACATCCGAGGTCGGCCGCCGGATGTGCCCCGCCTCGATCAGAGCCTCGCCGGTGGACCACCGCAGGTGTCCGGAATCGGCGAGGGACTCCAGGGACTGGGATTCGATCCAGGCAGGCCGCACGACCTCCGCGACGGCGAGGACCGCGGGTGGCTGGTTCAGCGCGAACAGGTCGGGCAGCCCCTGCAGCTCCCGGGCGGTGGCCACGGCGAGGACACACGCATCCGCGGCTTCCCGCTGCTCCCGGGTTCCCTCGTCGTGCACGAACCTGAACTGGTTGGGGTTCCCCGGGGAGCTGCGGAAGTCTCCCCTGTGCCAGCGCTTGTGCCTGCCGATCAACTCCGGCGCCAGCCGGCGTCGCTGGGCAGGGGTCAGCCGGGCGAGCTCGGCGAGCGCAGCATCGCGGTCCCCGGCTTCCAGGGCGTCGAGGACTGTCATTCGTCCACCTCCTCGGAACCGTGCAGCTCGACGGCGAGGATGTGCTTGCACGGCCCCCGCTCGATCCCGTGTCGGGAAAACCACGTACACGTGCAGCGAGCGCCCTCTGCGCCGAGCCGCACCCGGTGACACACGTCACGGCTGCGGACCATGGCACGAACCCCGTCGCCGGTCCGGGTCGTCTCGACCGCGCCGGCCTCCACGAGTGCCCGGGCAGCGGTGAGGCGAGGCTGCTGGGCGACCAATTTCTGCTGCGCGGCATCGAGATCGTAGGGCAGGACCCGGTGGAACCACTCGCCGCGCGCCAGGTCGTAGCCCACCAACCCCCGCGAGGCCAACCAGGCCAGAGCCCCTTCCGTGGAGCGTCGATGGCCGCCCGCCCCCTGGACCAACTCCTCCATCGTGAGTGACGACTGCCAGCTGAGCAGAGCCCGGACGCGAGCGATGCGCGGCTCGGAGACCGCGAGGGTGGACAGGAGCTGGCCCTCCCCCGAGAACCCGCGCCAGGTCTCCGGACTCACCGCCGCGGTGACCGAGACGTCGCCGCCGTCGAGTCGCCAAGCGCTCGCTCCTGTGTGCGGATCCCCGTGTACGACCAGGCGCCTCACCAGGGGGAGTGCCGGTTCCAGCGCGCGGATCCGCGACACACCGGCGAGACGCACGGCGTCCGCCCGGGATCGCGAGCTCAGCCGCAGGGACCGCCCCGCTGGTACGACCCACACCGCGTCGCTCGAGCGGCCCGCGCTGGGCAGTGAGCGCACGAACCGGATGGCAGCCGCCCGCTCGACGGTGAACCTGGGTTCCATCCTGCTGAGGATGGTCGGCACCTCCAGGAAACCGCGCAGCCACCGCACGGGCAGCTCGACCTTGCGCTCGACGACCTGGTCCACCGCCCCGCCGCCGTCCCGCCGGACCTCCACCGCGTCCTCCCCCACGGCGAGGTCCAGCCCGTCCGGGTCCCGGACCCTCGAGAGGGCGGCGCGCATGCCGTCGTTGAAGTCCACGTTGGTGGTGCCGGGTCGCAGCTCGCTGGCGTCCAGGGCGCGCTGTTCGACGTCGGCGCGGACGTACATCCCGCAGCAGCTGGAGAACCCCTCGACGCGGAGGACACCGGCGCCCCAGGTGAGCACCGGATCTGACTGCAGCAGGATCTTGCCGAGCATGGCCGCCGGGATGTGGTGTCTCGAACGAACGATGTCGGACACGAGCCTCAGCGCCATCGCCGTGGCTCGCGGACGACGGAGTCTGGCGCGCAGGAATGGATCCGGCCCCGTTGCGCACGGCGAACGCGAGGTCGCGAGCGAGAGCCCGCGATCCTCGAGGGTAGAGGGGCTCTCGTACCGATATGCGTGTTCGATTCCGGTACCCATGGAAACACGACGGTATCACGCCCGAGCCCGCGAGATTCCCCATGGGCCGCGCGTGCTATCGTTCTCAGTCAAGGAGGGTGCGCGCCGGCTCGCCAGCGCGCGTTCCACAATCCAGACACGGAGAGAGTCTCGTGATGAAGCACACGCATCTCGATGGGTGGTTCGGTTGGCTACTGTCCACGACCGCGGCGGCGGCGGTCCTGCTGGGGGCGGCGACGGCCTCGGCCCAGGTCTGCGGCGACGGCGTCGTGGAGGGCAACGAGGAGTGCGACGACGGGGACGTGGACGACGGGGATGGCTGTGACGCCAACTGCGAGGTGGAGGACGGCTGGATCTGCACCGAGGCCACGTTCGAGATCGACTACTTCGAGGACTGGACCAGCCAGGGGATCCTCGCCGGGCCGACGACGTGGACGCTGAGCCAGGACGGCCTCACGGTGACCCAGTCGCAGAACTCGGGCCCGGGCGTGGCCATGACGAATCTGCCGGCGGTGGGGGTGATCATCGAGTTCGAGCTGGAGGTCCAGACCACGTCGGACGACGACTTCATCGGCTGGACGGTGGGGTACGAGTCCGGCGACCACGACAACCCCAGCGCCGAGTACATGATCTTCGACTGGAAGCAGCAGGACCAGGACTGCGGCGGGATGGGGTACGCGGGCCTGGCGATGAACCGGGTGAGCGGTCTGCCGGACCTCGACGGCGGCTGCAGCGACATCGGCAACTTCTGGAGCCATGTCAACGCGGTGGACGAGGAGGCCCGTGCGATCAACCTCGGCTACACGGGCTGGGCGGACAACACCACGTACCTGGTGGAGCTGCAGTACGAGACCAACCACGTGCAGGTGTGGGTGGACGGCTCGCTGGAGTTCGACGAGTACGGCACGTTCCCGGTGGGCAACTTCGGCTTCTACACCAACTCGCAGGAGGACGACCGCTTCACGCTGGTGTCGCCGGTGGGCTCGGAGTCGGTGTGCGGGCTCGACCCCGATCAGGACCCGGACGGCGACGGCGTGCCTTCGGGCGACGACCCGGAGCCGTGGAATCCGGAGATCTGCGGCGACTGGGACGGGGACGGCTGGGACGACTGCGCCGACCAGGACGGCGACGGCGTGCTCGACGGGGACGACAACTGCGTGTACGTCGCCAATCCCGGCCAGGAGGACATGGACGGCGACGATATCGGCGACGCGTGCGACCCGGACGCGGACGGCGATGGCTTCGACGCGGGGCCGGACTGCGACGACGCCGACGACGCCGTGAACCCGGACGCGGTCGAGGTGGCCTGCGACTACATCGACAACGACTGCGACGGCGACCTGCACGACGAGGAGGTGG
>CAZLEO010000430.1:0-5976 GCA_964558555.1 uncultured Rickettsiales bacterium | reverse complement strand
CGACGACACGGCAGACGACGACACCGGCGACGACGACGACACGGCAGACGACGACACCGGCGACGACGACACCGGCGACGACGATGACACCGGCGACGACGACACGGGGGACGACGACACGTCTCCTGTCGACGCGGACGGCGACGGATGGGACGAGACCGAGGACTGTGACGACAGCGACCCCGAGGTGTACCCCGGCGCGCCCGAGTCGTGTGACGGGCTGGACAACGATTGCGACGGTGCTCCTGCGGACGACGAGGTCGACGGGGACGGTGACGGGCACATGGTGTGCGCGGGTGACTGCAATGACGCTGCGGCCGACGTCTACCCGGGCGCCGCAGAGGCTTGCGATGGGTTCCCCGACAACGATTGCGACGGGATCGACGATGCCAACGAGGCGGACTCGGACGCCGATGGATACACCGAGTGTGCGGGGGACTGCGACGACGTCGACCCGGTGACCTTCCCCGGAGCGCCCGAGCTCTGTGACGGCTTCGACAACGACTGCGATTTGTCGGTCCCTGCAGACGAGGCCGACGACGATGGCGACGGGATGCAGGTGTGTGCCGGCGACTGCGACGACGCCGATTCAACGACGTACCTCGGCGCCACCGAGGTGTGCGACGGCGTGGACAACGACTGCGATCTTGCCGTCCCCGAGGACGAGGCGGATGGCGACGGTGACGGGATGCGGGGGTGTGAAGGCGATTGCGACGACTCCCTGGACGTGGTGTACATGAACGCGCCCGAACTCTGCGACGGACTGGACAACGACTGCAACGGCCTCGAGGACGCACCGGACGAGGAAGATCAGGATGGGGACGCGGTATGGCTGTGCGGCGGGGATTGCGACGATACGGACGCCGCGCGCTTTCCGGGGAACTACGAGGTCTGCGACGGGGTGGACAACGACTGCGATCTGGTGGTCCCCGCGGACGAGGCGGACGACGACGGGGACGGGATGCGGGTGTGCGACCTGGACTGCGACGACGCCGATCCGACGGTGTTCCCGGGGGCTCCGGAGCTCTGCGACGGCGTGGACAACAACTGCGACTACCTGGTGTCGGACAGCGAGACCGACGACGACGGGGACGGGATGGCCGAGTGCGCCGGGGACTGCGACGACGCCAACCCGGCGGCGTACCTCGGGGGGACCGAGGACTGCGAGGCGGTCGGCGACGAGGACTGCGACGGGCTGGAGGACTGCGCGGACGGCGACTGCGACCTGGAGCCGGTGTGCTGCACGGACGACGTGTATGAGCCCAACGACGCCCTGGACGAGCCCTACTCGGTGCCGGCGCCTTCGACCTTCGTCGGATCGCTGTGCGGCACCGGTCCGGAGCACGACTACTTCGTGATCGAAGACCTCCCCTACGACTCGCTGGTGATCTACGAGGTCTGCGCGTCGGACGGCCCGGTGGACGCGGAATGGACCCGCTACGACGGCCTGATCTGGGAGACCAAGACCATCTCGGCGGGCCAGTGCGACACGCTGACCGGCCAGACCAACAAGTGGTCCCTGGAGTCGATCCTCCACGTGTTCGGGTCGTCGCTGGCGGACTACACGGTGACGGTGGAGCTGCCGGTGGAGGATTTCGCCACCGAATGCGCTGATGGTCTCGACAACGACGGGGACGGCGAGGTGGACTGCGACGACGCGGACTGCGCGGACCAGGACCGGGACGAGTCGGACAACGCGTTTTGCGAGCCCGATCCGGACTACCAGGACTGCGACGACAACGATCCCGACATCGGCGGCTGGTATTTCTTCGAGGACACGGGACCGGAGTGCCACGACAGCGTGGACAACGACTGCGACGGACTTGCCGACTGCTACGACGATCAGTGCTCCGAGGACGACGCCGACTGCCTGCTGATCGGCTGCCGTCCTGAGGACCAGGAGGCGAGCGAGCCCAACGACGACGCGTTCACCGCAGAGGTGATCACGCTGGGGCAGACGGTGGAAGGGGCGGTGTGCAACGGGACCGACCCCAAGGACCACTACCGGCTCAACGGGATCCCCGAGGGCTGGGAGATGCGCTGCACGGTGAACTGGCCGCCTAACCTGGGCCGGATCCTGCTGACGGCCAAGACCTTCGACGCCAGCGTGCCGGACGGGATGAACTACTTCGTGCTGCAGGAGTGGGAGAACGACTCGCCCGTGATCGCGGACGTGGAGGTGCTGGACTGGCAGGCTGGAGACTGGATCCTGTACGTGGAGCCGATGCAGGACGACTATCCGCCGGACTCGACGACCTACGACCTGACTTGCATCCAGGTCGGCGGGGTGGCGGTGGAGACGGATTGCGCGGACGGCGTGGACCAGGACCTGGACGGGTACATCGACTGCGAGGACGCCGAGTGCGACGGCAGCGAGTACTGCCCCTGCGTGACCACGGGGACGATCGCCTGCGACACGCCGACTACGCTGGACATCGGCACCGGCACGGACGACTACTACCAGTACCCGTGTACGCCCAACGGTCACCTGGGCACCGAGCAGATCCTGGAGTTCGTGGCGCCGATGGATGGGACGTACGTCTTCTCGACGACAGTCGTGTCCTACGGCGGCAACAGTGACGACCTCGACTTCCACGTGATCGACGCGGACACGTCCTGCCGGTACGGCACCTGCCTGGGCACGGGCAACGCGGACTTCAACTCGCCTGCGACGACGAACGTGGACCTGCTGGCGGGCCAGGTGGTGCACTTCGTGCTGGACGGGGACGACGGCGTGAGCGACCTGATCGAGGCGCAGGTGGTGGTGGGCTGCCCCGGCAGCTGCACGGACGCGGACTTCGACGGGTACGCGGACGAGGCCTGCGGGGGCACCGACTGCGACGACTCGGACCCGGGGATCAACCCCGGAGTGGTGGAGAGCTGCGACTACATCGACAAGAACTGCGACCCCTACGACGAGCCGTGGGAGCACCAGTGGCGGGACCTGGACGGGGACGGCGAGGGGGATCCGGACATGCTGCTGGACTTCACCTGCGGTCAGTACCCGGGCTGGGTCTTCAACGACCTGGACTGCGACGACGACGACCCGAACCAGCACACGGGCGCGACCGAGGTGTGCGGGAACAACGAGGACGACGACTGCGACGAGCTGGTGGACGAGGGCTGCGCGCCCGCCGAGGAGACCGACTGCGCGGACAACATCGACGACGACGGCGACGGCGACGTGGACTGCGACGACGCCGACTGCGCTGGGGATCCGGCCTGCGCCGGGCCCGCCTGCGGGGCAGCCGAGCAGGTCTCCTGTGGTTGGTCGTCGCTCATCGATCTGGACAACGGCGGTTGGGACCACGACTACCCTGTCTGCGGACCCGCGTCGTACTTGTACCAGGACTACATGGTGGCCTACTCGGCGGTCCAGGATGGGTGGCTTTCGGTCTACTTGACGTCCATGTCCGGGGCCAACGTAGACCTGTTCGTGTACGAAGACTGCGATACGGGGACCTGCACCGCCACGAGCCAGGCGAGCTACACCTACTCGGAGTCTGTCTCCTTCGAGGTCGAGGCCGGGCGAGACTACCTCATCGTGGCCGACGTCGAGAACGACTACGGATACGCCGGGACCTTCGTGATGTCCGTGGACTGCAACTCGGGCTCCGAGTACGCCTGCGAGGACGGATTCGACAACGACAGCGACGGGGACATCGACTGCGACGACGACGATTGCGCTGCCGAGTGCCAGGGGAACCAGCCCAACCCGTACGACCAGGAAGATCCCCTCCCGGCCTGCGGAGCGAGCACTAGCGAGAGCGCGCCGACCGGATCCGACTTCGACTCCCACCCGGTCGACGGTGGGAACAGCTACACGGGCCCCGATCGGATCTACTATCTGGCCGACGGTGGTGATCAGCTGATCGACGTTCGCGTGACCCCTGACTCGGAGAACCTGAACCTGTTCGCCTACGACGTCTCCGGCCAGACCCCCGACTTCGTCGACGCCTCGACCTTCCCGAACGAGCAGACCGACCGGTTGATGTTCCGCGCCGAGGCGGGAAAGCCGTACATCGTCGTGATCGACGTCTACGGCGCCCAGAATTCGTCTTCCTACGACATCGAGGTGCAGTGCCGTGATACCGCGGGAACCAGCTGCATGTACCCCCGGCCGAGCCAGGTCCCGGCAGTGGCCGACTGCGACTTCGGAGGCGATTGCGCGTACAGCGGGTACGCCCACCTCGGCGTGGACTACGACTGTGATGTCGACGATCCCGTGGTGGCGATGTTCGCTGGCGAGGTGGTCCACGCCCAGTGGCACAACGGCTACGGCGGTCTCGTGGGCGTCGAGGCAGACGTCTACGGCGTGACCTCCACCTACTGGATCGGCCACCTCTACTCCAACCAGCTCCCCGCCGTGGGCACCCAGGTCGCCGTCGGCGATCCCATCGGATACTGCGCCGATGCCGCGAACAACGGCGGATGGTCACCCCACGCCCACATCGGCTTTGCGTCTGAGGCCGTGAACTGGAACTCGAGTTACTACTGCCCGAGCACGGTCTGGCAGGCCGCGGGATACGCCCCGACCTCCTGCACGGACTACGTCTGGACCGACCTGATCACCCACTTCGACGATCCCGAGCCCCTGCTGGAGGACTGCTCGAGCTTCGTTTCCCCTTGACCGCAGTGCAGCGCTACTCACACAGGGACTGAAGGCAGATATTGCCGTCCCCGTAGGCGCACGGTACGAAGGGGACGTAGCGTTGGGCCCAATAGCATCCGGTCGGATCGTCTTGGTGGTCGACGCAGACGATGCCCTGGTCGATGGCTTCCTGGGATTTCGCGAGCACCCATACACCCCACTCGTCAGGCACGGAAGGCATCAGGGTGCAGAGATTGATGCTCTCGGAGACCGAACTGTCGTTCTGCGAGTAGCTCTGGCTCGCCAGGTTGATCGACGAGTCGTCCGCGTCCTTGATGTACATCACGCCGTCGCTGCTGAATGGGGAATCATCCCCCTTCTTCATGGTGATCGTCGCCGAACACCCGGAGATGCTCATCGTCGCCTTGACGATGTAGTAACCCGTCTCGTCCGTGTAATTCGGATACGACGGCGTGGAGTAGTAGTTCACGCTGCAGTCGCTGTCATCGCAGTCCACGTCGCCGTCACCGTCGTTGTCGATACCGTCAGAGCAGTCCTCGGCATCTGGTGGTACGCACACCCCCGCGTCACACTCGTAGGTTCCACAGTCCTGGCAGAGATCGCCGTTGTCCCCGCACGCGTCGTCCGCGTTCCCTCCCAGGCAGGTGTCGCCATCGCAGCAGCCCGAGCAGTACCCACAATCCTCCGGACAGCTGCAATCGGTCTCCCCAACATCGCAGGTACCGTTTCCACATCCCGCACACTGGCAGCCGTTGCATCCCTGGCCCCCGCAGTCCAGGATCTCCTCGAAATCCCCACAGGAGTCGAACCAGTTCACGTCGCCGCTGATGCACTGGCAGCTATCGTGCGAGATCGGTGAGGCAGGTCCGCCGACGCAGTCCTGATCGACGGCATCGCAGGGATCGTCGTATCCGCCCGGATTCACCGTCGGATCGCTGTCGTCGCAGTCGTCCGGGGGCGACCAGCCATCGCCGTCCACGTCCAGCACCCCCTCGGCGTCGTACCCGTCTCCGCAGTCCGGATCGTTCGCATCGACGGTACCGTCCCCTTCGTTGTCCATGGCGTCATTGCATTCGTAACCCAGGTTGTATCCGCCCTCGTCTTCGACCGCGGGATTGTTCGCACAGCCCGGATCGTCGAGGTCGGTCCACCCATCCCCGTCGTTGTCAATCCCGTCCTCGCAAGCAGTAGGCGGGACGTAGCAATCCCCGTCATCGAGGTCGATCCAGTCATCGCAGTCGTTGTCCACCCCGTCGGCGCACTGCTCCGATGCAGAGGGGTTGACCGTGGGATCGGCGTCATCGCAATCACTGCAGCGTCCAACAACTTTCATCACGGTTTCGCCCCTGAAATAGGTTGACATG
>CAZLEO010000429.1:0-5994 GCA_964558555.1 uncultured Rickettsiales bacterium | reverse complement strand
CACCTCCGGTGCAACGCCAACGAAAAAACGCGCCTCTGGGCGCGCAACGCAACACCAGGAGACGTACCAGGACCAGGGATCGCGCAGGGCGCCAACGCTAACGCGTGAGGCTCGAAGGCTCTCGGGCAGCCAGGTGATGGGGGAGTGGGCCGGACCGATGAACTGTGCGGCGCCGGTGCGGCGGAGGAAGTCGATCAGCCAGCAGCCGCCGGTCTTGGGCATGTGGGCGACGATGAACTGGCTTGTCACCAGGGGCATGGGTATACCTGCCTTCCGGCTCGGGAGGAACCGCGCATTGGGTAGGCATAGGCAATTCGCTCCTCCATCTTATCGTCCTGCTATAGGCCCCGTCAGGCTACTGAGTGCCATGACCGTCAGCTCTGGGAGGGAACTCAAGAGAACGGCCGAAAGAGCTATCGCCGGGCGAGATTGACGCCGCAGCCCTTGCGGTGAATGCAGAGGATCCAGGTTTTTTCCCCTTCACGAGACATCGACCGTCGAGTACGATGGACTCAACGGCAGCCGGAAGTAGCTGGGGAGCAAGATGAAATCGACGGGAATCAACTTGGCGCTACTCTTCGCATTGGTATTGCCGGGGGGATCCTGTTGGCGAGATGATGAGCACACTGCGGATTCGAACGATTCCGAAGCGGCACTCCGCAGCCTATCGCTCTCCGAAGCCGACGCCATGCTGGGCGAGTTTTCCGCCAATGCCGTCGGGTGCAGGGTAGCTGGCGCCGGAGACGTGGATGGCGATGGACAAGACGATGCGCTCGTGGCGGCCTGGGGGGTGGCGATCCTGATTCGGGGTCCCATCAGTGGACAAGTGGATTTGGCCGAAGCCGACCTGCGCTTGGGGGGCGATGCGTTCTGCGCTATGGGAGGATGCGATATCGCCGGGGTGGGCGACATGAATGGGGACGGCATAGGTGAACTCGCCGTGGGGCACGCTTTCGACATTGCCAGCACTCCCATGCTGGGTGGCGCCGTATATATAATCTCTGGAGCAAACAGTGGAAGCATCGAACTGGTGGAGGCCGGCGCTCAGTGGGCCGGAGAGAACTCCGCAGCCATGGCCGGAGCGGCCCTTGCAGGTGTGGGCGATACGAACGGCGACGGACTGGCAGATCTGGTAGTAGGCGCGTTTCTGGACAGCCAGGGTGGCGAGGACGCTGGGGCCGCCTATCTGCTGCTGGGCAACACCGACAGCGCGGCTATGACCTCCGAGAACCTAAGCGAAGCCGACGCCAAGTGGCTGGCGGAGGACGACGGCGATTGGGCTGGCGATGCCGTGGGCGCGGCCGGCGATACGGACGGCGATGGCCTGACCGATTTCCTGGTGGGAGCGTCCGATTCCAGCCTGGGCGGGCAATGGTCGGGCGCCTCCTATCTGATACTGGGCAGCCCCGATTTCACTTCGACCGTGCCGTATTGGCTGAACGACGCGCACGCCAAGTTGATCGGAGGAGCGCGCTACGACCGCGCGGGCTCCTCTTGCAGCCGTGCGGGGGACGTGGACGGCGATGGCTACGACGACGTGCTGATCGGAGCCTGGGGCGCCGATGGTGGCGGCGAGGACAGTGGCGGCGCCTACCTGCTGCGCGGTCCTCTGGCGGGAGAGGTCGCCCTGCCCGAAGCCGATGCACGCATATTCGGGAACCCGGGGGATTTCGCGGGGAGCAGCGTGGACAGTGCAGGTGACATCGATGGCGACGGTTTCGACGACCTGCTGATCGACGCTGCGGGAAGTGCCACCGATGAGCACGAAGAAGGAGCTGCCTGGGTGATGCGGGGGCCGGCCAGTGGCACGTTGACTCTGGCCACGACCGGCCTACGACTGGAGGGGGAACTCCCGGGAGACCAAGCTGGGCTCTCTGTGGCAGGTGTGGGGGACATGGACGGAGACGGCCTGGGCGATCTGCTTGTTGGCGCGCCGGGGTCGGATGGCTGGGGGGAAGACGCAGGTGCAGCCTACCTGGTACTGGGTGTGACGGCTTCGACGTCGCTGGAGTAGACCTTGGAGGCGAAGATGCCGAGGATGATCGTAAAGCTGACGCTGGTACTGCTGGGCGTGGCCTCGCTGGCCTGCGACAAAAAGAAGGAGTACAGCGGAGGCGGTGCGGAGGCGGACGCTGACACCGACGGCGATACGGATGGGGACGCCGATGCGGACTGCGAGCCGGACACGGGCTTCGTGGACCTATGCCACGCCCATGCCAAGCTGCTGGCGGGCGACGCGATGGCGGCGGCAGGGGACGTCGACCTGGATGGCTTTGACGACATCTTGGTGGGCTCCACGGCAGCGGCCGATGACGGGGTGGCCTCAGCGTGGCTCGTGCACGGACCCGTGACCGGAACGGTGCCCGACGATCAGATGGATGTGCGCTTGGCTGCAGGACGCGCCTACCACGAGAGCACCATCAGCTCGGTGGCCATCCCGGGCGATGTGAATGGCGACGGTTGGCCCGATGCGCTGGTCGGGGACGATAACAACTGCGAAGGTGGATACAGCGCTGGCATGGTCTACCTGGTACTGGGGCCTTTCTCGGGAACCATGGCCTTGGAGGATGCGGATGTGAGGTGGATTGGGGCGGCGGGAGAGGGGGTTGGAGAGGACGTTACCGCAGCCGGCGACGTAGACGGCGACGGTCTGCCGGAGATCCTTGTTGGCGCGCCCTTTGCGTATTCGGAAGGGGAGATGCGCGGCGGTGCGTTCCTGATCCTCGAACCGGAGCTAGGCGACTGGAGCCTGGAGGACGCCGGTATTGGGCTGTACGGGGAGGCGGAGTACGATGGAGCCGGCAGGGCGGTTGCAGGTGGTGGCGATCTCGATGGAGATGGCAGGGACGATTTCTTGGTCGGAGCCATGAACGCAGATACGGGGGGCGAGGATGTCGGAGCTGCCTATGTCTTCCATAGCTTGCCAAGCGCCTCCATGAACATCGGAGGCGCGGATGTGGTCCTCATGGGCGAGGATGCGGAAGGCTGGGCTGGTTTTTCTCTTGACGTCCTGGGAGATGCCAATGGCGATGGGCTGGAGGACATCGTCATCGGCGACCCGGCCGAGACTACCCGCGGTGAGCATGGGGGTGCGGCCTACCTGCTCTTGGGCCCCCTCACCGCGGATATGTCGCTGAGAGCGGCCCATGGCAAAGTGGTCGCTGAGAAGCCGGGGGACCAAGCGGGATTCACCGTGTCTGGAGCTGGCGATGTGGATGGCGACGGCAAAAGGGACTTTCTTGTCGGAGCTTGGTGCAACCACACGAATGGATATGGCGCCGGTGCTGCCTATCTGTTGTTCGGGCCTGTCTGCGGCACGCAGTCCCTGACTAGGGCGGATGCCAAGTTCGTAGGTGAGCGGATGGGTGACGGCGCCGGATTCGCGGTCTCCGGAGCCGGTGACGTGGATGGCGACGTTCGAGCCGACTTGCTCATTCTGGCGCAATCGGAGAGCACGGGAGGAAACTATGCCGGCGCGACCTATCTCCTCCTGGGATCGCAGGGGCAATGGTGAGCACCGCGGAGGGGCGCAGTTTTGCCACGGCTCGACATGGGCTGGTTCGGGCTCGCTCTACTTGCCAAAGGTCCCTACCGGAACCGCGTATCGGCGAGGGGTGCACTTGCAGTGACTAAATATCAGAATTCATAAGCTATGTATCGGCAAACCGATCACGGATGAACTGTGACCTGGATCGGGGGCTGGGACACGATAGTCCCCATGGTGACCTCGCCCACCATCTTCGCATTGGTGAAGATGCAGATCGGGGCCTTGTTCGTCTCGCTGCCTCGCATGACCGTGACCCGGATTCCTCCCACAATGGGCTCAACGCTGGAAGTCGTGGTCTCCGTTGTCCATGTGACAGACTCTTTCGCTGGATAGCCATTTTCATCGGTATCACCCAGGATAAGCCCGCCATAGTCCACCTTTGGCACGAGAGGGACAAGCTTATAGTCAAGGCCGAGGATCGTACTGTCACGCGAAGGGGAGCGCTCTCGCTCGCTTATGCTGAACTGAGCCTTCAATACCGTCGAGGTTTCGTCCAGCCAGGCGACGTAGGCATGGGTGTATTTCCGTGCGACGTGAAAAATTTCGGGATCGGAGTAGAGATCCTGAGCGGTCAGGCGCAGCAAAACCATCTTGAAGCGCTGGAACAACAACTCGTATCTCTTCGTCTTGCTGCAGAGCCAGCAGACGCGGCGGTAGCTGAACCAAGCCGGGCGCCTCCAAGCGTGGATCCCCTGCGTGAATTCCTCAATTTTGGTGCCGTAGAGATACCACTCGGTGGTCGAGTTGACGGTTTCTGACAACAGCTCGTTCCTCACCCCCGTCCCCGTGAACTGTGTCCAGCCGACGTCGTACATCGCTACGCCGCTCATGAAGGTATACCAGAGCACGAAATCAGGCCCTCCCACCGTGCAGGCGAACGACCGGGCGTAGAGCAGCCGCCTAGCAAGCATGCCCGCCTGGAATCCTGGGGAACCCCCTCTGTAATGCTCGTTTTCGGCACTGCTGCCTGTGCCTCCGGTCGTCTTGACCTCGGGTTCATCAGCCTGAAAACTGACCGCCGACAATGTCCAGGACACCCTGACTTCCGGGCGGATACCTGCCACTGCTTCGTCAACGAATTGGTCAATGGCGGTGCCCAGGGCGGTCTCGTCGTCGTACGCGTCGTGAGGATAATCGAAATGGCGGAAATGGTGGAAGCCGACTTGGTGTACCAAGTTGCGGGTGCGGTAGGTCTTGTTCTCCGAAGGCCATTGGAAGCCCGCGGCCTGGGCGCTGCTTGCCCAAGCAGTGAAGGTCTCCCAGGCATCGGGATCGTCCAGATAGTTGGGGATCGTGAAGCTGTCGTTCCAGCGCTGAACCTCCTCCTCTAGACCCACTTCAAGCACTTCCTTGAGCCACTCGGTGTCTGCACGCCAATCCTCCTCCGCATTTTCGACGTCCTCAGCGTAGTGCATGATCAGATCCGCGAAACGAAAACGGGCGTCCGAGAAAGCCTCGTGGATGGGACCGGTAAGAAGAGCCAAGAACCGTCCCGCCTCCCGAGCGGAGTCCGTGCCGCCGCGCCAGAAAGAGTCGAGTTCGTTGGCCACCTCCACATAGGGGATCAGATCCGTGATGTCCGAGTCAAGGTATTCTGCAGCGACCGAAGCCAAATGAGCCAGGTATTCACCTACTCCCTTGCCGAACGCGGCGATGGCCAGGGACTTGCGACGGGCGCATTCCTGCATATAGGCCACTGCATCCTGATCCATCTCAGGGTCATCGTCCGGCATATAGACGTTCAATGCGTAGCGCTGATAGAGGGCTTGTTCCGTCAAACGCCAACAATCGCCGAAATTCCAGTAGAAGGAACTCCAGCCTTGGAACGCTGGCACCACGATGCCAGGTTGGTGACTGGGCCTGCCATCAGAAACATCCCCGTTGGTGGGCGGATTGGTGCTTCCGTCGTCATACACGGCGGTGTCGTTGTTGAGCCTGCTACCCCCTCCAGCGTCGAAGAGGATCGGAATGACACGCACGCCGTTGATCGCGCAGATGATGAGGAAAGCAGTGAACTTTGAGAAGGGTTCATACAACTCGTCCGTCAGCCATTCGTAGAGGACATCCGGAGCTGGGATCTCGTCTTCGTCCGCTTCGAACATATGGGCCCAACAGAGGTCGGGATCATTGATGTGGCGCACCGTCCCACCGCCCATTCTGGCGATATCGGCCACGACGTCCTCGGGATCACCGAACTTGTAGGCATTTCGCTCCTCAGATGACGACTTGGGTGCGAAGTAGCACTGCGGATTGTTGATACCAAAGAAAGCCTGCGGAGCTACAGTGCTCTCAGGGGTTAGGGTCGTCGATCTGGCGTTGTCTTCGAATAGCATCTCCGGGTCCTGCATCGTTGGCGTCGTCCTGTCTTCCCTCGGGATCGCCAACTTATGGGAAAACTGCTCGTCTGCCTCTTCCCCGTAGGGATGGGGTTCAATGCCGGCAGCCCG
>CAZLEO010000428.1:0-6036 GCA_964558555.1 uncultured Rickettsiales bacterium | reverse complement strand
GACGTGCCCTACATCACCAAGCTCCACGAGGAGGTGAAGATCTACCGCAAGGAGTTCGGCCGCAACACCATCCCCAAGCACATCGCCCCGCACACCATCGAGATGGCCGCCATGTGGGCCATCATGACCCGCCTCGAGGAGCCCAAGAAGGCCCAGCTGACGCTGATGCAGAAGCTCAAGCTGTACGACGGCAAGTCCATGCCGGGCTACACCGAGGACAACGTGCGCGAGCTGCGCAAGGAGGGTGAGCGCGAGGGCATGGAGGGCATCAGCCCGCGGTACATCCAGGACAAGATCAGCAACGCCCTGGTCAACGACGAGACCACCTGCGTCAACCCGTTCATGGTGCTCAACCAGCTCGAGAGCGGCCTCAAGCACCACTCGCTGATCGCCAACACCGATCTCAAGACGCGCTACAAGGAGCTGCTCAACGACGTCAAGAAGGAGTTCGAGTCCATCGCCAAGAACGAGGTCCAGAAGGCCATCTCGGCGGACCGCGAGGCCATCGAGCGTCTCTGCGGCAACTACATCGACAACGTCAAGGCGTACACGCAGAAGCAGAAGGTCCGCAACAAGTACACGGGCCAGGACGAGGAGCCCAACGAGCAGCTGATGCGGTCCATCGAGGAGAAGATCGATATCCCGGAGCCCCGCAAGGACGACTTCCGGCGCGAGATCATGAACTTCATCGCCGCGCGCGCCCTCGACGGCAAGACCTTCGACTGGGAGAGCAACGAGCGGCTGCGGCGCGCCCTCGAGCTCAAGCTGTTCGAGGACCAGAAGGACTCCATCCGCCTGACCTCGCTGGTGTCCGACGTCGTGGACAAGCAGACCCAGGAGAAGATCGAGGTGGTCAAGACCCGCCTGATCAACGACTACGGCTATTGCGAGGTGTGCGCGGGCGACGTGCTCAGCTACGTGGCCTCCATCTTCGCCCGGGGCGACGCCAAGTAGGGAGGGGCGCATGGCCCTGAACATCGAGTCGGACGTCAACCGCTTCAAGGGCATCGTGCGCGGCCGCGTGCGGCGCGATCTCAAGAAGTACATGTCGTCGGGCGAGCTCATCGGCCGCAAGGGCAAGGAGAAGGTCTCCATCCCGTTGCCGCAGATCGACCTGCCGCGCTTCAAGTACGGCAAGAACGAGGAGGGCGGGGTCGGCGCCGGCGAGGGGGAAGAGGGCGATC
The DNA here is from genome assembly GCA_964558555.1 of uncultured Rickettsiales bacterium. Taxonomy (GTDB): domain Bacteria; phylum Myxococcota_A; class UBA796; order UBA9615; family CAYRNR01; genus CAYRNR01. Next base: position 4,852 of record CAZLEO010000428.1, on the reverse strand, counting down.
CCGTCGGTGAGGGGGAAGGCGACGGCGCGGGCGAGGCCGGCGACCAGCCGGGCGAACACGTCCTCGAGGTGGAGATCTCCATCGAGGAGCTCGCCGAGATCATGGCCGAGGAGCTGGAGCTGCCCAAGATCGAGCCCAAGGGAGAGGCCAAGCTCGAGGCCATCAAGGACAAGTACACCGGCATCCGCAGCGTGGGCCCGGAGAGCCTGCGCCACTTCAAGCGCACCTACCGCCGGGCGCTCAAGCGCCAGATCGCCTCGGGCACCTACGACCCGGTCAACCCGGTCATCGTCCCCATCCACGAGGACAAGCGCTACCGCAGCTGGAAGACCATCAACCTGCCCGAGCGCAACGCGGTGGTCATCTACATGATGGACGTGTCCGGATCCATGGGGCAGAAGCAGAAGGACATCGTCCGATCCACCGCCTTCTGGATCGACACCTGGCTGTCGCACCAGTACGAGGGCCTCGAGGTCCGCTACATCATCCACGACGCCTCGGCGCGCATGGTGGACCGCGAGACCTTCTTCCACACCAAGGAGAGCGGCGGCACGCTGATCAGCACGGCGTACACCCTGTGCAACCAGCTCATCGACGAGGAGTTCCCGGCCACCGAGTGGAACATCTACCCGTTCCACTTCAGCGACGGGGACAACTGGTCGGGCAACGACACCACCAAGTGCATCGAGATGATGCGCGAGGAGCTCATGCCCAAGTCCAACGTCTTCTGCTACGGGCAGGTGGACAGCGACTACGGCAGCGGCCAGTTCCTGCGGGACCTGCAGAAGTCCTTCGACGAGGGCGACGAGGACATCATCTACCACAAGATCGAGGACAGCGACGGCATCTACGACGCCATCAAGGCCTTCCTGGGAAAGGGGAAGTAGCCATGCCGTGGAGCCGACAGAAGTTCGAGCGCAAGTTCCTCGCGGGCCTCCCTCCCGATCTGCGCAAGCTGCAAGAGGAGGTGGAGATCCAGGCCAAGGCGGTGGGGTTGGACTTCCCCGAGGTCGTCTACGAGATGCTGGACTACCGCGAGATGTCGATGCTGGCCGCGTACGGCGGCTTCCCGGTGCGCTACCCGCACTGGCGCTTCGGCATGGAGTACAACCAGCTGTCCAAGGGCTACACCTACGGGCTGCAGAAGATCTACGAGATGGTCATCAACACCGATCCGGTGGTGGCCTACCTCATGAGCTCCAACCCCATGACCGACCAGAAGCTGGTCATGGCCCACGTGTGCGCCCACGCCGACTTCTTCAAGAACAACCTGTGGTTCGCCCACACCAACCGCAAGATGATCGACGAGATGGCCAACCACGCCACGCGCGTGCGCCGGTACATCGATCGTTACGGGGTGGAGAAGGTCGAGACCTTCCTCGACGTCTGCCTCTCCCTGGAGAACCTCATCGACCGCAACGCGCCGGGCATCCAGCGGCGCGAGGACCCCACCATCTTCGAGGCGCCCACCGACGAGGATCTGGACCTGGACGACTCCCAGGAGATCCCGGTGCGGCGCATGAAGCCCGGCGACGAGTTCCGGCTGGAGACCCAGCGCACGTACATGGAGCCGTTCGTCAACCCGGCCGACCAGATCAAGGCCGCCCAGAAGCAGGCCTGGGAGGACGAGAAGGCCGAGATGCGGGCCCGCGCCTTCCCGGCCGAGCCCCAGCGGGACATCCTGCTGTTCCTGCTCGAGAACGCCCCCCTGCGCGCCTGGCAGGCCGACGTGCTGAGCATCGTGCGCGAGGAGGCCTACTACTTCGCGCCCCAGGCCCAGACCAAGATCATGAACGAGGGCTGGGCCACCTTCTGGCACAGCCGCCTGATGACCGGCAAGCTCGCCACGTCGGCGGAGATCATCGAGTACGCCGACCACCACTCCGGCACCGTGTTCATGGCCCCCGGCTCCCTCAACCCCTACAAGCTGGGCGTGGAGCTGTTCCACGACATCGAGGACCGCTGGAACACGGGCCGCCACGGCAAGGACTACGCCGAGTGCGACGACATGCGCGCGCTCAAGGAGTGGGACACCGGCGAGATGAAGGGCCTGGAGAAGGTCTTCGAGGTCCGCAAGATCTACAACGACGTGACCTTCGTCGACGAGTACCTCACCGCCGACTTCTGCCGCCGCTACGGCTTCTTCACCTACGTGTACGACCCGCGCAACAAGCTGTACGTGATCGACAGCCGCGAGTTCGAGCAGATCAAGGCCCAGCTGCTGTACATGCTCACCAACGCCGGCAACCCCCGCATCACCGTGGTGGACGGCAACCACGCCAACCGCGGCGAGCTGCTGCTCGAGCACGACTTCGACGGCGCCGAGCTGGACAAGGGCTACGCGCAGCGGACCCTGGCCAACCTGGCCGCGGTGTGGAAGCGCCCCGTCAACCTGCAGACCGTCCTGAGCGAGAAGGTCGTCACCTACTCCCACGACGGAGAGACGTTCTCCGAGAACACCGAATGAGCAAAGACGACGACAAGCGAGAGAGCCTGGGCCACAAGCTGGTCCGCGCCCTGAAGAACTCGTCCGGCAGCGGCAAGCGAGAGGTGGAGGTGGAGCACGACGGCACCACCGCCCGCGCCGATGTCCACGGATCCGGCCCCTACGGCTCCGCGGTGGACCGCCTCACCGTGGTCGGTCCCGACCGGGAGCGGACCGAGGAGGAAGCGGGCGAGGCCGTCAGCCGCCAGGCCGCCGGCATCGTCGAACGCGTCACCTACCTGCCCGAGCGCCTGCGCGAACACGAGGTCGACGCGAACCTCGGCGGCGGCGTCCTGCGCAGCCGGCCCGAGGAGATGCGCGACCTCGAGTACCACGAGATCAAGCTCGACCGCGGCCGCGACGCCGAGATCTCCCGCTACCGCTACGACCGCGAGAACACCCGCCGCGACCGCATCCCGCAGCACTACAGCCACGAGGCGCTGGAGCGCCTGGCCGACGACCTCAACGACGTGTTGGGGGACGAAGACGGGGAGTAGCGGCCCCTACTGGACCTGGACCAGACCGCAGGACGTGCCGATGTGCTCGGGCTCGCCGCCTGAGCAGGCGCGGAAGCGCTCGAAGGTCACGTCGTGGCTGCCGAGGAAGGCCAGGTTGATGCGGTGGGTCCACTTGCGTTGGTCGCCCTCGACCTGGGTGGTGGCGGCCTTCTCGTCCTTGATCAGCCCGTCCCAGAAGTAGTCGAAGGTGTAGGTGCAGGCGGCGTCGCCGTCTGCGGCGGCGTCGGTCCAGACGACGAGGTTGGCGGTGTCCCCGCTGAGTATGGGCACGCCGGTCTCGAGGTCGATCATCGCCTTGTAGGCGCGCTGACCGGTGGCGCCCTCGGTGGCCGCCAGCTTCTCGGTGCAGGGGCGGTAGCTGAACACGGTCTCCTCACCCACCGGCGCGAGGCGCTTGCGGCCCATGCCGTCGGTCTTCTCGACCTCGGCGCCGTCGACGTACGTGTGGTAGCCGTCCGACCACTCCACGTGGCACTGCTTGTCGATGGACAGATAGGCGTACGCGGAGAAACGCGCCTCCGTGTTGGAGTTGTTGGCCTTGAAGGTCTCCACCTCGTCGGCCGGGATGAGCGTGCCGCTGCTGAACAGCCAGTCGGTCTCACGCCGCGTCCCGGTCATCTCGTAGCGCTCGAGGTCGTGCACGTACCAGGCCTTGACCGTCTCTCCCTCGCGGAAGAAGCGGATGCGGTAGTGCACGTCCGGCTCCGGGCTCGAGGCGCTGCCGCGGGCCCACATCCAGTCCCCTGCCGGCGCGTTGATGTCGAAGAATCCCAGGCAGGGATCCGGCGGCGGGGGCGGCTCCTCCTCGGGCGGGCAGCCGGTGGCGAGGAGCAGCAACGCGGCGAGCGCGGAAACGACGAAGCGGGTCATGGTCACCTCCGAAAGGCCCTCCGGGGCCGAAGCCTCTAGATACCATCGCCGCCAGGGTCGCGTGGCCGAGAGACTGCAAAGGTTGCGTCAAACCTCGACCGCTCCCTCCACGCGCACACCTCGCCCTCGTACCGGCGCCCGCGCGCCGCGGGTGCTAGAATCGTCGGATCGAGCTGTTGAAATCCGTCCACGAACAGACAGGGGGTCCCATGACTCGGTTCACCATCTGGTTCGCGCTCCTGGCAGCCATGACACTCGTCGCATGCGATGAGACCACGGAAGGCGGGCCCTTCGGCGACTACAACAACGACACCGACCAGGACGGCTTCACCGTCGGTGACGGCGACTGCGACGACCACAACGCGGACACCTATCCCGGCGCACCGGAGATCTGCGACGGGGAGGACAACGACTGCCTGGACGGCCCGGGCGAAGAAGAGGTCGACGTCGACGAAGACACCTTCATGGTCTGCGACAACGACTGCGACGACGAGGACGCCGAGATCAATCCCGACGCCATCGAGGCGTGCAACGACGTGGACGACAACTGCGACGGCGAGGTGGACGAGGTCGTGGATCCCGACGAGGTCGACGGCGCTGTCGGAGACGACATGATCGACGCGGACGGCGACGGGATGAGCTCCTGCCTCGGCGACTGCAACGACGACAACGACGCCATGTACGATGGCGCGCCCGAACTGTGCGACGGCGGCGACAACGACTGCGACCAGGTGATCCCCGAGGACGAGGCCGACGTGGACGAGGACGGCTACCGGCTGTGCGACGACGACTGCGACGACAGTGACGACACGGTGCACCCGGACGCCGAGGAGCTCTGCGATGGCCTCGACAACGACTGCGACGGGGACCTGCCCGTGGACGAGCAGGACCTGGACGCAGACCTGCACATGGCCTGCGACGACGACTGCGACGACAGAGACGAAGAGCACACCTCCTGCCCTCCAGACACCAGATCCGG
>CAZLEO010000427.1:0-6051 GCA_964558555.1 uncultured Rickettsiales bacterium | reverse complement strand
CTTCCCCTGCCCCTTCTTGTTTTCCTGCTTTCCTTGGCGGAATCCTCCCCAAGTGACGATCCACGAACCCGCACCTCGCGCGGAGCGCGCCCACCAAGCCAGCCCTGACCCAAACGTTGCGTCGTGGCGTCGTGGCGTCGTGGCGTGATTTTCCCAGCTAGAGCGACCTCACCCGGACTGGCCAGGCTCCGAATCGACCGCTCAATCCCGCTTCGCCTTCAACGTCTTTCGCCGCTTCTCACGGTTGCGCTCGCGCAGGCGCGCGGTCTTCTCGGTCATGCGCCAGATGGGCCGCACGCCGTACTTGCGCACCGCCCAGATGAGGAAGGCGTCCTCGCCGTCGACGAGGTCGCCGGGGGCGAGCCAGCGGTCGTTTTTCCGGATCTCGGCGATGAGCTCGTCGGAGTCGCGCTCGGTGAGCTCCTTGGAGAAGTAGAAGCGCGGCTCGATGAGGGGATCGTCGGCGTCGATGTACCCCTGCTCGCGGGCGAGGCGCTCGAGCTCGGTGCCGGGGTAGATGCGCATGCCGAAGGTGAAGATGACCGCCTCGACCTCGGGGAAGCGGCGCAGGAACTCCAGCGAGCGCTCGGCCGAGGCGCGGGTCTCGCCCGGGCCGCCCAGCAGGGCGTACAGGCCGATGGAGATGCCGTGGTCGTGCAGCAGGTTGATGGACTGCTCCAGGGCGGACAGGCCGAAGCCCTTGCGGGTGGCGGCGAGCATCTCCTCGTCGGCCACGTCCACGCCCAGCTCCACGGCGTGGCAGCCGCCGTCCGCCATGGCCTTGACCAGGTCCTCCTGCACGTCGGTGGGGTTGACGTACGCGGTCCAGCGCGCGCCCATGTCGCGGCGCCCGACGGCCTCGGCCACCTCGCGCGCGTGCTTGCGGGGGAACGAGAAGACGCTGTCGGTGAAGCCGAAGTCGACGATGCCCTGGGACTCGATCACCGCCTGCATCTCGTCGGCGATCTGCTCGGGGTCGCGGCGCCGGTACTTGTGGCCCTCGAGCACGGGGTAGTTGCAGTACACGCAGTCGAAGGCGCAGCCGCGCTTGGTCTGGATGCCACAGCCCCCGCCGTCGCGGATGTACGGCGCGTAGTCGATCAGGTCGTGGGCGGGCGGGAAGTGGTCCCAGATGTCCGCGTGCGCCGGCGGGTTGGCGCAGCGGTCCAGGTGGTACACGCCGGGCAGGTGATCCAGGGAGTCCCCGCGCTGGATGGCCTCGACCAGATCGGCCACCACGAGCTCGCCCTCCCCCACCACGGCGACGTCGAGGTCCAGGGCGCGCAGGATGTCCTCGGTGACCAGGGACGGGCCGGCCCCGCCGAGGATGATGGGGCAGTCCACCTGGGACCGGACCAGATCGGTGAGCCTGCGGGCCTCGGGCACGGCCCAGTTGGGCTGGTGCATCCAGGTGGAGTCCACGTTGCGCAGCGACAGGGCCACGAGCTCGGGCCGGTGATCGGCCACCGCCTCGGTGATGGCGGCGTCCACGTCCTTGGCGTACATCAGGTCGAGCAGCCGCACCTCGTGCCCGGCGCGCCGCAGGGCAGCGGCCACCCAGGCGGTGCCCACGGGGGGCGCGGGCTCGGGCCAGCGCTCGCGATTGAGACAGAACAGCAGGATGCGCACGTTGGCCTCATTCCTACCCCGCGTGCGCCCTTCAGGCGCGCACGCGCAGGTCCATCGATGCTTCTAGCACGGCCCCCGGCTCCAGCTCCACCCGCCGCAGGACCACCGCGCAGGTGCCCTGGTAGATGGCGTCCACGCCGGCCTCGGACTGGCTCAGGGTGTGCACCCCGAAGGAGCACCAGCGGGGGGCGGCGTCGGCCTCGAGGGTCACGGCGATGCCCAGGCCGTCGTCCACCAGCTCGATGCCGGGCGCGGCCACGGGATCCAGCCGCGCCTCGAGGGGGTGGTCGCCGCCGTCGGGCAGGATGCGCAGGCAACGCTGCTCGCCCTCGTCCGACATGAGCTTGACGTTACACTCGACCCCCCACCAGGCGGACACCGGGCGGTCGCCGGTGTTGGTGATGCGGTGGCTGCACGTCACGCGCGCCGAGTCCCCGTGGACCTGCACGGTCTTGTCCAGCCGCAGGGGCTGCGCCTCGGTGTCGGGCCACCACAGGTGGCCGTCGCGGCCCATGGCCACGCTGGCGGCGGCCTCGGTGCGGCTCACCTCGTACTCGAAGGGCAGGTTCACGAAGTCGCCGAGCTCGTGGGCCTCGAGATCGTTCAGCACCGCGGCCGTGGGCTCCTCGGCGTAGAAGTGGTCGATGAGGTTGAGGCGGCGGTACCAGTCGTAGGTGAGGTTCTGGCCCGGGGGCAGGGCGCGGACGATCTTGTGGATGTTGCCCTCCTCCTCGGTCGGCGCCTGGTCGGCGGGGACCCAGTCGGCGTGGTACCCCTCGCGGCGGCGGGTCAGCACGTCGTGCAGGGCGTGGGCGGGCTGGTGCAGGTCCCACATCAGCAGGGCGCCGCCCTCGCCGGGCTTGATCCCGGCGCTGTGCGTGGCGCTGTCCACCAGCACCACGGGCTTGCCGTCCACCTCCAGATCCACCTCCTCCACCTCGAGCTGATCCGCGACACCGGCGACGTCGCGGGCCTGCCACAGCTCGGCCTCGGCGAGGATGCGCGCCGACTGGATGGCGGACCGCAGGTGGGGAAGGTAGATGCCCCCGAACACGCCGTGCCAGTAGGCGCAGTTGCACTGGGCCCGCATCATCTGGTCCAGGGCGCGGGTGCGGTGGGGTTCGTCGATGCCGCGGACGCGCACCGAGGTGCGCTGGGTGAGCTTCTGCTGCAGGTTCGACTCGGTGTACTTGGCCAGGAAACCCCGCCAGAAGCCGCCGGCCAGGAACGGGCGCAGCTGCTCGATGCGGCCGTTGTCCTCGGCCTCGTGCACCAGGCGGGCGAACCGCTCGGCGAGCTCCGGCGGCAACGTCCACTCGCTCATCTCGAAGTACGACGCCGCGGGCAGGTAGACGCGGCCGCTAGGGGTCTCGGCGAGCACCTCGGCGGGCAGGGCCGTGGTCACGCCCGAGTCGGGATCGGACAGCATCGAGAAGAAGCGATCGAGCCACCCGTCGTCGTACACGGGCCCGTGGGTGTGAGGCCACACGCCGAACTTCTCGCCGTCGTCGAAGAAGCTCAGGGCCGCGCCCTCCGGGACCGGGGCCTCCAGGCACACCCGGCGGACCTCCTGGGGATCGGCGAACGGGATGCGGTACCGCAGCTCCTGGGAGATGGGGAAGATGGCCACGGGATCGCCGCCGTCCTCGGTGAGGTACGTGCCGTGCAGCCGCGCCGGATCCATGCCGGCCCGGGCGAAGTGGTAGTCGTCCAGGGCCGTGTAACGCACGCCGGCGCGCGCCAGGGTGCCGGCCAGGTGCGGCTCCCAGATCCGCTCGGCCAGCCAGGCGCCGTCGGCCCGGCGGCCGAAGTGCTTCTCGAGGAACCGGGCCATCCACTCCAGCTGCTCGAGGCGGTCGGCCTCGGACAGCACGACCAGGATCGGCTCGAAGAAACCACCGCCGATGAGCTCCACCCGCCCCTGCTGTACGAGGTCGCCCACCCGCCGCAGGTAGTCGGGCCGGTTGTGGGCCATCCACTCCAGCAGCGGGCCGGTGTGGTGCATGCCGATCTTGACGGCCGGGTAGCGCTCCAGCACGTCGAGGAACGGGGCGTAGGCGCTGTCGTACGCCCAGGCGAAGACGTGGTCGAAGTTGCCCACCGGCTGGTGGTCGTGGATGCCGATGACCAGGCGCCTCGGTGCGGTCATGATGCAGCTCCTCCGGGCTCGCGCCCTGCGGGCGCGCGCGGGGTTCGAATTGTCGTGGATCCGAGGCGGAAAGTCACCCGATCTGGAGTCACGGACTTTTTGCTGAAGAAAACCCGGCGCGGAGGCGTCTATGGGGTGTCGCATGCCCCTGGAATGCCGTGTGGCATTGACAGCAGGGATCGGGGGAGGCGACGATACTGCACCCCAAGTGAGGAGGATTCCATGACCCGAATGACCCTGTCGCTCGCCCTCGGTTTGACCCTCTGTCTGGCCACCACGGCGTGGGCCCAGGACTCCGAGGAGCCCGCCGGCGAGAGCCCCTGCTTCGATCAAAGCGGAGACGAGCTCAAGACCTGTCTGCAGGAGGCCCTGGACCGCGGCGTGAACATCGTCGTCCCGCCCTGTCTGCAGGAGGACGAGGAGGCGAAGGGTGCCTGCATGGCCCGCCGCGCCGACTACCAGCGTCTGCTCGCCGAGCTCACCGGTCAGCCCTGCGCAGGGTTCATCGCCGAGGAGAAGCAGGTCTGCGAGTCCAACCAGGAGGCCGCGCCGCCCAAGAAGAAGGGGCTGTCCAAGCACGAGGGCACCAAGATGGAGCGGCTCGAGGGCACCGGGGACGAAGACGAATAGCGCACCCTCCCCCGTCCCGGTCCGATCCCCCCAGGAGAACCCGCCATGACCGAACCGACGGACGGTGCGTCCTGCCCCATGCCCGATCGCACCCGCGACGACGACCTGCGTGACCTGCTCGGCCAGCGCCGCGTGATCGCGGTGGTGGGCATGTCGCCCAAGGTGGAGCGCCCCAGCCACGAGGTGGGGGTCTACCTCGCCGAGCACGGGTTCGAGGTGATTCCCGTCCATCCGAAGGCGGCCGAGGTGGCCGGATTCAAGGCCTACCCCAGCCTCACGGCCATCCCCGACGACGTCCACATCGACGTGGTGGACCTGTTCGTGTCCGGCGATCGCCTGCTGGGCGTGGTGGACCAGGCCGCGCAGATCAACGCGGATGTGGTGTGGTTCCAGCCGGGCGCCGAGCACGCCGCCGCCGAGGCGAGCGCCCGTGACCAGGGGATGACCGTCATCTCGGGCATCTGCACCAAGGCCGAGCACCGCCGCCTCTTCCCAAGGTGATCCTCAACGTCCTGGCCCCCGGCGCCCGCCCCGGCCGCGGGCGCGCGGTGGTCGCGCGCCGCGCCGCGCGCGGCGCCGGGGGGGGCGCGGGCGCCCGCGACGCCACCGATCTCGCCGATCTCGACGCCATCGAGGGGGTGACGGCCCTTCGCCTGGACGTCACCAACCGCGACGACGTGGCCGCCGCCGTGGAGGCCATCGGACGCCTCGACGCGCTGGTCAACAACGCCGGCATCGCCGTGCCCGCGCCCCTGGTGGAGCTCGAGACCGACACCCTGGTGAGCCAGCTCGACGTCAACCTCGTGGGGGTCCACCGCCTGGTGCGGGCCTGCTTCCCGGCGCTCTCCGCCAGCGGCGGACGGATCGTGCAGATCTCCTCCACCAACGGCCTGGCCGGCGCCGAGTTCCTCGGCGCCTACTGCGCCAGCAAGCGGGCCCTGGAGGGCTACAGCGACGTGCTGCGGCGAGAGGTCACCCCGTTTGGGGTGCACGTGGCGGTGGTCTGTCCGGGTTCGTTCCGGTCCCAGGCCTGGCCCAAGGGCCTCGCCGCGGCGAGGGAGAGGCTGGAGGACTCCGTGTACCGCGGTCCCCTCGGCGCCGCGGTCGCCCAGCTCGAGGCGATGATCGCGCTGTTGCCGCCCCCCACCCCGGTGGTCGACGCGGTCGAACACGCGATCCACGCCGACACCCCCCGCCGCCGCTACGTCCCCGCCGCCGACCCGGCGTTCGACGAGATCCTCGACCAGATCGAGATCCTCCGCGCCGAGGTCGAGGCTGCGCGCGAACCGACCGACTAGCAGAATTCGGGAAAATGCCGCGCATACCCATCGAGTGGAGTTCTGTCCGTGGCTGACTTGGCGTGGCCAAGAGTACGAATAGGGGAAGCATGCCACGACGCCAAGGGCGCAACGCAGGGCAAGGATCTACAGGAAGGATCGCACGTCAGATACTACCGTTCTCCGATGTAGGGAAACTCACCGAAACACTGTACTGAACCACTTTTCGTGAGTCCGCATAGATTCTCGTAGCCCACGCTGAGATCGACAAAAACCTCACCATCCGCGCGTTCAAAGGCATGGTTCGTCGCGTCGTACTCGTTCAGATGTACGATTTCGCCAGATGTGGAAAGGCCATATCCAGAG
>CAZLEO010000426.1:0-6090 GCA_964558555.1 uncultured Rickettsiales bacterium | reverse complement strand
TCCACCTCCTGGTAGTGGAGGATGCCGTCGCAGTCGTTGTCGATGTAGTCGCAGGGGATCTCGGTGGCGCCCGGGTAGATGTTGGGGTCGTCGGGGGCGCACTCGCCGTCACACTCGGTGTACCCGTCCTGATCCCAGTCGGTCTCCTCGTCGTGCAGGGCGCCGTCGCAGTCGTTGTCGATGAAGTCGCAGGCCACCTCGGCGGCGCCGGGGTTCACGGCCGCGTCGGCGTCGTCGCAGTCTCCGTCACAGACCCTCCAGCCGTCGGCGTCGTCGTCCACCTCGTCGGCCGGGACCACGCCGTTGCAGTTGTTGTCCAGCCCGTCGCAGAGCTCCGCGGCGCCGGGGTAGGTGCCGGGATCGGCCTCGTCGCAGTCCCCCTGGCAATCGGTCCAGCCGTCCCCGTCGAGGTCCGAGCAGAAGCCGTCGCCGACGATCTGGACGATGGAGTTGGAGGGATCGCCGTTCCAGGTGGCGACGAAGGCCTCGCCGGTGAGGGGATCGAACTCCAGACCCCACGGGCCGACGTCCAGGTCGGACGCGAAGAGGTGGTCCACCGGATCGGCGGTGCCGAGGGTGGGCAGCCCGGTGCCCTGGTCGATGGGCCAGCCCGTGGCCGGATCGATCTCCAGGATGCGCAGCTCGCCGAAGTCCCAGTCCGCGTGCATCAGGTGGCCGGCCAGCGGCCCGTGGGGGATGTACTGGATCGCGCCAGGGCCCTCCTGGTGCAGCGTCACGAGCACCTCGGCCGTGCCGGGCTCGAACAGGCCGCCGCCCAGGTCGGTCAGCGGGATGTTGTACAGCTCGAGGTTGTCCCAGGAGCTGACCTGGAGCTGGCCGAACCCGGTGCCGGGGTCGAGCACGTGGGGCGAGAATGCCAGACCCGAGACCGAGGTCGCCACGCCCACGACGTCCAGCGGATAGGTGGTCTCGGCCCCGCCGATCCCGCCCGGTTGCTGGGCCAGCGTGTTGCCCGAGTAGTACGTGTAGAACAGCGTCCCGTCCGGGCCGATCTCCAGGCCCGCGTCGATCCCGCCGGTGATGTTCGGGTCGCCGCTGAAGACCAGCGTGACGTCCACGGCAGGCCCCAGGTCCGTGACCTGCTGGGTCGTGGCGTCGCGGGTCACGGGCACGGCGTACACGGCGCTGGAGGACGTCTCCGAGTCCCCGACCACGTACAGCGTCGCCCCGTCCCCGGAGAACATCATCGCGCCCAGGTATCCCGGGATCCCCAGGTCCGCGCCGGCCCAGATCACCCCCTCCTGGAAGCTGGCGGGATCCTCGAAGGTGATGGCCCTGGCGGGCAGGGCGATCAGGAACAGGGGGACGAGGGTGAGCATCGTCCACGAGGGCGGAAGCAGGCGCATGGTTCCTCCTGTGGTGCGGGATCCGGGTCGACGGGGACATCATATCGTCTGCCCGGGGTGATCACGTCACGTTGCGCGAGCTGGATACATGTAGGGAGAGAGGGCGAGAGGAGGATCCATGACCAGGCACCCACCCACAGCGGCGGTCATCGCCACCCTGGGGTTGATCCTCGCGACGGTGACGTGCACGACGGCGGCGCGCGCCGCCGAGTCGGCCGCCAGCACCTCCCCCGCCCACCACGCGTTCGACATGCGTCGCCTGAGCCTCGAGTGGGAGGAGTACGAGTTCTGCACCGACTGGGCTGTCATGGGGACCTTCGGTACCGGGTGCCTGAGCTACGAGCTCCGCACCCGCTTCCACGTGTTCACCGGGGCCGGCAACGCGCTGAACACGGGGCAGTTCGCCGGCCTCGTCGGGGACGACTACACCCTGCGCGTCTACCGCAGGAAGACGACCGCGGCGTTCGTGGTCTTCGGCTCGATGATCGCCACGGCCGTCGCCCTGATCGCCGGCTCGGTGGGATCCCTCCGACGTGGAAGGACCGACCTGGCCCTCGCCATGAGCGTGGCCTCGGCCCCCTTCATGATCACCGGCATCACCCTGTTGATCGTGGTCCCCATCAGGCTCGGAAACCCCGAGGAGTTCTTCGACATCTCCGACGCCGACATCCTCGTCGACCGCTACAACGACGACCTCTGCGCCGAGGTCGGGTTGACCCGCAAGGAATGTCGGAAGCTGGACAGGCGCGTCACGGCGCCGATCGAGCATCCGTGATCGGTTCCGGGGCTCCGGGGCGCCAGTCGGTGGCCACGGGAGGCGCGTACGGTGTGATCTCCGCCATCCGCACCGACACCCGCAGCTCCAGCGCCACCATGGTTCGATCCTGGCCGGCCAGCGGTACGACACCGGCGAGCTCGAAGCCGAAGCGCTTGCCGTCGCTGAAGCGCAGGCCCATGGCGATGGAGAGGTTGTCGAGGGGGGCGCGGTAGCCGAAGTTGGCGTGCAGGTCGGCGATGAAGGCGAAGGCGCGGCCGGGCCGCAGCTCGATGCCGGAGGTCAGCGCGAGGCCGAAGCGGGGGTCGGCGGGGCCGTCGGAGATGGCGGCGGAGCCGAGGACGCCGGCCTGGGAGTGGAAGAGGACGCGGGGGTGGAGGGTGAACTGGCCGGCGAAGCCGAGGTCGTAGCCCACGGGCCAGGCGTTGGAGTAGATGCCCACGGCGGTGGGCAGGACGAACTTGCCGTTGACGCCCAGGGCCCACCTCTCACGAGACAGCACACGATAGCCGGCGCCCAGCGCGGTGGAGCCGAGGCCGGTGGCCGCGGCAGGGATCGGCGTGATGACGCTCTCGTGGCGCAGCAGCTGCATGGAGCCGAAGAGCTCGAGGCGATCGGTGACCGCGAGGCTGGCGTCCACGCTCAGGCCGGCGGAGAGGTGGCCGTAGAAGTTGGGCAGGTCCACCAGCAGCGCGCCGCCGCCGCCCACGCCGACCTCGGTGCGGCCGCAGACGCGGTGGGCCGTGCCTAGGTCGCCGTCGAGCAGGCCGGCGACCACGGGGCCGGTGGGCATGCCGTCGGCGGCGTAGGCGCAGGGATCGGCCGAGGCGGGACGGATCGAGAGGGTCGCGAGCGCGAGGGCGAGCGCGAAGAAGGAGAGGTTCGCACGGGCGTTCATCGGGACACCCCCTCGTAGCCGTCGCCGTCCGGGTCGAAGACCAGCGGGTTGGTGAACGCGTAGGGGTAGCCGTTCGGCACCACCGAGTAGAAGAGGTGGTCCGGGCCGTCGCGGTCGTCCGGTGGTGGTGGATCGGCCAGGGGGCCGGTGTCGGAGAAGCAGGACTCCTCCTCGGGGGCCTCCTCGAGGTCCTCCACGTCCTTCCAGTCGATGGTCCCGTCGCCGTTGTTGTCGCCGGTGTCCGGGAACCCGTCGCAGTCCAGGTCGGCGTTGTTGACCAGGGCGCTGCCGGCCTCGACCACGAGCCAGGCGTCCCCGCTGGCGGGCAGCAGGTCGTCCAGGTCGAGCACCATGTCCAGGCGCTGCGTGCCGTCGACCCCAAAGGGGTCGTCCGGGTGGTCCAGCTCGTCGATCAGGGTCTCGACGACCTCGCCGTTGACCACGATCCGCACCTCGTCCACGGGCACCCACGGGGCGGCGTCCACGACCACGTGCAGGGTCGAGGGATCGCCCGAGATGGGCTCCAGCGCGGGTGTCCACTGGCCGCCTGCGCCGTCCTCGGCGATCACCTGGATGACCGGGCCGTTGGTGCCGATCGTGCGGCCCTCGCGGACCGCCGCGTTAAAAACGTCGGAGTCGAAGTCGGTCACGCCGGTGTCGGCCCAGACCACGTTGCGGGGCGAACCCACGACGCTGTCGGTGAGGCTGTGGGAGTCGGAGTTGGCCGTGCCGGCGCGGAGCTCGCCCTCGTTCAGCAGGTAGAACCAGAAGGCGCGGTAGGCCTGCAGCCAGCCGTTGTCCGAGCCGTTCATCACCTCCTGGGCGTTGTAGTCGGAGTTGGCGAAGTCGGCGCCCGGGGGTTGGTGATGGAACAGGGACGGGAGGCTGCCGTCGAACTCCTGGGGGATCGGCTCGGTGCCGTCGAGGCCGATGGCGGTGATCCAGCCCAGGTCGCGGCCGAAGTCGAGGTAGCTGATGGGGTGGTTGAGCTGGATCACCCCGGTGTCCGCGTCCAGGCCGGCGTCGGCCATGCGGGTGAACAGCTCGCCGGGCAGGGCCATCTGGTCCCAGGCGGTGCCGCGGTACGGGCCCGTCGGGTCGTACTCGATGGGCCAGAAGTTCCAGTGCCCCACCACCTGGGGGAACTCGGCGTCCTCCACCAGCTCGAACAGGATCATGCCGGTGGCCTCGACGCCGGGCATCACCGCGATGCGGTCCTCGACGCCCAGCCAATCGACCGTGTCGGTGTAGTCGCCGGCGACGAAGTGGTCGGTGGCGGCGATCACGTCGAGCCCGGTGGCCAGGAACGACAGCACCCGGGTCTCGTCGGGGATCGTGGCGTCGAAGGAGGCGCCGCCGTGCACGTGCAGGTCGGCGGTCACGGTGCCGTCGGGCTGCAGCGGCAAGGTCTCGATCTCCAGCAGCAGGGTCTCGGAGCTGCCCGCGGACACGACCACGTCGTGGGCCGCGCCGAGGGTGCCGAACGGACCGGCCGTGGCGAACACGTCGTAGTTGCCCGGCGGCACGCGGACGGCCACGGGACCGTCGAGGATCACCCGGTTGCAGGCAGGCGACTCGCCGTAGGGCGCTCCCAGCAGGGGGGCGCACTCGTGGAACTCGCCGAACATCTGCGCTCGCACGTCCTCGTCGGTGGCGTCGTCGGCGGGCACGACAAAGGCCATGGCGAGGTCCTCGACGCCGTCCACCCAGGCCTCGATGACCAGCTCGCCGTCACCGCGGACGTTCACGGTACCGAAGTCGACGTCCTCGCCTGCGACGTCCACCTCGGCCCGGCCGATCACCTTGCCGAACGACTCCACCGCGAGCACGTAGGAGCGATCGGAAGGCACGCGCACGTCGATCCGGCCCGCGGCGTCCGGGATACCCTGGGTCCAGGGGACGAGCTCCTCCTCCGCGGTCTGCAGCGTGCCCTCGGAGACCAGGACCGTGGCGCGCAACGAGTCCTCGAGCCCGGTGGCGTCGCCTTCCAGGGTCACCGTGCCGGTCAGCCGCACCCATCGCTCGCCGTGAAGCTGCCGCCGCACCTCCAGCGCCAGGTCCGCCGCCGCCGAGACCGCGGATCCCTCCCCCGCCGCGATGAACCGCTCGAACACCTGGTAGTCGCTGGGCATGAGCACCTGCGCGTCGAGCCCGCACGCGGCCACGGAGTCGCCGTGGAAGCCGCTGACGTGGTCGGCGTTGCAGGCCACCGTGGCGTAGGAGTTGGTGGGCTCGTCATGGGCGGCGGCCACCAGGTAGGGGGAGTCGCTGATGCCGTCGGCCAGCGTGGACAGACCGAAGGACGGGTGCTCGAACCCGGCGCCCGGGCTCACCGTGAACGGGATCTGCCCCTTGCCGCCGTAGTAGTAGCCGTCCACCAGGTACAGGGAGATGGGATCGGGCTCGAGGTTCACCACCTCGGTGCGGATGCGCACGCCCGGCTCGCAGGGCCGCACCTCGTAGCGCGTGGCGATGGGCACGTCGGGCCGGTCGAACAGGTACCCGCGGAACTGCACCGCGGCGAAGTCGTCGCCTTCGAGGATACGCATGTCCGTGTAGTACGCCGCTTCGCTGGGCAGCACGCCCGTGGCCTGGAAGGCCTGGATCAGCGAATCGCCGTCACTGCCCACGGTGTACAGGTCGATCATCGACCCGCCGGTCGGTGAGAGGTAGTGCGGGTGGTCCAGCGCGTCGATGACCACGCCCACCACGCCGTTGTCCAGCCGCACGTCGCCGATGGAGGCCAGGGCGTCCAGGGCGCCGGTGATCTCGTCGGCGGACTCGATGACGCCGACGGTGGCGGTGCCGCCCTCGCAGGACCAGGACAGCGCCTGGCAAGGGGACGGCACGATACACTCGGGATCGTCGCCGGAGAGGCACCCCACCGTGTCGCATCCGGTGATGAGACCGAGCAGGGCGAGGGCGGCGGCGAGCGCGGCAGGGCCGCGAAGTGGGTCGATCCAGTGGGTACGCATGATCCAGCCTCCGCGGGGGATTCTAGCAGCGTCCGGGGAAATCCCACATTGAACAGGCCGACCGGAACTCAGGAT
>CAZLEO010000425.1:0-6097 GCA_964558555.1 uncultured Rickettsiales bacterium | reverse complement strand
GATGTGTCCGGAATATGCGATTGCGCCACCCTCGCCACTCGATCCGGTCACCTGGTTAGAACGGAAGTCACAGTCCTCGATGGTAGTATACGTCCCGAACGTCATGATCCCACCGCCTGCATGGCCTCCACTTAACCACGCTTCACCCAGGCCGTTCTGGATGGTCAGGTGGGAGATGGTGACCGAGCTCCGATCGCCCACGTGGACGACAGTCCTGTAGCCCTGGCCGTCAAGGATCGTGTTCATTGCATCGCCGCTGTAGGACGTGATCGTGAGGTCGCGGTCGTCGCCGATGAAGATCTGAACGAAATAGGTGCCCGGGCAGATGAAGAGGATCTCGCCGTCGGGAATCAAGTCCACCGCATCAGGGATCGATCCGAACTCCAGCCCCTGGACCACGGCGGCCACGCCCTCGCCCAGGCCGTCGCAATCGGCGTCCACACCATCGCACGGGACGTCCTTCGCCCCTGGGTAGACGTAGGGGTCCTCGTCGTTGCAGTCGCCCGCCTCGACCGTCCATCCGTCTCCGTCTTCATCCGTGCCGGGGTGTGAGTCGTCGTCCGCCGCGTCGTCGTCGGAAGCGCCCGAGTCGTCGTCCGATACGTCGTCGTCATGGGTGTGGTCGTCAAAGGTGTCGTCGTCATGAACCGCGTCGTCGTTGTCCGCCCCCCGCCCTGGACACCCCTGTAGAAGGAGAATGGCGAGCAGAGCACCTGTCCATCGTGACGACATGGTTGTCCTCCTCGAGGCCTTGGCGGCACGCACGGGACTATCGCGATCCTATCTCGCGCTCTGGACGCCAGCCGGCCCTAGCCACAGGGACAAGAAGCCCCGTCATTCGGGTTCTCGCAGTACGTGATGGAGTCCTCGCCCGAGACGTAATAACAGTCGTCGCTATCCGTGGCGTCGTTTCCATCGATGGTGTCCTCATCTCCATCGTCGTTGGCTCCAGTGCCGCCACCACACATACAGTCGTTCCCCCCGTCACCCACGAGGTAGTCTTCGTTGTCCCCCCCCAAGAGGTCATCGTAGCCGTTGCCGCCGTGCACCTCGTCGTTGTCATCGCCTCCGTCGACGACATCTCCGCCTCCCTGGCCCCAGATGACATCCTCACCCGCGCCACCGGACAGCAGGGTGTCGGCATCGCCCTCCCCGTAGATGTAGTCATCGCCACCTTCACCATAAATCGTATCCGCACCGTCTCCACCTCGCAGTGTGTCGCTTGCGTCTCCGCCGTAGATGGTATCGTCGCCATCATACGTGTACACGGTGTCACCCATCTCTGCGGTGTCGACTTCGTCGTCGTAGGCACCAGAAGGACACGTGTGAACCAGGTCGACACCATTCCCTCCTGTCACGTTCACCGCCGCCGGCCAAGTCTGCACCCCCACGATGGTCTGCACACAGCCTGAAACCCCCGAGTCCTGCAAGCAGACGGTGTTGTTGCCGCCGCCCGTGTCGATGTTCGCGGTCACGGCCCCGGTGATGGAGCCGAGGTCGGCGGGGTTGCAACAGAAGTCGTATGCGCTGAGGCCCCCGTCCCTGGTGCCGTAGATGTGGGTAACGCCCTGGTTGTCCTCGATGAGGATGAAGGTGTCGTGCCCCTGAACGCCCGAGCAGTAGACCTCGCCACTCGAGTAGTAGCACACGCTATTACAGTCTAGTTCGTCGTACGGATCGGGGCAATCGTCATTCGCCCCAGCAGGAGCGGCGATACCGAGGACCAGGGTCGACAGGATGAAGGTGAAGAGACGGATCATGATTCCTCCCCGTGCCGCGGTTGCGGCACCACGTCGATGGCGTCCGGTCGCCGCGGTTGGAGCCCCCTTGGCTCCCCGCTCCCGGACTACGTGAAACCCTATCGGACTGCAGATCACCGTTGGCGTCATTGTGATCACCGATCGCGACAGATCGATCACCGTCCGCGACAACGCACTGGACCGCCCCCGCTCTGTCGCGAAAACGCGACAAGCTCCTGGCTCTGGACGGCTTGTCTTCGCCTCATCGCCACGGGCGGACCGGTTTCCCTTGACCGCGACATCGCGCGTGCGTACGCATGCGGAATTCACACGCCATCACGGAGCGAGCCCATGATCTCCTTCCCGAACATCGACGAGGCCTTCGGCCTGGACGACTTCGCCTCCCACGCCTCCCTGGCCGCGGCCGTGCAGAAGCTGCGCGACGAGGCCGAGCAGCTCGTGCCGGCCATCGAGGACAGGCACGTCTGGATCACCAACTCCACGGCCAAGGGCGGCGGCGTCGCCGAGATGCTGCCCAAGTTCTGTACCGTGCTGACCGAGCTGGGCGTGGACAACACCTGGTTCGTCATCGGTGCGGACCGACCCGCCTTCTTCGACCTGACCAAGCACATCCACAACCTCATCCACGGGGCGGGCACGCCCGAGCTGGGCGAGGCGGAGCGGGAGCTGTTCGAGGACATCAACCGCCGCAACGCCGACGTGCTGGGCGACCGCGTCAAGGCCGACGACATCCTCGTGGTCCACGACCCCCAGCCCGCCCCCCTCGGCGCCATGGTCAAGGAGCTGACCGGCGTGCCCACGGTCTGGCGCTGCCACATCGGCACCGAGGAGCACGTGGAGGCCACCCGCGCCGCGTGGAACTTCCTGCGCCCCTACGTCAGCACCTACGACGCGACCATCTTCACCGCGCCGGAGTACGTGCCGAGCTACCTGCAGCACAACTCGACGCTGATCTGCCCGGCCATCGACCCGCTCAGCGACAAGAACCTCGAGCTGTCGGCCCCCGAGGTCATGGCCGTGCTGTGCAACGCCGGCCTCGCCCACGCCCACTCCCCCACGGGCACCGACCCCTACCCCATCCAGGCCAAGCGTCTGGCCGCGGACGGCTCGTTCACCGCCGCGACCGAGCCCGGCGAGATCGGCCTGGGCTACCGCCCCATCGTCACGCAGATCTCCCGCTGGGACCGCCTCAAGGGGTGGCCCACCCTCATGCAGGCCTTCGCCCTGCTCAAGGAGCGCTCGAACGACCCCACGGTGAAGCTGAGCCGCCTCGTGCTGGGCGGCCCCGATCCCACCACCGTGGCCGACGACCCCGAGGGCATGGAGGTCATGGACGAGCTCAAGGCCGTCTACGCCAGCCTCGATCCGGCAGTCCAGGCCGACGTCGCCGTGGTCCTGATGCCCCAGCACGGCCTGATGATCAACGCCATCCAGCGCTGCTCCACCGTCGTCGTGCAGAACTCCATCCGCGAGGGCTTCGGCCTCACCGCCACCGAGGCCATGTGGAAGGCCGTCCCCGTCCTCGGCACCCACGCCGTGGGCCTGCGCACCCAGATCCACGACGGCGTCCACGGCCGCCTCGTGACCAACCCCGAGGACCCCGCCGAGATCGCCACCGCCCTCGAGCGCATGCTCATCGACGCCGACTTCCGCCACACCGCCGGCCTCGCCGCCCAGAAGCGCGTCTTCGACGAGTACCTGCTGTTCAAGCAGGTCCGCGACTGGCTGAAGGTGCTCACCGCCGTCGCCGGCTGACCCCCACTTTCGATCCGCAATCCGGATCGAATCAGCATGTCTTCCACCATGACAAGGCGGATCGATCCGGCAGGCGGATCGAATCGGCATGTCTGTCGAGGAGAGCGGGGGAGGGTTCGAAGCCGCGGCGGAGTCGGGGATCGCCGAGGCAGAGGGCGGCGGCCTCGAGACCGCCGGGGGATTGGTTGCGTAGGGTCCGGATGGTCCGCTTGCGGACGCCGAGGACCTGGGCGAGGTGTGCGGCGTCATGCCAGCCCTGGCGCTGGGCGAGTGCGACGAACAACCGCCGGCCCTGGGGCATCCGGAGGGCCTCGATCCACGGAGTCCTCAGGGCGCCGGCCACGGCCGCGGCGACGGCATCCAGGGAGCAGCTCGGGATGGCGCTCGGTTCGGGCGCAATGGGCAAGGGCGTTCCGGCCACATCGACCGAGGGATCGGCGGAGACGTAGGCCTGGACGCGCGGCGGCGAGGCAAAGAGCGGATCTCGGCAGCCCGACCTCAACGCTGCGAGGGTGATCCACGGATCGACCGCCGCGCCCATGGCATCGCGGTAGGTGCTCCAGGTCCAGGCCAGCGGATCATCCGCCAACCCTTCGCGACACGGATTCAAGGCGATGTACCGCCAGGTCCGCCGCATCTTCTTCCTCCCGCGGACCAGCTCTGGTTCGGGGATCTCCTGCCACAGGTGACGCCCACGCCCCCAGCTGAACCCGGCGAGGCAGCGGCTGAGCCGCCCCCTCGCGAGTCCCGCGGCCAGCGCGATGATCAGCAGATGGATGTGGTCCGGCATCAACACCGCCGCGATCACATCGGGGAATGCCCGGCGAAGCCCCAACCACAACCTTGTCGCCTCGGCGTGCGAGGTCAGATCCAGCCGTCGATCCTTCACGTGCGCCACCAGATGCAGGTAGTCCATCCCATCCTCCTCGAACCCACGAGGAGCAAGGCCCATGCCAGTGATGATTCGATGCACGCAACGCGAGACGGCGTTCGCCCAAACCCACGACCGACCGAAAATCGGTCTCCCCGTCCGATTTTCGGTCACCCCCCACTCCCGGCCGATCGATCCGCGATCCGGATCAATGCGAGGGGTCTGGCCCCTCGATCGCTCGAGCCGTTCCGGATTCCGGATCGAATGGGCGAGTCTGGGGGGCGTGCGAGGGGGTGAAGGGGGTCAGCTGAGCAGCTCGACCCGGTTGCGTCCCGCGGCCTTGGCCTCGTAGAGGGCCTGGTCGGCGCGGGTCAGCAGCGTGTTGTGGATCAGCTCGTCGGAATCGGGGTCGTCGTCGATTGCCGGGTCGTCCACGATGGTGGCCCGCTCGGCGTTGTCGCCGGGGCCGTAGGTGGCGGCGCCGACGCTGGCGGTGATGCGGAGCGTGCCGCGGATGGTGGGCATCTCGATGGCCGCGACCGCCGCGCGGACGCGCTCGGCGAGGATCAGCAGGCCGCCGGGGTTGGTGTCGCGGACGAGGATGCAGAACTCCTCGCCGCCGAAGCGGAAGACCGAGTCCTCGGACCGGACGGTCTCGCGCAGCACCCGGCCGATCTCGGCGAGGACGCGGTCGCCCACCTGGTGGCCGTGTGCGTCGTTGACCCGCTTGAAGTGGTCGAGGTCGGCCAGCAGCAGGCCCAGGGTCTGCTCGTGGCGCTGGGCAAAGGCGGTCTCCTCGCGCAGGCGCTGCTTGAGCAGGCGGCGGTTGCCGGTGTCGGTGAGGGTGTCGAAGAACAGGTCCTTGTGGATGCGCTGGATGGATCTCGCGCCCTGGGCGTCCACCTGGACGCACTGCAGCAGCGCGTCGGGCCCGAGGCGCACCAGGCAGGTCCGGGGCAGGCGGACGGTTCCCTGGATGGCCTGATCGTCGACGAAAGTGCCGTTGGAGCTGTCCAGGTCCTCGATCCAGAACTGGCCGTCCAGCCAGCGGATACGCGCGTGCTCACGGGACACCTTGGACTCGGGGAGCCGCACGTCCACATCCTCGCCTCGCCCGAGCACGGCGCCATCGAGGTCCACGTAGTACAGGTTCTGCCGTCCGGATCCGTGCAACACCGTCAGCGAGATCGCCACGGGCTCCGTCATCGCACGTTCCGCGACGTGGGTCTCCACATCGGTGACACCGCCGCCTACGGCGACGCATTCGCGGAAGGTCCAGCGCTTGTTCTCGGGCATCGCCCCCCCGGGGCTTGTTCGAAACCAGTCGTGCTCCCTACCTCTCAATGTAGCCGGATCGACTCCCAAAACCAAGCGACGGCTGGGTCGTTCAGGGTCTGATCGGGGCGTCGCTGGTGGTACCGGGGCATGGAGCCACCGTGACACAACCGGCGCACGGTGGCGATAGCCTGCCCAGCCACGGTTTTTTGGCGAGATCGAGCAGCTTTCCGAGCTACTCGGTCGCAACGAGACGCGATCTGCTCCACAGTGGATAGATGGCGCGAGCCGGATCGTGCCGGGGCGAAGATGAAAGGACGTGAGCCGTGGATCTACACAAGCTGGCGATGGTTCTGGGCGCAACGTTGGCGTTGTTGCTGTTCGTGTCGTGCTCCGGGGAGACCGAAGATCCGTGGGTGAACGACGACGACGACAC
>CAZLEO010000424.1:2549-6276 GCA_964558555.1 uncultured Rickettsiales bacterium | reverse complement strand
TCGACCGGGGCCCAGGCCGTCAAAGGGCCGTCAACGCGGTAAACTCGGGCTAGACAACCGACCGCAGCGATCATTCGTGGCATGATCCAGTCCTCCCTGCGCCTGGACGACGCGAACGGACACCTATCTTACCCGCTGGCGGCGTTCGAGATATCGCCGCGGGCAGGAGGAGGGCCGCCATGATCCACCGATTCTTTTCCCTGACGGCGCTGCTGCTTGCGCTCGGCGCGCTGCACGTCCTCGCGGGCTGTGACGACGACGAGCAGCCCGCCGGCGACGACGACGACACCACCGCCGCCGATGACGACGACGACGACGACTCCGCCGCGTCGGACGAATGCACCGTGGACGATCCCGAATGCGTGGACTGGCGCTTCGTCACCGACGACCTCGGCCGGGCGCTGATCCTCCACGGCCTCAACGTGGACGGCGACGCCAAGGGCGACGGGCTGCCGTCCATCACCGAGGACGAGGTGCACCAGCTCGCCACCGAGTACGGCTTCAACCACGCGCGCTACCTGATCTTCTGGTCCCAGATCGAGCCGGAGCAGGGCGTGTACGACGAGGCCTACCTCGACGAAGTCGAGACGCGGCTGGACTGGCTGGCCGACGCCGGGCTGCACGTGGTGCTGGACATGCACCAGGACTGCTGGGGCGACACCATCTACCAGCTCGCCGCCGAGGACACCGAGCCCCACGGCGCCAACGGCGCGCCCCTGTGGGCCACGGTCATCGACGACCAGCCCCACACCCAGCCCGAGGGCTTCTGGTCCCTGTGCTACATCTCCGCCGACGTCATCCGCGCCTTCGACAACTTCTGGGACCACGACGGCCACCCCGAGCTGCAGGACCACTACGCGGCCATGTGGGCCCACGTGGCCGCCCGCTTCGGCGACCACCCCGCCGTGATCGGCTTCGACATCATGAACGAGCCCTGGGAGGGGTCGTACGTGATGGACCAGGAGACCTTCGACGAGACCCTGTACCACGCCTTCTTGCAGCGGGTGATCGACGCCATCCGCACCGCCCATGCGGACGACTGGATCTTCTTCGAGCCCCGCGCCTTCGGCCCCAACCAGGCCGAGCCCTCGTGGCTGCCCCGCCTCGACGACCCCCGCGCGGGCGATCCCCACCTGGTCTACTACCCGCACTTCTACCCGGTGGCCTACGAGACCGGCTACGACCCCACGAGCGACGGCTACATCGACCAGTGGCAGCAGTACAGGGAGCAGGAGCAGGCCGAGTACCTCTGTCCGGTCATCGTGGGCGAGTACTCCACCCTGCCGTGCGACGACGAGGAAGAGCGCGACGCCTACTTCACCCGCATGAACACCATGCTCGACCTCACCACGTCCGGCTGGGCCTTCTGGGACCGCGGCGTGACCGACGACACCATCGGCGACGGCGAGATCCAGGTCCTCGACTACCTGCTGCGCGTCTACCCCCGCGCCGTGGCCGGCCAGCCCGTCACCTACGCCTTCGACGCGCACACCCGCACCTTCACCCTGATCTTCGAGACCCGCGCCAGGGTCGAGGGCGCCACCGAGATCGTCGTCCCCGCAGTCCTCTACCCCGAGGGCTGGACCCTCGAGGTCAGCGATCCCGAGGGCACCTGGTCGAGCACCTTCGACGAGGCCAGCGGTGTGATCACGCTGCTGACGGATCCGGACACGGCGACCCACACGGTGACGATCACACCGTGATGTCCCACCGCTGCCCCGCGAACAGGGGGTGGTCCGACGCCTCGATCGCCTCGCGCATCCGCCGCACCTCGGGCGGACGGACCTCGTCGAGCCAGCGCGGATACCCGCCGCGCCACACGTAGGCGACCAGGTCGCGAAAGCCCGCGCCGTCGAACGTCGTCCCGGCCAGCCGCACCTGCGCGGCGACGGGCTCCACCACGACGTCGTGCGCTGTCGGCTCGGCCCACTGAGCGAGGATCGCCTCGATCTCGGTCCGGTTGGCCGCGCCCGCCGCGCGCTGGTGGAAGTCCTCGGGCAGCGACGGGAACTCGAAGCGGTCGTACACCGCGCCGATGAACCCGGATCGGTCGTAGCCGTGGATGGCGCCCATGACGTTGCCGACGCGTTCCGGGGGGACGGACCAGCCGTCGAGGGTGGCCTCGAAGGGGCGGTCCGCGGGCGCCCCGGCCGTCGCGGACACGAGGCCGACGAAGGCGTCGGTGAAGAAGAAGTGGCGGCGCAGCAGCAGCAGGTCCGAGTCGATGTTGAAGTAGCCGAAGGCCACGGTGCCGCGGTCGAGGGACTGGAAGGCGAGAGGCATGGTCGTCCGATCCTACCCAACGCCGGGGTGGATGGCGCATTTGTGGCGTTTTTGCGTTAGCATGCTTGGATAGCTTCGAAGCTTCTCAGGGAGAGTAAATGGCTGCGAACGATGGTGGTAGCCAGGACGGCATCAATCGCCGCGTCTACGAACGCAAACGCGTCTCCGTGACCGTCGGAATGCGGACCGAGCACGGGTTCTGGAACGGTTTCGCCGAGAACATCAGCGAGGGCGGCATCTTCATCGCCACCCACGCCCCGTTCGACATGGGCGAAGAGGTGGAGCTGACCTTTGTGCTGGCCAAGGGCAAGAAGGGCGAGCGCAAGAAGTACTCGGTGGTCTGCGAGGTCTGCTGGATCCGCCCGGACTCCGGCGGCGGCCTGCCCCCGGGCATGGGCCTGAAGTTCAAGGGGCTCCCCGACTCGGCCACCCGTGAGATCCAGGACTACATCGACAAGGGTGCCCTCGACGTCCTGTTCATGGACGTGGATGACTGACCGCCTTGCGCAACCGGATCACTGCCGTACTGCTCGCGGGCGTCTGCCTGTTGTGTGTCCTGGGCGTGATCATCTTCATGGTCGGGCCGCTGAGCGGCGATCCCGACCCCGACACCTCCACACCTGAAGGCGCCGGCGGCGACCGCGACGCGCGGTCCGACTCGCGGGCGCCGGGCTTCGACGAGACCGACGGTGGAGACCCCGCAGAGATCAAGCGGTGGGGCTCCTCCAACCCGAGATCGGACGACCGCGGCGCCGCCCCCGACGACGCGGGAGGGGGCGAGTTCGCCGCTGGCGGCGATCCCGACCGCGCCGAGGGCGCGAGCGAGGACGTGATCGACCCGTCGACCCTGCCCATGGCCACCAAGGGCCGCGAGATGGGCATCGACACCGACTTCGACGAGGACTGGTCCCCCAGCAGCGAGGCCGTGGAGTGGTTCCAGCCGCTGCAGTCCGCCTTCGAGGACTCACGCCCCCTCACCCCCGCCGTCTACAACGAGATCCTCGGCGAGTTCCGCGACAACACCGTGGACGTGTTCAAGCGGTCCGGGGAGATCGGCGAGGTGCAGGGCCCCGAGAAGGGCATCAGGTTCCTCGAGGAGTACAACGCGATGGTGGAGGACTACCGTCGCGAGGCGTACGAAGAGCAGTAGCCCGCAGATCCAATCCCAGCTGGTAACATGCCTCCACGAGGAGGAGTCGCCATGGTAGGCAGGAGCCTGCTGATCGCCTGCGCGGTCGTCACGGCCGCCACCACGGCTCGCGCCGACACCTGGATCGAGACGTACACCTACGACTTCGGCGCCGCCGAGCTGGACCACTTCAGCGGCACGGACGGGTGGGAGTCGGGGTACGACCTGGACGAGTGGACCACCCTGGGCGCGGAGCCCGAGGTCCACCCCCGCACCGACGACGAGGGCGGCCTGTGGGCCGACCGCGACGCCACG
>CAZLEO010000424.1:0-2539 GCA_964558555.1 uncultured Rickettsiales bacterium | reverse complement strand
CCCGGGGCCCCCCCCCCCCCCCCCCGCGGGGGGGGGCGTGGGGGGCGCCGGCGACGCCACGGCCAACCACCTCACCCAGATCGCGCAGGGCCCCTTCGGCGAGGCCAGCGTCGAGGTCAAGGTCACCATCGCCGACGACGACGCCATCGGCCTGATCCTGCGCAAGAGCGGCCACGACACCTTCTACCTGTTCTTCATGACCCGCGACGCCGCGCCCGCCCTGGGCGGCGGCGGCGACTCCATGAGCGGCGAGGGCGCCTACATCTACCGCGTGCGCAACGGCAACGCGGCGCTGCGCTGCGCCAACGAGGAGCCCGAGGCGCGCTTCACCATGGGCGCCGCGATCCACCAGCGGCTGCGCTTCGAGATGGTCGGCGACACCCTGCGCGCGTACTACGACACGGACACCGAGGGGCCGTGGGATCCCGACGAGGCGCTCCTCGAGTGCCTCGACGCCGATCCCCTCGGGCCGGGCCACGTCGCCCTGTACGCCTACAACGCCGGCGAGGGCGCCGGGCAGGTGGGGTTCGCGGACCTTCGCGTGCACCAGCGGGACACCGACGACGACGGCGCGGCAGACGACGTGGACTGCGCCCCCGACGACGACACCGTGCACCCCGGCGCGGGCGAGGCGTGCGACGACGGCGTGGACAACGACTGCGACGGCCTCGTCGACGACCTCGACGACGACTGCTTCGCCGGCGACGACGATGACGATGACGACGACAGCTCGGGCGACGACGACGACGATCCGTCCGGGATCACCCTGATCGAGACCGCGCCCCAGTGCTCCACGGCCGCCGCGAGCGCGCCCACCCCGGTCGCCGGGCTGCTGGCCGCGATCGGCCTGGCCGCGCTGAGGGCGAGGAGGAACCGCAAGTGACGATCCCGCTGGCCGCCGAGTTCAACCCCATCGAGCTGGTCATGGTCTGGGGGGTCTTCGCCGTGCTGCTGTGGTTCCTGCTCAGCGCGCTGAAGCGAGGCCACAAGAACCGCATCCTGCGCGTGAAGATCACCATCGAGGAGATCCGCCAGTCCGTGGACGACGACCCCGAGATCGGCGCGGCCCTGGACGAGATCCTCGTCCACCTGCAGCAGGCCGAGGACTCCGGCCCGATCATGGGCCGCAAGGGCCTCAGCGCGGCCCACGGCGCCATCGCCGCCCTGGTCGCCCGCGTGCAGGAAGAAGAACCCGAAGAAGAACCCACCGACGAACAACCCGAAGGCGAGGACGACCGTGACCCCACCTGACCGCCGACACGCCCTCCACCACCCCTGGCTCGTACTTCCCCTCTTGATCGCCGCGCTGTCCCTGCTGGCGTCCTGCACGGACGCGGACGACGACGACTCGGCCGTCGGGGACGACGACACCACGGCCGGGGACGACGACGACACCACCGCGGCCGGCACCCCGGCCCTGGGGGTCTTCCACGAACCCGTGTCGCTCACCGAGCTGGCCCTCGAGGCCATCGATCTCGTGCCCGACTGGCTGCGCGACGACCTCGCCGTCAACCTCGCCCGCCTCGACGAGGCCCACCAGGACGAGATGGCCCTGCTCGTGGTGGACCAGGACGATCCCTACCTCGTCGACGAGATCGCCTTCGCCATCGCCCACACCAGCCCCGAGGTCATCGAGGGCGGCTGGTTCTTCCCCCAGCTGCTCACCGAGAACGCCGAGCAGATCTACGCGTACGACGAGGTGCTGCAGTACGTGCAGATCGACGAGGTCGGCGATCCCCTCACCGACCCCGACTACTACTCGACCACCACCTACCTCGTGGAGATCGAGCAGGGCGTGATCGAGGAGCGCACCGTCGATCGGGACCTGTACTACTGGTACATCGTCCATCCCCGCCTCGAGGACGAGCTGCCGTACTACGTGGACGGCTGGGCCTCGGGCGACGGCGTGAACCCGGACGACGGCTGGCACTGGCGCGAGTTCCTGTGGTCCACCGCGACCGACGGCTGCCCCGCGGAGCGCAACTGCCCGCTGCTGTCGGAGATGATGGCGGACATCGAGGTGCTGTCCCAGCGCGGCGAGGAGTCCGACTACGAGACCAACGCCATCAGCGGCATCTGGGGTTTCGTGCACGGCGCCATCTCCTGGGGCGCGGGCGACGAGCGACCCATCCAGCCCAACCGCATCTACGCCGTGGGCTGCGGCAACTGCGGCGAGTACGCCGACCTGTTCGTGTCCTCGGCGCGCACGGCCCTGGTGCCGTGCCAGAACGTGGGCGCGCGATCCAACGACCACACCTGGGGCGAGTACTGGGACGACCAGTGGTGGGGCGAGTTCGGCAAGTACGCCGGCGGGGTCTCGCGCAACCGCGTCGACGACGACTGTGACGGAATCGCCGACGACGCCATGGACGAGGACGACCTGGACGCGGACGGCTGGTCCGTGGCCGACGGCGACTGCGACGACAACGACGTGGACGTGCACCCCGACGCCACCGAGGTCGACGACGGGGACGACGACGACTGCGCCGGGGTGGCCGCCGCCGGCTGCTCCGACGCCGACCGGGACGCGGCCGGCGGC
>CAZLEO010000423.1:0-6330 GCA_964558555.1 uncultured Rickettsiales bacterium | reverse complement strand
CTGAACTGAATCGCGCACGCACGGAGGCGCCATGGACACCCCGAAACCCCGCTCGGTGACCACCGCCGGCGCCATCTTGCTCGGCGCGGGGCTGTGGTCGGGCTTCCTCGCGCTGACGCTGACCGCGGCGTCGATGCTCGTGTGGATCCCCGCCTACACCTGCGGCATCCTCTGTGCCGCCTACGCGACCCTGATGGGCATCCTCCTGCTGGCCGGGGTGAAGACGGGCCGGGGCCTGGCCATCTCGGCGGCCGCGGCCGAGATCGTCACCATCGTGGACTGCGACGTCATCGGCGTGACCCTGGGCATCATCGCCATCGTGTTCCTCAACAAGCCCGAGACCGTGGCGTACTTCGAGGGCAAGCCTGCGCCCCCGGCGCCGATGGGCCGCAGCCATGGAGGCGGCGCTGGGGGCCCGGACACGGAACGCGGCACCGGCCTCGAGGTGGAGTCGAGCTTCATCCCCCTGATGCTGCTGCTGTTCCTCACCCACCCGGTGATCACCGTCGGCGAACGCAAGTTCGACATCCCCTGGGGCCGCGGGTTCGTGCCGCTGGAGCCGGGCACCCACGAGGTCAAGGCCCACTACCCCTACGCGATCATCGAGGGCAGCCCGGCCCACGCCCAGATCACCGTGGAGGCCGACTCGGTGACCCTGGTGCGCTACACGGTGCCCTTCATCGTCACCCTGAAGGGAACCCTCACCGAGGTGGGCCGCGAACCCCTCGACGGACCCGCGACGTAAGACACGCGTAAGTCCAAACGCTCTTTTCTTCCTTCGGCGTTGCGACTACCATCGCCCGCCGTTGGATACACGCCAGAGACTGGATATCGCCCCTCCGCGATGAACCAAGGGGCGACAGGGGGAACCAGGCGTGGTCGATCGACCCTTCGACCCCGATTCGAGCCTGGACATGGGGCCCGAGCCTCGTCAACTGGGCAAGTACACCCTGCTGGATGTGCTGGGCAGCGGTGCGTCCGGGGTGATCTACCACGCCCAGCAGATGGGCCCGATGGGCTTCCGCAAGCAGGTCGCGCTCAAGGTGGTCAAGGCCCAGGGGGACGATCAGACCGTCGGCGTCCGGCACATGGTCAACGAGGCCCGCCTCGGCGGCCACCTCCAGCACACCAACATCGTGTCCATCCTCGACTTCGGCTTCGTCGGCGACACGTTCTTCATCGCCATGGAGTACGTGCAGGGCCACACCCTGCTGGACGTGATGCGCCGCTGGATGGAGCAGGGCACCATCCCGGTGACCGTGATCGCCGGCATCGCCGTGCAGATCTGCGAGGGCCTGGCCTACGCCCATGCCGCCACCGACGACACGGGCAAGCCCCTGACGATGATCCACCGGGATCTGAAGCCGTCGAACGTGATCATCAACCACCGCGGGCAGGTCAAGCTGCTGGACTTCGGCATCTCCACCGCCGCCACCAACCTGTACTTCGACGAGCCCGGCACCACCGCGGGCACGCCCGCGTACATGAGCCCGGAGCAGACCCGGGGGAAGGATCTGGACGGCCGCTCCGACCTGTTCAGCCTCGCCTCGCTGATGGCGGAGATGATCATCGGCCGCCCCGTGTTCAGCCACAACGACCCGCTCGAGTCCCTGCGCCTGGTGAGCAAGGCCGAGGTGGACGACGTGCTGCAGCAGGTGTGGCGGTCCATGCCCCTGTTCGCGCCGGTGCTGCAGCGCGCCTGGATCGCCGATCGCAGCCAGCGGTTCCAGTCCGCCGGGTCCATGAACCGGGCCATCCGCCGCGCCTGCCGCGGCCAGGGCTACAAGCCCGCCAGCGAGGCCCGCGTCGCCCACTGGCTCGACCGCTGGATGAGCGCCCGGTCGGACTCGTGGTTCACCCTGGCCCACGGGGAGTCCCTGGCCGAGGGCGACTCCGACTCCCACGACAGCTCCGACGGGGACCTCACCCCCATGTCCTCCGGCTGGGACGAGATCGGGCAGACCGTGTCCCTCGGCGGCCCCGAGGAAGAGGACGACGATCCCGACTTCGACGACATGGACAGCTGGACCGGCCCCGGCTACCAGGACTGGGCGTCCAATCCCGAGATCAGCCTCTCGCCGGACTCGGCCGTGCTCAAGGGCGCGGGCGAGGAGATCCCGGACCTCGAGCCCACCGCCGAGGTGGAGCGCGCCGTGCTCGCCGAGGACGTGCTCGCCTGGGTCGAGATCCGCCCCACCGTCTTCTGGCGTGGCAGCGAGGCCGACGAGGAGGGCCGCGGCGACGACGAGGAACGCCACGAGGTGGTGCTGTGCCAGCGCTTCCTGGTGTCCAACATCCCCGTCACCCAGTCCCTGTGGGCCGCGGTCATGGGCGACAACCCCAGCGAGGTCTTCGCCCCCCAGCGCCCCGTGGACGGCGTCACCTGGTTCCAGGCGGTGCTGTTCTGCAACGTCTACTCGCGGTCCTGGGGTCTCGAGCCGGCCTACGTCATCGACGGCGGCAACGTGACGTGGAACCGCGACTCCCGCGGCTTCCGCCTGCTCACCGAGGCCGAGTGGGAGTTCGCCGCCCGGGCGGGTCAGGAGGGTCCGTACGCGGGGCTGCAGGTCCCCGACACCGCCGGGTGGTTCGACGAGAACGCGGACGGCTCCCCCCGCGCCGTGGCCACCCGCGCCCCCAACGCCTGGGGCCTGTACGACACCTGCGGCAACGTCTGGGAGTGGGTCTGGGACCGGTACGACCCCCACCCGGAGAACGGCCCCTCGGTGGACCCCACCGGCCACTGGTCCAGCAACCAGCGTGTGGCCCGAGGCGGATCGTGGACGTGCAACCGTTACGAGATCCGCACCGCCGCGCGGCGCCTGGGTGACGTGATGGAGGCGGACAACGACCTGGGGCTGCGGATCGCGCGGTCGTTGTTCTGAAGCGGACCCCGTGGGTCAGGCGTTCTCGCCGAACCCGATGATCTGATACCCCCCGCCCTTGTCGTCCTTCTGGACCTCCAGCAACCCCTGCGAGGCGATGTGCTCGAGCAGCTGGTTGAAGGTGCGGAACCCGTAGGCCGACTCGTTGAAGTCGGGCTTCTTGCGCTTGATGGTCTGCTTGACCATGGAGCCCCAGATGTTGTCGTCCCGGTCTCGGAACAGGGACTCGACCGTGTCCAGCACCAGCTCCACGGCCTCCTCGGCGTCCACCTTGGGCTCGACCTTCTTCGCCGGCGGGGCCTTGGTCTCGGGCTTGCTCCCGGCCTTGGCGGCCTTGCGAGGGGGCTTCTCCGCCGGCGGCTTGGCCCGGCCGCCGCGCTTGCCGCCCTTCTTCTTGCGCGCGAGATCGTCGTAGAAGATGAACTCGTCGCAGTTGTCGATGAGCAGGTCGCTGCTGGAGTTGCGCACCCCCACGCCGATCACGAGCTTGTTGTTCTCGCGCAGCTTGGACACCAGGGGCGAGAAGTCGCTGTCGCCGGTGATCAGGGCGAAGATGTCCACGTGGCTCTTGGTGTGGCACAGGTCCAGGGCGTCGACGCACATGCGGATGTCCGCGGAGTTCTTGCCCGAGTAGCGCACGTGGGGGATGTCGATGAGTTCGAACGCGGCCTCGTGCAGGCTGCGCTTGGCCGACTTGTACCGCTCCCAGTCCGAGTAGGCCTTCTTGAGCACGATCTTTCCCTTGTCCAGCAGTCGCTCGAGGACCAGGTTGATCTTGAATGCCTCGAGCTTGGCGTCCCGGGCGCCCAGGGCCACGTTCTCGTAGTCACAGAAGACCGCGAGGCTCGGAGGGGTGTTGTCGTTGGATGTCATGGTGTCCTTCGGGGGGCTCAGTCCATCTCCAGTACGATGAACTGCACCCGACGGTTGCGGGCATGGGCGACCTCGTCGTCGCCGGGTTCGATGAGCTTGGACTCGCCGTACCCTACCGCGGTGAGGCGGGTGCCGTCGATGCCGCGCGCGACGAGGTAGTCGCGCACGGCGTTGGCGCGCTCCTGGCTGAGCTTCATGTTGGAGTCGGCGGAGCCCTGCTTGTCGGTGTGGCCCTGGACCTCGAGCTTGCGGATCTCGGGGTGGGCGATCAGCACGTCCACCACGGCGTCGAGGACCCGGTGGGAGGCGGGCAGGATCACCGCGCGACCGAGCTCGAAGTAGACCATCTCGTAGATGATGATCTCGTTGCGGGCCTTGTCGAGGAGCACCAGCCCCTCGTCCGGGCAGCCGTCGTCGTCGTCCACGCCGTTGAGGACCTCGGGTTCGTTGCGGCAGCGGTCGTCCTCGTCGGGGATGCCGTCGCCGTCGTTGTCCCCCTCGGGGCAGCCGTCCTCGTCCTCGAAGTTGTCGCGGTCCTCGGGCACGTCGGCGCACTCGTCCTCGGAGTCGGGGATGCCGTCGCCGTCGCTGTCCGCGTCGTCCGGACAGCCGTCGGAGTCCTCGAAGCCGTTGAGGGTCTCGGGGTCGTCGGGGCAGTAGTCGCGGTTGTCGAGGATGCCGTCGCCGTCCCGGTCGCCCGGTGGCGTGACGCGGTAGCCCAGGCCGAACACGAGGCGGCCCTCGGGCGCGCCCACGCCGTGGCCGATGGAGGTCCCCGCGCCGATGTGGATGCCCAGGCCGGGCACCGGCTCGAACGCGGCGCCGGCGAGCCACTCCACGGGGTTGTTGCGGTCCTGGCTGTGGACCTCGCCGAAGACCTCGCCCTGCAGCACGAGCACCGGGTGGACCTGGAAGCCCAGGCCTGCGGCGTACATGAAGGCGTTGCCCAGGGACAGGTCCTGGACGGTCTCGGAGCGCGTGACGCGGGCGCCCACGTTGGCGCCGATGCGCACCGGGCCCACCAGGCCGGTGACGGCGAAGGCGGGCTGGAAGGCCACGGTGGAGCGGCCGGTGAAGCCGGTCTCCGAGCCCGACGGCAGCGTCAGGGGGAGCACGACACCGAGGCCGAGGCCGTGCTCGTCGGGATCGAGGAAGCTGACCTTGGGCACGATGCGGATGTCGCCCACCGAGGTGGAGGCGAACGGCTCCGCGCCGAGCTCGCCCAGGCCGTCGCCGGCCAGGCGCAGGTGCAGCGGCACGTCCACGGCCAGATCGGCGAAGCCGAAGCCGATGGCCGCCTGCAGGTCCAGGGTGGTGATGTAGCCGACCACGGACTCGCGCGTGCCGTCGGGCAGCTCGAACTGCAACGGGTCGCGCGCGTAGCTGAACCACAACCCGAAGGCGGGCTGCCACAGGTCCAGGGCGTCGGCCGAGTGGGTGGCGTACCACCCCTTGCGGTCGGCGTGGGGCTGGAAGTGCTGGACGTCCAGGGCCGGGACGTCCTGGGCGGCCGCCGGGAGGGCGAAACACAGAATCAGCAATGCCAGGATCTTGCGCATGTCAGCCCCCTCAGCGCCTGCGTCGGATGAGCAGCGTCAGCCCCAGTACGGCGAACGCGGCGGCGGGCCAGGCCTTGACGGACGGGGCGCCCACGGCGCACTTGCACCCACCGGTGAGGAACCCGTCGCGGTCGCCGTCGTCGTCGTCCGCGCTCACGTCGTCGTCCGAGACGTCATCGTCCCCGATGTCGTCGTCGTCGTCCGCCACGTCGTCGTCGTCGTCGTCGCCGGCGGAGTCATCGTCGTCGTCGCCGGGGAAGTCGTCGGTCGGGTCGTTGGGATCGGTCTCGCCGGGGTCGATCTCGCCGTCGTGGTCGGCGTCCTCGTCGCCGTCATCGACGCCGCCGCCGTCCGTGTCCGCCTCGGTGGGGTCGGTGGTGGTGGCCCCGCCGTCGGCGTCCGGCACGAACTCCCCGGGGTCGGTGTCGTCGCCCATGGGCTCGGTCAGGCCGATCTCGGTGCCGTCGAGGATGCCGTCCCCGTCGGAGTCCGCCTCGGTCGGGTCCATGCCGTGGTCCACCTCGTACCCGTCCGTGACCCCGTCGTCGTCGGTGTCGTCGTCGTACGGGTCGAGATCGTTGGCCAGCTCGTAGGCGTCGGACAGCCCGTCGCCGTCCGTGTCCAGGCAGTGGCCGTCATCCATCGGGTCGTTGGGATCGCACTCGGAGTCGTGGGGCTCGTACACGCCGTCGTGGTCGGCGTCCTCCACGCCGTCGTCGATGCCGCCGCCGTCCGTGTCCGCGTCCAGCGGGTTGGTGGTGGTGGCGCCGCCGTCGCCGTCCGGCACGAAGGTGCCGGGGTCGGTGTCGTTGCCCTGGGGTGCGGTCAGGCCCAGCTCGGTGCCGTCGAGGATGCCGTCGCCGTCGGAGTCGGCCGAAGCCGGGTCGGTCTCGCCGGGGTCCTGCACGCCGTCGCGGTCCGCGTCCTCGACCCCGTCGATCAGGCCGTCGTCGTCCGTGTCGTCGTCCAGCGGGTCCGTGGTGGTGCAGGCGGAGTCGGCCGGGGGGGCCGCC
>CAZLEO010000422.1:0-6378 GCA_964558555.1 uncultured Rickettsiales bacterium | reverse complement strand
GCGCCGGGGTTAGCCCGCGGTCGGAGGTCGACGACGACGGGGTCGGCTTCTCCGACTGCGACGGCGACTGCGACGACGCAGACCCGGCGGTGTACCCGGGCGCGGCCGAGCAGTGCAACGGCGTGGATGACGACTGCGATGGGATCGTCCCGCCCGACGAGGTGGACCTCGACGGCGACGGGTATCACCTGTGCGACGGCGACTGTGACGACGGCGACGTTCAGACGAACCCGGGCGCGCCCGAGATCTGCGACGGCGCGGACAACGACTGCGACGTCGTGATCCCGCCCGACGAGGTGGACCTCGACGGCGACGGATTCATGATCTGCGACGGCGACTGCGACGACGCCGACGGCGCGGTCCATCCGGGCGCCGCCGAGCTGTGCAACGGCGCGGACGACGACTGCGACGGCGTGGTCCCCGCCGACGAGATCGACGCCGACGGCGACGGCCAGACCCCCTGCAACGGCGACTGCGACGACGCCGACGCCAGCGTGTACGTGGGCGCACCCGAGGACTGGTACGACGGCGTGGACTCGGACTGCGATGGCGCCGAGGACCCGGATCCGTGCGGCGACTCACCGCCCCAGACCGGCGTGCCCCAGCTGGGCAGCTGCACCTACGTGCCGCCCGTGGGCGCCTTCACCCCCGAGGTGGAGTGGCGCCTGGACACCTGGGCCACCCACGCCGGCTACAACCAGTTCATGGCCCAGCCCGTGGTCGCCCAGATCACCGACGACGACGGCGACGGCATGATCACCGGCGAGGACACCCCCGACATCCTCGCCTGCGCCTTCACCGGCGGCGGCTACTCCAGCGCCGGCGTCCTGCGCGTGGTCAGCGGCAACGGCAGCGGCGAGCACTGGTCCCTGTACGAGGCCGGCGGCGCGCACATCTTCGGCGCGGGCACCATCGCCGTGGGCGACATCGACGCCGACGGGTTCCCCGAGATCATCACCATGGACACCAACGGCCACCCCGTCTGCATCAGCCACGACGGCGTGTACGAGTGGACCGGCGGCGGGTCAGGCGGCCAGGACGGCGCCTCGCCGGCCATCGCCGACCTCGACCAGGACGGCACCGCCGAGATCATCGTCGGCCACCGCATCTTCTCCCACGAGGGCGACCTCGAGGGCGAGGGCGCGTACGGCAGCGGCACCAACTACTCCCTGCACTGGTACGGCTCGTCGGCGGTGGCGGACGTGGACGCCGACGGCGTGCTCGACGTGGTGGTCGGCAACGCCATCTACGCCCCCGACGGGTCGGCCATCTGGGCCAACGGCGAGGACGACGGCAACCCGGCCGTGGCCGACTTCGACGGCGACGCCGGCGGTGAGATCGCCGTGGTCAGCAGCGGCACGCTCAGACTCCAGGACGACGACGGCTCCATCCTCTGGGGTCCGGTCTCCCTGGCGGGCGGCGCCGGCGGCGGCCCCCCGACCATCGCCGACTACGACGGCGACGGCGAACCCGAGATCGGCGTCGCCGGCAACTCCGCCTACGACGTCTTCGACGGCGACGGCACCTTGCTGTGGAGCAACACGACCCAGGACAACTCGTCCCAGCGCACGGGATCGTCGGTGTTCGACTTCGACGGCGACGGCATCTCCGAGGTGGTCTACGCCGACGAGCTCAACCTCTACATCTACTCCGGCCCCGACGGTACCGTGCTGTACCAGGAGTCCGACCACGCGTCGGGCACCCTCATGGAGTACCCCGTGGTCGCCGACGTGGACGCCGACGGCAACGCCGAGATCGTCCTGGTGAGCAACAACTACACCTTCTCCGGCTGGACCGGCATCACCGTCATCGGCGACCAGTTCGACAACTGGGTCTCCGCCCGGCCGGTGTGGAACCAGCACGCGTACCACATCACCAACGTCAACGACGACGGCTCCATCCCCGTGGTCGAGCCCCCCAACTGGCCCACGTACAACTCCTTCCGTCAGGGCGGGTTCGGCACCGCCAACCCCCTCGACGGCCCCGACGTCTTCGTCGAGTCCATCGCCACCTGCCCCGAGCTGTGCCCCGACTCCTTCGACTGGCTGATCCGCCCCGCCAACCAGGGCGCCGTGGACCTGCCCGCCGGCATCTGGGTCGCCATCTACGCCGAGGACGCTGGCGGCGCGCGCACGCTGGTCGATCTGGTCGAGACCACCCTGCCCATGGCCATGGGCTCCACCTCCGAGACCCTGGAGATCGAGCTGGACATGGTGACCCTGAACGGCCTGGCTGCCGTGGCCGTGGTCGCCGTGGGTGACGACATCGGCGGCGGTACGGGCGAGCACAACGAGTGCGACGAGGGCAACAACGAGGTGGTGATCGGGCTGCCGGTCTGCCCGTAAGAGCGCGGCGACTCAGTCGACCTCTTCCATGATCTTCCGCATCCGCCGCCGCTTGCGCAGCGCGCCGGTCACCAGCATCGCCGTACCGACGGAGCCGATGGCCAGGAAGAGGACGCCCATCATCAAGCTCCTCGCCTCGTGCGAGGAGACGGTGCCCACGATATCCGCCTCTCGGCAGTGCGACGGATCCGACGGATCGTAGAGGACCTCGACACCCACGCTGGGTACGGGCAGCTTGCCTTCGGCGGAGCAGCGATGGGTCACGCCGTCCACCTCGATCAGCAGCCAGCCGCCGGAGAAGCCGCCTTGATCAGATCCGACGCTCGCCGTGGTCACGCCCACCTCGCTCAAGGGAGGGCCGAGGTGGACCAGACGCGCCGCGCTCCCCGCGAACAAGAACACGGCGAAGACCACGAATGCCGGGCTCATGAGGCGCATGCGCTCCGAAGAGGTGGTCCGGATCACGGGTTCCCCTCCCTCAATCGGTGGCTGTTCGCCGTGGTCGAATGGGCCACCACCGCGCCATCGTCAGGGTTCCCGCCGGGATCTCCGCACGAACGCGGCGATCAGGAGCAGAGCGAGCCCCATCCAGGTCGAAGCAGCGGCGCCGCCATCGGCGCGACACCCACACCCCTGGTCGTCTCCGTCGCCGTCGTCGTCGTCGTCCGCCGGGCTCGCGTCGTCGTCGTCATCGTCGTCGTCGTCCCCCTCGGGCGCCTCGCCGAGGGTGGCCTCGTAGGAGTACGCCACGCCGGGCGTGGTGTTCGAGTCGCCCGAGAGCACGGAGATGGTCAGGAAGGCCTGGTCCACGGCGCCGCCGAGGTCGTGCACCCAGCCGCCGGCCAGGCCGCCCTCGTCGGCCTGGAGGATCTCGTAGGTGTAGGCGTCGCCCGTGACGGACACCAGGCCGAGGCCCCAGGTGACGGGGCTGCCGTCGTCGTCGGGGCTGCCGGCAAACTCGACGCGCAGGTCCTGCGGATCGCCCGAAGGGCGGAAGGAGACGTAGTTGGAGCCGAGCTCGCGGGGGAGGTAGCGGTCGGGGGCACCCGACGCCGGGTAGGTCTCGTGGTCGGCCATCCAGTAGACGTCGTCGTACAGCTCCCCCTCCTCGAAGTCGCGGGTGACGAGCTTGACGGTGAAGTCGACGAATCCCTCGTCGAGGCTCGATCCCTGGGCCTCCATCATGCCGGCGGCGGCCTCGATGGCGTCCACGCTCATGGCGCGGTTCCAGACCTCGACGATCACGGCGTCGCCGCCGTAGTTCTCGGCGAGGTACTTGACCCAGATGACGTTGCCGTACTCGTGGAAGCCGTCCTCGTAGGTCAGCGCCAGCTCCGGGTAGATGAGCCAGCCCTCGCTGCCGTTGAGGTAGTCGATGTAGTCGTCCACGTCGTCGAAGACCAGGTCCTCGGCCCAGGTGGCCGTGGCCTCCATCCAGTAGTTGCCCTCCCACCAGTCGTAGCCGGACTGGATGCCGTGGTGGAACTCGTGGGCGGCGGTGACCTGGGCGGCGCCGATGGGGTTGCCGGTGAACTCGTAGTCGGGGTGCATCACCACGTAGGGGCAGTCCCCTGAGTGATCCGTGTAGCCCCAGGTGTCGTGGGACAGCGGCGGGGTGAAGCCGCCCGTGTTGGCGAGCTTGACCTCGAAGAGGTAGGCGTTGGTGCACGGGGGATTGCTGAAGCCCAGCTCGTCCACCTCCACGGTCCAGGCGGTCTCGAAGGTCTCGAGCCACCAGTCGATGTCCTCCTCGGTGCCGGTGAAGTCGGGCCCGACGATGAGCGAGAAGTTGTCCGAGGTGTAGTCCAGGGTGTTCTGGGGATTGCGCGGCAGCACCAGATCCACGCCGAGGCGCGCCTCCGGGCTCATCCAGTCCACGGCGGCGCGGGCGGCGCGCACCATGGGGGTGCCGCACCGGAGCGGGCGCTCCTGTTCGGTCGGGGCGACGAGGTCCGGCGGGATCAGGCTCTTGTCCGCGACCCGGTACAGCCGGTACAGGACGTACTCCTCGTGGTCGATCTCGCCGGAGAGGTGGGCGCGCTCGATGCGTTCGAGGGTGGTGCCCGTGGAGGCGGCCGCCGGGACAGCGAGGAGGGACAGGGCGAGGAGCGTAGCGAGGATGCGGAGGGTCATGGGGCGCTCCTGGGGCGTCAGCAACCGTTACCGGGGAACACGTCCGGATCGAGGTCGTCGCAGTCCCAGCCGTCCCCGGGATAGGTGACGGCGTCGTAGGGCCCGGGCTGCCACCACTCGGGGGCGCCGTCGCCGTCGATGTCCCACAGCTCGGCGCCGGCGCCGCCATACGCGCCGATGTCCGCCACACTTCCGTCGGGATCGGTCCCATCCCCCGCGTCGACCAGGGCCGAACCGACCTGCAGGTGGAGGTCCCACGCGAAGGGGTCGGCAGCGGCGGTGCTGTTGTGCGCTGGATCGACCGAGACGTTGCCGTCGTTGCCGGTCGGGTCGCTCATCCCGGAGTAGTCGCCGGGAGAGTTGCCCCAGGCGTTACAGTGGGAAAGGGATAGGGTCCCACTCCCCCCGGTCACGCCATCGCCGACGTTGTCCGAGACGGAGACGTGAGACAGGAAGGGCGAGCCCGAGCCTGCGTACACGCCGCCGCCCGCGGCGCCGGCGTGGTTGCCCGCGACCGCAGCGTGGTCCAGGGTCGGAGTGTTGCCACCGCTGAGCAGCAAACCGCCACCGTAGCTGTCCGCCTCGTTGCCGGCGCAGATCAGGTTGTTCACGACGGTGGACGCGTCGTCGAACGCGGCTCCACCCCCGCCGTCCGCGAGGTTGCCCGTCAGGCGCAGGTTCGACAGCTCGCCGGCCGCATCGGTGATGAACAGGCCGCCACCGTCCTCGAGGGCGAGGTTGCCCGAAGCGACCAGGTCGGACGCGACCAGGTAGTCGATGTTGTCCAGGAACAGGCCGCCGCCCTCGGCACCGGCCACGTTCTCGGAGAACCACACCCGGCCGAGCTCCACGTTGTCACAGTTGCGACAGCCCATCCCGCCGCCGGATTCGTTCGTGGCCTCGTTGCCCAGCAGGGTCACGCCGTCCAGGACGACCGAATCCGCGTAGTAGCCGTACAGGCCACCGCCGTTGAGGTCAGCCACGTTGTCGGAGATCTCGACGTCGGTGAACACCGCGCCGGCGCCGTTGGCCAGGAAGACGCCGCCCCCCTCGCCGTTCGCAGCGAGGTTCTCCGACACGACCGCGTCGATCAGCGTGGGTGACGACGACCCACCCGCGTACAGGCCGCCGCCGTCGGACAGCGCCATGTTGGCGTTGATGGTCACGCCGGTGAGGACCGGGCTAGCGTCGAAGAGGTAGACGCCGCCACCGTCGCTGGCCGTACCGTTGGTCAGGGTGAATCCCTTGAGCTCGGCCGCCGCGCCCTCGCCGCCGGCCATGGTGACCACGGAACCGGCCATACCACCGTCGATGACGGTCTGGCCCACGGGGGCGCCCGCGACCACGAGGTCCTTGCCGTCGAAGTCGATGTTCTCGTTGTAGACACCCGGACCGACGCAGATCACGTCGCCGGCCTGCGCCACGTCGATGGCCTGCTGGATCGAGGGCAACATCTCGGGCACCGAGATGACGCCGTTGGCGCCGGTGTACACCAGGGCGTCCGCGTCGTCGCAGTCGTCGCAGGCGCCCAGGCCGTCGCCATCGGCGTCGGGCAGGTCGTCGAAACCGTCGCAGTCGTTGTCGATCCCGTCGCAGACCTCGGACGCGGCAGGGCTGATGTCGGGGTCGCCGTCGTCGCAGTCGGCGCAGAGCAGGTAGCCGTCCCCGTCGCCATCTGTCTCGTTGGCGGGTACGTTGCCGTCGCAGTCGTTGTCGAGACCGTCGCACACCTCGGGGTTACCGGGGAAGGACGCGGCCTGGCCGTCGTCGCAGTCGCCGTCGCAGATACGGTATCCGTCGCTGTCGTCGTCTTCCTCGTCCGTCGGCACCGTGCCGTCACAGTCGTTGTCCACCCCGTCGCACGCCTCGGCCGCGCCCGGGAACGCGGTCGCCTCGTCGT
>CAZLEO010000421.1:1594-6472 GCA_964558555.1 uncultured Rickettsiales bacterium | reverse complement strand
GGCCGTACACCCCGGGGCGGTGGAGGTGTGCAACGGCTTCGACGACGACTGCGACGGCGACGTGGACGAGGGCTACGACGGCGACGGCGACGGCGTGGCCACCTGCATGGGGGACTGCGACGACAACAACGCCGACGTGTTCCCGGGCAACCCCGAGACCTGCGACGCGTACGACAACGACTGCAACGGGCTGGTCGACGACGGCTACAACCTGCCGGGCTGCACCGTGTTCTACCTCGACCAGGACGGGGACATGTACGGCCAGACCAATGCGTACCTGTGCTCGTGCATGCCCGACCGCAACTACACGGCCAAGGACTAGGCCGACGGCGACGACTTCCAGCCCGCCGTCAACCCGGGCGCCACCGAGATCTGCGACTCCATCGACAACAACTGCGACGGCAACGTGGACGAGGCCTGGGGCAACTGTACGGTGTCCAACGGCACGCCCGGCTGCGTGGCCGGCGACTGCGTCATCGACAGCTGCGATCCGGACTGGTTCGACATGGACAGCGACTACTTCACCGGCTGCGAGGTGGAGCAGGACGAGTGGGAGGCCCACGGCGGCGACACCTGTGCCACGGCCGTCAACCAGTGGAGCGCGTTCACCGACTACCCCTCCACATCGGAGATCATCACCGGCAACATCGCCTACGACCACTTCTTCCCGACCGTGGACGAGGACTGGTACTACATCACCGCCACCGACGTGCCCGACGTGGACGGCACGTGTGATCCCTTCGACGTGGACGTGTTCTTCTCGGCCAATCCGAACTCCGACTTCAAGTTCGAGATCTACGACGCGAGCTGCAACCTCTATGTCAGCCCTCCGGATCCGCTCGGGAACGTCGTGACCTGCGCCACCGATCTGACCGAGTTCAACTGGGACGCGGCGGGGGAGTGCCCTTGCACCAACGCGGTGACTGAGAACTACGAGCTGTGCACGGACAACAGCTTCAGCTTCATCATTCACGTGTACCGCGTGCAGGGCGGCCCCGACGGCGGCGCCTACATGCTGTCGGTCAACAACGGCTGATCCTCAGCCGGCAAACCTCTCCGCGAGCTCGAGCACCCGCGCGTCCGCGCCGCGGGGGCCGACGATCTGCAGGCCCACCGGGAGCCCGTCCACCGCGCCCATGGGCACGGACACGGCCGGGTGGCCGCCGAGGTTGAACGGGCAGGTGTAGGAGAGGTAGACGTGGCTGCCCGGGCTGCCGATGGGGGCGGCCGGGCACGGCGTGGTGGGGGAGACCAGCAGATCGGCGCGGTCGAAGCAGGCGTCGATGCGGGCGGCCAGGTCGGCGCGATCCAGTAGGGCGGACTCGTAGCGGGCGGGATCGGCGCGCAGCCCCCGCTCGAGGTCCGCGCGCACCTCCTCGCCGAATCGTTCGGGCGCGCGACGCAGCGCCTCGGCGTGGTAGGCCGCCGCCTCGGGGGCGTAGATGGCCGAGAGCAGGCGCAGCCCACCTGCGAGCTCGGGCACGGCCATGGGGACCGGCTCGCAACCGATATCGGCCAGCCGCAGCAGCGCCGTGTCGAACGCGTCGCCAACTCCGGCGGCGGGCTCCTCGGAGAACCCCTCCAGCACGCCCACGCGTACAGTCGGCGGCAGGGCATCGCCCACGGCCCAGCCGGCCGCCGCCAGCACGTCCATCGCGGCGATGCAGTCGGCCACCGTGCGGATCAGCGGGCCCACGTGGTCCAGCGTGGTGGACAGGGGCATCACGCCGTCATCCGGCACGAGGCCGGCGCTGGGCTTGAACCCCACGACCCCGCACAGGGCGGCGGGGATACGCACGGATCCGCCGGTGTCGGTGCCCAGGGCGAGCGGGACGATGCCCGCGGCCACCGCGGCCGCGGAGCCGCCGCTGGAGCCGCCGGGGTGGTGGCCGCGGCGCGCCGGGTTGTGCACCGGCCCGTGGTGGACGTTCTCGCTGGTCACGCCGTCGGCGAGCTCGTGCATGTTGGTGCGGCCGACGATCACCGCGCCGGCCTCCACGAGGCGCCGGACCACTGCGGCATCCGCGGCGGGGACACGATCGAAGTAGGCCGCGCACCCCCCCGCCCCGACCACGCCCGCCTCGTCGATGTTGTCCTTGATCGCGACACAGGCGCCGCGGAGCGGACCATCCGGCGCCCGCGCGGCGCGCTCGGCCACGTCGTCGTGCACGAGCACGAAGGCGTTGCAGTCGTCGGCCCGCGCGCGCTGCGCGGCGCGCTCGGCGACGACCTCGATACACTCGCGGCGCGTACTCACCGCCTCGACCGCCTCGAGCAATGTGTGACAGGATTCCACGTCGCAGCACCTCGACGGGGATTGTAGACCGATGGCACCACCAGCGGTACACGCCAGGGGGGAATCGATCCCCCGCTTCGACGACCAGCTCCTCGGCTGCGTCCGATCCCAGCGCGGGGTCGTGGCCGACGCCTACCCCACCGCGGCCATCGCGCGCATGGAGCCTTCGGGCCGGCTGCTGACGATCCAGACGGCGGGCCAGGCGATGGTGCCCTGGGGCTTCGCGCTGCCTTCAGGCGCCCCGCTCCCCGGCCGCGGTGACGAGGTCGG
Organism: uncultured Rickettsiales bacterium; assembly: GCA_964558555.1. GTDB lineage: Bacteria > Myxococcota_A > UBA796 > UBA9615 > CAYRNR01 > CAYRNR01. The sequence continues at coordinate 3,906 of CAZLEO010000421.1, read as the reverse complement.
GCTGGCGGGCGGCCTGCTGACGCTGTCCCGCGGCGCCCGGGCGTTCCCGCTGGACGGAGACGGCGTGGATCTCGCAGTGCCGCGTGGGCCCGCTTCGGTGGAGATCCTCCGCGCGCAGATCCCGCGGCTGGGCGACGACGAGGTGGCGGGCGGCTCGATCGAGCAGCTCGCGGGGCACCGGCTGCACGCCGCGCTGCACGCCCTCGCGGGAGCGATCCAGCTCCGCGAACCGTCCGACGACGCCGTGCGATCGGCCGTGTCCGGCCTGGTGGGCCTGGGGACGGGCTCCACCCCCGCGGGGGACGACATGCTCGTGGGGTTCACGGCCGCGGCCTTCCGCCTCGCCAGGGCCGGCCTCCTTCCGGCCGACGTGCCCCGGCGCGTCGCGGCCGTCCTCAGGACGATCTCGGCGGCGTCGACCACGGAGGTCTCCCGGGAGATGCTCCTGCACGTCGCCGGCGCGCACGCGTCGGAGCCCTTGATCGCCGTGGTCGCGAGCCTGGGTCGGGGGGACCGGTCGTCCGTCGATGAGCGGATCGCGGTCCTGCGGGCTCTCGGCGGCGGGTCCGGCGCGCACATGGTGCGGGGCGTACGCGCCCTCGTGGTGGCCGCGGTCGGCTGAGCCTCAGTCCTCCGGAAAGCAGTGATTCCACGAGCACGCGTCCAGGCAGGTGATGAACCCGTCACAGCCGCTCTCGGCGCAGGGTGCGGCGCAGTCGAAGAAGCCCGCGTAGTCCTCGCAGGCGGCCATCAACAGGGGGAACTCCTCGATACACTGCTCGGGGGTCTCCCACTTGGATCCGCCGCACTCGTCGAACTTCACGCACAACAGCTCGACCGTCTGCAGCTCATCCGGGGTGGTGTCGTCGTCGTCCCCCGCGCCGGGCCGCTCGTCCCACGGCGGGAACACGCAGGCCGAGGCCAGGAATGCGAGGGCCAGGGCCGCAGCGTGGTGCAGCCTCAAAACGACACCTCCAGCCAGGTCCGCGGTCCGATCCCGACGGACACCCGCGCCACACCGGGCGACGAGTCATCCACCGGCAGCGCCACCAGGACGACCCCCACCACACCGGTCAGGGCGCCGACCAGCCCTACGGCCAGCCCGGCCTGGCTGACGCCGGCCGCCCAGTTGTACGTCGCAAAGTCGTTGGTGCCGATGTATCGGTTGTACACCCCCACGTTGACGGCGAAACCGATGGCTGCCGCGGTCGCGCCGGCGCTGAGGACCACCGCCCCCCCGGTCCGACGCCGGCGAGAGGGGCTGGCCTCGGCGAACCACCGCGCGCGGTTGCGCTGCCGCTCGATGCGGGCGATCCGCTTCAGCGCGTCCCCCTCCATGGCCGAGAGGTCGCCGTCGTCCTCTCCGCCGCCCTGCTCCACGAGGTCGAGGAAGGCGCGCAGGTCCACGGCCGCGCGCTCGTCCTGCCCCAGACACTGGGCGAGGACGCCCCGCCAGTAGATCAGCGCCGCGTCGGGTGTCTCGGCGAGCTGGACGTCCAGGTCCGCCCACACGTCGGCCACCTCCCGGTACCCCGCCGCGGCGGCGGAGACCTCCGCGCCGTAGATGTCAGCGCACCAGGTCTGGTGCACGTCGTTGGCGCGGACCGCCAGCTCCTCGGCGGTCGTCTCCTGGGCGAGTGCGAAACCCGGCACCATCGCGGCGACCAGCAGCACGCCGATCCAGCGATGTTGGGGGTCTCGTCGGTGGTCTGACAATGTCGTCTCGAACTCCCGCTCGCGCGGCAGTGTAGCACCTGGAGTCGGAACCACCCGATCTCCCGCGCCGGTCCGAGGCCCCCGAGATGCTCAGAAGTTCTTGCTGCCCCACTCGCCCTGCGCACCGTCACCGCCGTCCGTGCCGCCCGGTCCGAAGCCACCCACGCCGGCGTCCCCGCCCGATCCGTGGTGCAGGATGTTGCCGTTGCCGTACTGGGGTAGGGGCAGCGTTCCCCACACGTACAGGGCGTATGATGGGCCGCCGCACCCGCCCCCGCCGCCGCCGCCATGCCCACCGTCGCCACCCGAACCGCCGTCGCCACCGATGTCGCCGCAGAAGGTGTCGCCCCACGTGAGCTCCCCGCCGAATCCGCCGACGCCGGCCTCGCCGCCCATGCCGCCATGGCCGCCGTAGCCTCCAGGGCCGCCGTCCACGGCGTAGACCTCGTTGTCGAGCAGGATCGGCAGCGTGGCCGACGCCGCCGAGTAGGTCAGGAACAGCCCGAAGGAACCCCCGCCCCCCCCACCCCCCGCCGGCGCCCCCCACCCCACCCCCCCCCCCCCCCCCCCCCCCCCCCCCACCCCCCCCGCCCACC
>CAZLEO010000421.1:0-1584 GCA_964558555.1 uncultured Rickettsiales bacterium | reverse complement strand
GCTGCCGCCGGAGCCCCCAGCTCCACCACACGCACCGCTGCCGCCCCCACCGCCGGTCCCCCCGGTGATGTCGTCCGTGTCGCAGCTGTACTCCACTCCCGACCCGGTGCCTCCACCGCCACCGCCGGATCCTGCGTCCCCCTCCACGGCGCCCTCTCCCACGCCGGAGACATAGACGTCGCTCACGACCACGCCGCTGGGATCGCTGCACCCATTGCCCGCCGTGCCCGCGGCGCCGTCCCCCCCGTCCACGCCGTTGTCGCCCGCTCCGTAGCCGAACGGCACGTAGCAGACGTCACACCAGTCGTCCACGTACTGGATGGCGTTGTGGCGGCCGTCGCCCCCCGAACCCGGGTTCAAGCCCGAGCCGGTCCCTCCATCGGGCTGGTAGCCGGAGTTCAGGATCGGGCAGGTGATCCCGCCCCCGCCGCCGCCGTCCACGACGTGCCCCGAACAGGTGAGGCTGCCGCCCTCGCCCCCAACCGGCGGGCTCACGCAATCCGTCCACTGGACGCGCGATCCGTCCGAGCCGTCGACACCGCCCACCCCGTCGCCTCCGTCCGAACCATCCGATCCGGCCGCTCCCGGCTCTGCCTCGATCAGGTTGTCTGCGACCACGATCGAATCGTCGCAGTCCTGCAGATAGATGCCGTAGCTGGAATCTCCGTCCGCCCAGGGTGTCGTGCCGAACACGTGGAATCCCTGGATACGCTGGGCCACGCCCGCCACGCAGCGGAGCGTGAACGTACCGGGCACGGTGGCGTTCGTCGTCAGGCCCACCACGAGCGATTCGTAGTTGTCCGCATCGAGCTGCGAGAAATCGGGCGAGTACCCGCCCACCACGGAGACTCCTGCGACGAGCTCCACCGATTCGACGTAGGTTCCTTCTGCCACCAGCACGTACTCGAGACCCTGGGCCGCCGCAGCCAGCACACCGTCGTGGATGCTGTCCAGCGGATCGTCTGGCGTGCCGGCACCGGCCGGACTCCCGGCCTCGGAGACGTGGATGGCGTCCACCGGCTGCCCATCCTCGCCGTCGCAATCCGCGTCGACACCGTCGAAGGGATCGTCCAGGGGCCCGAGGTACTCGCATTCACAGCCGTCGTCGGGATCCCCGTTGACGTCATGGAAACCGGACAGGCAGCTGGGCACGCAAGCGGGCAGGGCCAGAGACGTGTCGCAGAGCGCGTCCGCGTTGTCGAAGGCGTACGAGCCGCAGTCGTTGCCGCAGTAGCCGCAGTTGCCGTGGTCCACGTAGGCGCCGTCCACCAGGAAGCCGTCGTCCACGGCGCCGTCGCAGTCCTCGTCCCGATAGTCGCACGTCTCCAACGCTGACGGGCTCACGTCCGCTGCCGCGTCGTCGCAGTCGTCGCACGCCAGGTGGCCGTCGCCGTCGCCGTCCACCTCGTCCGCCGGGATCACGCCGTTGCAGTTGTTGTCCAGGCCGTCGCAGATCTCGGGCGCGCCGGCATGGACCGTGGCGTCCGTGTCGTCGCAGTCCCCCTGGCACGGCGACTGCCCGTCGCCGTCCAGGTCCGCGTCCACGTCCTCGTCGACGATCCCGTCACAGTCGTTGTCCGCCCC
>CAZLEO010000420.1:0-6488 GCA_964558555.1 uncultured Rickettsiales bacterium | reverse complement strand
GTGCTGTTCCGCCCGGACACGCGCGGATCGGGGCACGCCGTGTTCGCCGTGCGGTCGGCGGGGGCCCGCCCGCTGATCCTGGGGGCGCCGCACGTGTGGCTGGAGTACGGCGTGCTCGACGAGGCCGTGGCGACCTTCGAGCAGGTCCAGGGGAGGGCGTTGATCATCACCGGCAACCACCGCTGCTCCAACAGCGATCCCGCCGGCTGCGACGGCACCACCTCGGTGTGCGGCTCCTCGGAGCCCTACCGCGAGTCGGACCAGGCCCACGTGGTGGACAGCCACTACCAGGTGGCCCACGAGGTCCTCGCCGATCACTTCGCCGACGAGTGGGTGATGTCCATGCACGGCTTCTGGATGTCCGGGGTGAGCGTGTCCAACGGCACCCACGACGCCACCGAAGCCGACACGCCCGTCGCCCTGTTCGCCGGCGCCCTGCGCGACCACCTCTCCGGTGAGTACGTCACCGCCTGTAACCCCGGCACCGACGCCCCCACCGACGTGCGGTACTGCGGCACCACCAACGTCCAGGGTCGTTACGTCAACGGATCGCCCGATCCGTGCAACACCGAGGCGACCGGGGCGGTGGAGCGCTTCATCCACCTCGAGCAGTTCCTCACCATCTGGACCGAACCCCAATCCGTGATCGACGCACTGGACTCCGTTCTGCCGACCTCTTGACGGTTCGACGGAACCTGAACAGCCCATCGCGTGTCGTAAGGAACCGAGCGTCCGAGGAGGCCGTCATGACCCACGCCCGGATCTGGATTTCCATCGCACTGGTGTGCCTGCTGGTCCCCCTGATTCCCTGGGGGTGCGCCAGCTACGGGGGGGACTACACCATGGCCGACGAGGCGCCGGGTCTCTCGGCGCCGCAGAGCAAGGCCTCGCCCGCCCTGGAGCGGGGGCTCGTGTCGGGCCTGTCCGAGGGCGGCGGCGGCGCGGACGACTACCGCGACCGCAAGACCACCGACAGTTCCGAGGGCCGCAAGCTCATCCGTACCGGCGACATCTCCGTGACCGTGGAGGACTACACGCCGTTCCGCGAGGCCCTCGACGCCCGCCTGGCCGAGATGGACGGGTTCGTGTCCGACGCCAACCTGGACCACTGGTCCGGCCGCGTCAGCTGGGCCACGCTGACCGTGCGGGTGCCCGCCGATCACTTCGACGAGCTGGTGGGCTGGGCCGAGGCCGAGGTGGAGGTCAACAGCCTCAACATCTCCACCCAGGACGTCACCGAGGAGTGGGTGGACGTCCGCTCCCGCATCGACAACGGCAAGGCCACGGAGAAGCGGCTGCTGGAGATCCTCGACGACCGCACCGCCGATCTGGGCGACGTGCTGGCCGTGGAGCGAGAGCTGGCGCGGGTGCGAGGCGAGATCGAGAGCGCCGAGGGCCGCCTGCGCGTGCTGGCCGACCAGGTCGACCTGGCCACGCTGACGATCCACGTCTCCGTGCGCAACCCGTACGAGCCGGCCGTGGACCCGCCGGGCTTCGGTCAGACCATCGGCGACGTGTTCATGGGGTCCATCGAGGCCATGGTCACCGTGGCCAAGGGGCTGGTGCTGCTGGTGGTGGGTGCCTCGCCGTGGCTGGTGGTCCTGTTCGCCTTCGCCTACGCCCTGTACCGCGTCATCCGCGGGCTCGTCCGGCGCAAGAGCGCCTGACCCCGCTCCCGCCCCCCGCGATCTCGGGTAGGCTACGGCCATGACCGACGACCTGCGCGATCTCGGCGAGTTCGACCTCATCCGGCGCCTCACCTCCCTGGGCCCCGCAGCCGGCCGCGGCGTGGAGCTGGGCGTGGGCGACGACTGCGCCGTGCTGGACGTGGGCGGCGCCGAGCGCCTGCTGGTGACCACCGACCTGATGACCGAGGGGATCCACTTCGTCCGCGAGGCCGAACCCGCGTCCATCGGGGACAAGCTCATGGCGGTGAACCTCTCGGACGTGGCGGCCATGGGCGGCCGGCCCGCCCACGCGGTGATCGCCATGGCCGTGCCCGGGGACGTGTCGCCGGTGTTCCTCGACGCCCTGTACACGGGGCTCTACGCCCGGGCCGCGCGCCACGGTGTGACCCTGGTGGGCGGGGACACCACCGCGAGCCTGGGGCCGCTGACCCTGTCGCTGACGCTGACCGGGCTCGCGCCGCCGGATCGGGTGCTGCGGCGGGACGCGGCGCGCCCCGGCGACCGGGTGCTCGTCAGCGGCACGCTGGGTGACTCCGCCGCCGGGCTGGCCCTGCTGCTCGCCGCCGAGCCCCCGCCGCTGGATGCGGACGTGCGCGAGCCCCTGCTGGCGCGGCACACCTGCCCCGAGCCGCGGGTGGACCTGGGCCGGGAGCTGGCGACGGTGGACGGGATGGGCGCGGCCATCGATCTGTCCGATGGGCTCGCCTCGGATCTCGGCCACGTCTGCGAGCGATCGGGCGTCGGCGCCCGTGTCCTGCTGGAACGAATCCCCCTGTCCGAACCGCTCCAGCGCTTCGGCGAGGCCACCGGCTCGGACGCGCTGGCCCTGGCCCTGGGCGGCGGCGAGGACTACGAGCTGTGCGTCACGGTCCGGCCCGCAGCCGTCGCGGCGGCCCTGGCCGCGGCCGACCGGGCAGGCGTGCCGTTGACCGACGTGGGCGAGATCGTCGAGGAGCCCGGGCTGGTCTGGGTCGATCCCGGCGGCATGGAGATGTCCTCGTCGGCGAGCGGGTTCGACCACTTCGGCTGACTTGCACCCGCGGGCGCGGCTGATATCCTCCCCGACCACGGAGCCCCGTTGAGAATCCACGACGCCCGCAGCCGACGCCTCGAAGCCGTGTCGGTGCTGTTGTTGCTCGCCGCCACGGCGCTGCCGCTGATCCTGTTCGCCTGCCTGGACACCCGCGCCCCGGACGACCACGACAACTTCTACTCCGTGGCGATGGTGGACGAGCTGGTGCAGTGGCGCGATCACGGCGGGGGGCTGGCCGCGCTCGCGAAGACGCTGGTCCGCGGCGACGGCAGCTCCAACCCGCCCATGGCCCAGGCCGCCCTGCTGAGCGCGCTGGGCACCTTTGGCGCGAGCCGCACGGTCTTCCGGCTGGTCGGGTTGCCGTTCTTGCTGCTGACCGTGCTGGCGACCTACCTCGCCGGGCGCGAGCTGCTGGGGCACCGCGCGGGCCTGCTCGCGGCGTTGGTGGTGTCCACGCTGCCCATGGTGGTCAACTACAGCCGCAAGTTCGACATCATGTTCCACGCCATGGCCCTGTCGGCGCTGGCGCTGTTCTTGGCCCTGCGGGTGCTGGGGCGACCCGAGCGGCGGACCTGGGCGCTGTGGATCGCCCTGGGCGTGTGCCAGGGGCTGCGGTTCTACACCCACCCCATCGTGCTGGGGGACATCGCGCTGATCCACGGCGGGCTGGCCGCGGCCCTGTTCGTGCAGGGATGGGGCGACCCTTCGGGCAACCTCCGCTCCTGGATCGGTGGCTACGGCCTCAGCCTGGGCATCACCCTGGCGGTGGGGGCGTGGTACTTCGTGCCCTGGCCCCACCCCGTCCCCCAGCCCATCTACTCCTTCGAGGCGTACTGGGCGGCCCGCTCGTACTTCGTCGGCGTCGAGTCCGCCGGGCTGGCCTTCGAACCCATGCCGTGGTCGTTCGTGTTCCGTCACATCGGGCTGTTCCTGGGCTGGCTGGGCATCCACCCGCCGCTACTCGCGCTGCTGTTCGTCCCCGGTCTGCTGGCGCTGCCGGTCGCCATGCGGCGATACGTGGGGGATGCTGCAGAGACGCGCACGCGGTCCATGCTCGGGCTGCTGGCGTTGCTGTTGATCGCCCAGGCGCCGCTGATGCCGCTGACCATCCGCAACTATGGCTACGCGGTGGACTGGATCGGCCTGCTGGTCCCCCTGACCCTGCTGTGCCTGCTGTCCCTGGATCTCGTGTACCGCAGCTGGCTCCAGCATCGCCCGCGCCTGCGGACGGTGTTCGTGGTCTCGGTCGTGGCGATCTGCGCCGTGAACGTCACCGTGCCGCTGGCGTGGTCTGCGGTCGGGCCGGATCCGCTGACACACTACGACGCGTATCGGGGACCGCTGTGGCGCCTGTTCAATCGCTGTGAGACCGGCCACCGAATGACCACCCACCACCTGATCTCACGGTCCGACCACGTCAGCGACGCCCTGGTCGAGCGGCTGGTGAAGCAGGCGGATCCGGAGGACTTCCAGGGCCAGGCCGTGCTGGGCGTGTGGGAACTCGTGCGGGATCGCGCCGCGGCGGAAGCGGCCATCTGCCCCATGGCCGAGGCGCCCACGGCCGAGTGCTGCTACTGGATCTGGTCGGACCGCGATCCAGGACACATCACCGAACCCTGGCCCTTCGTCTTCGGCGGCTTCGCCGGCTTCGCCGGCCTGGCCACGCCCGATCCCGAGGAAGCGCGCTACCACGCGGTGCGACTGCACATCGCCGACGGTCCCCTCTTCGATCGCCACGGCCCGCCCTATGACTACTACGACCTGCTGGGCGACGAGTGCCTCGAGCAGGCCGTGCAGATGATCGACGAGCGACTCGGAGGCGCCCTGGGCAGGGTCGAGGTGATCGAGGACCCGGATCACTTCTACACCTTCGACGCGCTGGAGGCGCCGACGGGCTACGCGGGCAAGACCGTGCTGGTGGACCGCGGTTGGGGACCGGTGTCCCGTCCGGTGCCCCTCGGCACCGTCGAGCCACCGGTGATCCGCTAGAATGTCGCGATGAACGAGCCCAAGGTCGTCCTGGTCAACCCGCCCGTCTGGGACGTCCGCTCCCCGCCGATCAACATCGCCTACCTCACCGCGTTCGCGCGCCAGAGCGGCTACGAGGTGCGGGCGTTCGACTTCAACGCGGAGCTGTTCAACCGGGTGCCTGCCGACCAGCGGCGCTTCTGGAAATCCGACTACCACGACTTCTGGCAGGATCAGCGGCGCTGGAACGACGAGCTCAAGCCCGCCCTGGGACCGGCGGTCATCGACGCCATGGTCGAGGCCGTGGTGGCCGAGCAGCCCGACGTGGTGGGCTTCACCATGAACTACTCGCCCCACCTCATCGCCGACCTGGCCGAGGCGGTGAAGGAGGCCCTGCCCGGGGTGGTGACCGTGGCCGGGGGCAACTACTGCGAGCCGTTCATCTTCGGCGGGCTGCTGCTGCACCGCGGCGCCTTCGATCTGGTGGCCCTGGGCGAGGGGGAGGTCACGCTGCTGGAGATCCTGGTGCGCCTGGCCACGGGCCGGCCGCTGCGGGGCATCGAGGGGACCTTCCAGCTGGTGGACGGCCACTACATCGAGAACCCGCGCCGCACGCGCATCACCGCCGTGGACGAGCTGCCCTTCCCCGACTTCGACGACTTCGACCTGTCGCTGTACTGGGAGCCCGACCACAGCCGGCGCGCCACCCGCCTGCCCCTGCTGTTCGCCCGCGGCTGCTTCTGCAACTGCGACTTCTGCATGCAGAACGTCATCTGGGGCAAACCCTACGCCCAGCGCAGCGGCGAGAGCCTGTTCGCCGAGGTGAAGCGCAACATCGAGCGGTTCGGTGTGCGCGAGTTCCAGTTCGCCGACCTGGCCATCAACGGCGACCTGCGCAAGCTCGGACGGTTCTGCGACCTGGTCGTCGAGGCGGGCCTGGACATCGCCTGGGGCGGCGGCGCCAACATCCGCAAGGGCATGGATCTGCCGTTCCTGCGCAAGCTCGAGGCCGCCGGCTGCGAGTGGCTCGACCACGGCCTGGAGAGCGGCTCGAGCACCGTGCTGCGATCCATGGGCAAGCCCTACGACGCCGCCATGGCCGAGGTGTACATCCGAGACGTGCACCGCGCGGGTATCTATCCCCAGTTCAGCCTCATCGTCGGCCACCCCGACGAGGGGCCCGAGGAGTTCCGCGAGACCCTGGAGTTCCTGCGGCGCTGCGGGCCCTACATGGCCAACGTGGTGCCGTCGGTGACCGTGTGCGGCGTGTACGAGCGCACGCCGCTGCAACACAAGCTCGCGGACCGCTGGGGCGTGCAGACCGAGGGCGCGTCCATGGACTGGGTGGTCGGGGACAACGACTTCGAGGAGCGCCGCCGGCGGGTGAAGGAGCTTCATGAATTCGTCAGCCGCCACTGCGGGCAGGGCGGGATAAAGATTGACGACGAGGAGGTCTTTCACTACAAGGACGGCTCCGCTGAGCCCGGTTCGGGCGACGCAGAGCAAGCTCCATGGGTGGGGCGGAAGGGAAAGACCGATGACGACCACGTGGAAGCTTCTGGCGATCCTGATGGGGATGGCCTGGATTCTCGGGGGCCCCGGGAACGAGGCCGACGACGACGACAGCGCAGCGGGCGACGACGACGACGCCAGCGGGGAAATCGAAGGTGACGAGGCGGGCGAGTGCGCGGACGGCGCGGACAACGATCAGGACGGCCTGTTCGACTGCGACGATCCCGGGTGCTACGGCAGCCCCGACTGCGAGGGCGACGACGACGACGACGACGTGGCCGATGACG
>CAZLEO010000419.1:0-6489 GCA_964558555.1 uncultured Rickettsiales bacterium | reverse complement strand
TGGATCTCGGTGGGGGTGAAGGCGCCGGGGATAACGGGGACGGACAGCTCGCGGCACGCGGCGATGACGCCGGGCAACACCACCGGCGTGACGACGAACTCGGCGCCGGCGTCCACGGCGGCGGCGAGCTCGTCCATGTCGCGGACCGTACCCGCGCCCACGTTCATGGTGTCGTCGAACTCGGCGCGCAGGGCCCGGATGAGGTCCTCCGCGCCCTCGGAGTTCATGGCCACCTCGATGGTGCGCAGGCCGCCGCGGTAGGCCGCTGCGGTCATGGGTACGACCTCGTCGGGGTGGAAGCCGCGCAGGATGCCGACGATCGGGAGCTCGTGGAACAGGCCCCAGGAGAAAAGCCCCTGCACGGAGCCTACTCCTTGCCCGTGGCGCCGCGGGTGCCCCAGCCTTCGGGCTTGTTGCCCTTGAGCCGGCGGTAGAAGTCGAGGACCTTGTAGCGGTCGTCGGTGTCCATCAGGGCCATGGCCGAGCGGGGGTGCTCGTTGAGGAAGCCGGTGATGACGTAGGGCAGGTGGTAGCCCCAGCGCAGGTCGTCGCGCAGGTAGCCGTAGTCCTCGATCAGGTCGAGCAGCGGCTCCACGTCGTAGCGGGGGTTGTTGAGGTAGAACAGCAGCAGCTCGAGCTGGGTGTTGCCCGATCCGCGGCCGATGCCGTGGACCGTGGCGTCGGCGTACTCCACCCCCATGTTGATGGCCTCGATGGTATTGGCGAAGGCGTTCTGCTGGCTGTTGTGGGCGTGGATGCCCAGGGTGCGATCACCGAGGTACTCGCGGTATTTGATGACCAGGTACCGCACGTGGTACGGGAACAGCGCCCCGAAGCTGTCCACCAGCGTCACGTGCTGGATGGGGGTCCTGGCCAGCGCCTCGAGGAAGTCGTCCATCTCCTTCTCGGTGATGGCGGACACGGCCATGAGGTTCAGGAACACCTGGTAGCCGTTTTCGAGGCAGTGTTCGGCGATCTCCAGGCACTCGTCGAGCTGGTGGGCGTAGGTGGCGATGCGCACCACGTCGATCAGCGTGTCGCGCGAGTTGGGGATGTTCGCCTTTTCCACCTTGCCGATGTCCACCATGGTGGCCAGCTTCATGTCGCTGCGCTCGGCCACCTCCAGCACGTCCTCCTCCCAGCAGAACCGCCAGCGGCCGTACTTGCCGGGATCGAACACCTTCTCGGACGAGCGGTAGCCCACCTCCATGATGTCCACGCCCACGTTCATCAGGGCCCGGAACGTCTTCTTGACCAGCTTGTGGTCGAACTCCCAGTTGTTCATCAGGCCGCCGTCGCGGATGGTGCAGTCGATCACCTTCACCTGATTGCGGCGGCCCGCCGCGAGGTGCCTGGGGCAGCACTGGACTCGGTAGTCGTGGGTCATGTCCTCATCCGTTGTTCATGGTCGAGACGCGAAGGAAGTGAACATAGCATGGTGGCCGCGTTCCGCCACCGGTGGAGAGACGAGGCCCCTCAGCACCCCTGGCCCGGGAACACCGTGGCGTCCCCATCGTCACAGTCCCACCCGAGGCCGGGATACCCCACGAGATCGTACGGACCGGGCTGCCACCACTCCGGATATCCGTCCCCGTCCACATCCCACTGACCCGCGGCCGGGCCGCCATAGGCGCCCATGTCGGCGGTACTGCCGTCGGGATCGAGCAGGGCCGGATCGCCCGCGTCTATCAGGGGCGACGCGGCCCCGAGGTGGAGATCCCACGCCGCAGGGTCGGGGACCGCCGTGTCCAGAAGCTGCGGGTCCACCGAGAGGTTCCCCTCCGAGCCCGTGGGATCGTCCATGCCCTGGAACAGGGTCACGCCCGCGCTCCACACGTCGTTGTGGGCAAACGCCGACAGTGAGAGGCTGCCGGTGACGCTCACGGCTACCTCGCCCGATTCCACCAGCACGTTGTGGGTCACGCTGCAGGTCGGTCCGGGGCCGCTGTATCCGCAGCAGGTCCGTGTCGTCAGGGTGTAGGGGTGGTTGCCCACGAAGGTGTTGTGGGTCAGGGGACCGGCATCGTCGTACGAGAGCTGGACCGCGTCAGGTTCGTTGTCCACGAAGCGGTTGTTCTGGATGGTCGTGGAGGAGTAGGCCGTGCGGATCGCGCCGCCCGTGGCCGTGGCGAAGTTGCTCCGGAACAGGTTGTGCGCCACCCAGGGATCCCCGTCGTAGATCTCGATCGCGCCCCCATCCGCCGATACGCCAACGGACTCGTTGCCCTCGAACACGTTGTGGGTGAACGCCCCGCTGGAGTACTCCACCCGCAACCCCCCGCCACCGCCGGCGAGGTCGTCGTCCTTCATGGCGGTGTTGTTGCGCACCAGGTTGTGGGTGAACTCGCCACCGTACTCGTACAGGTACGCCCCGCCGCCGTAGCCGGTGTTCACCTCGTTGTCCTCGAGGACACACCCGGTCACCGTGGGAGAGGCACCGTACAAGAACAGGCCGCCGCCGTAGGTCAGCGCCGGATCGGTCCCGGGGTGGCCCGCGGTCCCGGTCCCGCCGCGCACGGTCACGCCACGCAGCGTCGCGGCCGCCGTCTCGCCGCTGGCGATGGTCACCACCGTGCCGCCGGCTGGAGCTTCGATGACCGTGACCTCGGGCCCCTCCAGGGAAGCGATGTCAAGGTCCTGCCCTGCGTAGTCCACCACCTCCTCGAACGTGCCGGGGTAGAGCCGAACGGCCAGACAGCCGTCGGTCAGCGCGACGATGGCCTCGGCAATGGACGCGCAAGGATCGTCGTACCGCCCCGAACCGCCGGCCGGGACGTTTGCGTCCGCGTAGACCGGACAGTCGTCGAGGCAGTCCGCGATGCCGTCCTCGTCCAGGTCGAAGCCCTCGTCGATCAGCCCGTCGCAGTCGTCGTCGACCTCGTTGCACGCCTCCTCGGCACCGGGATGGACTGCCGCGTCCACGTCGTTGCAGTCCACCTGGGCCTGGGGACAGTCGCTGGAGCCGGGCGCGCCGTATCCATCGCCGTCCTCGTCTGTACAGGGAGCCGAGGTGTCGTCGTCACCCGTGTCATCGTCGGCAGCGGTATCGTCGTCATCTCCCGCCGACGTATCGTCATCGTCCTGTACGGAACGGTCGTCCGGACAGCCCAACCACACGAAGACGCCGATCACGGCCATCAGGCCGATCCTCGTAGTACTCATCGGGGCTCCTCCTCGCCTGTCGCGCCAGGCCTCGAACCCGATCCAGGAACTCCCCCCCTCCCATTCTACCGCGTCCATCACTCCCAGGAGATCTGCAAGGTGTACGCGTGGCTCGGGTCCCAGTGGACGCCCTGGTTGGAGTACGGCTCGTCGTTCTCGTCGTGGCCGTAGCTACAGTCCCCGTCCATGTCGATCCACGTCTCGAGCTTCATCAGGTCGGTCTGGTACTCGACGTTGCACGCGTTCCAGTTCCACTTCTCGAGCCAGACGTCGGCGCAGGTGCCGGCCAGGTAGACGAATCCCCACTTCTCCTCGCAGTTGTGGTGATCGTCCTCGAAGCCCAGCAGCAGCGCCTCGAGGTAGCCCGGGTCGTCGTGGACGACCTGGATCTGGGCGCCGGGGGGCCCATTGCCGTACTGGTCGGGCGAGAACGCCAGATCCTCGCAGATGAGCAGACGATCCGTGCTGCGGTCGAAGTAGGTCACGCCGTCGATCTCGACGACGATGCGGCCCGGCTGGTCGCAGTCCACCGCGTCGTCGTCGTCGTCGCCAGCGGTGGTGTCGTCGTCGCCGGCCGTGGTGTCGTCGTCGCCCGCGGTGGTGTCGTCGTCGCCGGTCGCGTCGTCGTCGTCGTCACCCCAGCGGTCCGCGCACCCTGGCGCAGCCAGCGCGAGGATCAGCGTGACGAGACACAGCGGTCGGGCTCCTGGTGTGGACACGGCGGTCACCTCCCCTGCCCTGAACTGCCCCCCGCTATCGGTGCCCGCCCTTCTTCTTCGCCGCCTCGGTCAGGGCGTAGTCCATGGCGTCGATGGACGTGTCGGTGAGCCAGTTGACGAACCCCTGGTTGGTCCAGTCGAAGGACATGCGGTCCTGCATGTCCTGGGCCTTGGCGGCCATGGATTGCTTGAGGGCCTTGAGCACGCTGGCGGGCGAGGGTGTCAGGGTCGGACCCCACTTGACGAAGGCCAGGTCGATGGTGCCCTTGATGACGTCGGCGAACATGTTGGCGCCGAGGGTGTCGCAGATCTTCTGGGTGATGTCGTGCTCGAGGAACTGGCCCATGAACTTGCCGTGGCATTCGTCCACGGCGAGCTTCATCAGCTGGGCGAGGTAGATGGTCTTGAGCTCCTCGGGGGTGGTGTCGCGGCCCTGGAGGATCCAGCGGTCGCCCACGGCCACGTCGAGGGTGTCGAGCCAGGTGCCGTAGTGCTTGGACAGGGTGTCGGCCAGCTCGGGGGGGCAGCCCATGGCGATGGCGCCGGCCTTGAGCAGCATGACCGACGACTTCTTGAGGATGCCGCGCATCTGCTCGGCCGCGGCGATGGCGTCCTCGGCATTGCGCACCTCGATGTCGTGGCGACCCGAGGTGCGGTTCATCTCCATGTCCACCTCGATGTCGACCATCTTCGCCAGCATCTCGGTGTACTTCTGGCGGTAGTAGTTCGGGTGGATGCGCTCCAGCACGTTCCCGTGGCCGTCGCTGACCTCGAGGATGACCCGGGTGATGATCTTGGTGGTGGTCTTGACCTTCTCGTACAGCGCGGCGTACTCGCGGGCGTAGTCTGCCGAGGCGCCGGAGCTGGCCCCGCCAGCGCGGGCCATGGAGCCGTGGGTCGATCGCTGATCCCGGCACAGCCGCTCGTAGCGGCCCAGCTTCTTGTGCAGCTTGAGCAGCTTGTCGAACCACTCGCGCCGCTGTTTCATGGCGGCCTCGGACTCCGCAGCCTCGGCGGCCCTGGCAGCCCTGGCGGCCTCGCCGTCCTCGTCCGCAGAGCAGGCGTCGGGCGCGGCCGGGGTGAAGTCCACCGCGGGTGTCGCGTCGCCGCTGCACTGCAGCGGGTCGGTCAGCGGATCGGCCAGGGAGTCGGACATCTCCTGCACGGCGAGGGGGTCGCCACCCGCGCCAGGACCCTCGGTTGCGGTCTGCGGACCCCGGGCAGCGGTCTCTTTGGTCGTCGTCTGCAAGGCGTGTATCTCCCCTGGTGAGCTTGCTCCTCGGAGAGATCATTCTACCGCATGACGGACGGAAACCGGACTACCACCTCGCGTCGGGGTACAGCGCCAGCAGGCACTGCTGGTAGGTCATGGGCGCCTCGTACTGGACGGTGCAGTCGGGGTTGAAGGCGCGCATGGCGTCCTGCACGGCGAAGTAGGTGGAGATGCCGTAGCACAGGGGCGGCTCGCCCACGGCCTTGGAGCCGAAGATGGCGCCGGGCGGGCCCGCCTTGCCCAGGGGCTCGATGACCACCTGCCCCGGCGCGGTGTAGATGTCGGGGATCTTGTAGCTGGCCAGGGAGTTGGTCTTGAGGCTGCCGTCCGGGTAGAGGGTCAGCTCCTCGATGGACATCAGGCCGATGCCCTGCACGAGCGCGCCCTCGATCTGGCCGCGGTCGATGCCCTCGTTGATGGAGGCGCCGAAGTCGTGGACGATGCGCACCGCGTCCACGTCGTAGGTGCCGCGCACGCAGTCCAGGGTGACCACGGTCACGGCCGTCCCGTACGAGTGGTACTTGAAGGGGTGGCCCTTCTCCGCGCCCTTGTCGAAGTCGATGCCCGGCGTGGCGTACCAGGCGTGCTCGGACAGGGACCGCCGCTTCTCGTAGGTCGCCAGGACCAGGGTCGCCCAGTCCAGGTCGGTGGGCTCGCCGTGGTTGTAGATCCGCTCGTCGCGCAGCTGCAGACCACCCACCGGACAGTCCAGCTCCTCGGCCGCGGTCTTCAGCAGCCGCTCGCGGATGGCCTCGCAGGCCATGTAGGTGGCGTGGCCGTTGAGGTCGGCGCCGGAGCTGGCTGCGGTGGGCGAGGCGTTGGCGATGCGGGTGGTGTTGGTGGTCTCGACCCGCACGCGGTGCGGCGGCAACCCGAAGGTCTCCATGACCACCTGGGCCATCTTGGTGTTGACCCCCTGGCCCATCTCGATCACGCCGGTGGTCACGGTCACCGACCCGTCGGAGAACACGTGCACCAGGGAGCCGGCCTGGTTGAGGCTGGTCTTGGTGAACGAGATGCCAAAGCACAGGGGGAACAGGGCCAGGCCCTTCTTGTGCTCGTCGTGGGTGCGGTTGAACTCGTCCACCTCGGCGCGCAGCGCGGCCAGGCCGAACCGCTCCTCGGCGGCCTCCCAGCAGTGCCGGGCGTGGCAGCGCTGGGCCTCCTGGCCGTAGTGGAAGGTGTCGCCCTCGGTCAGCAAGCTGGCCTTCTGGATCTCGGCCCGGTCCACGCCCATGGCGTCGGCCGCGGCCGAGATGGCCGCCTCCATCACGTACATGGCCTGGGGAGCGCCGAAGCCGCGGAAGGCGGTGTTGACCGGCAGGTTGGTGCGGC
>CAZLEO010000418.1:0-6490 GCA_964558555.1 uncultured Rickettsiales bacterium | reverse complement strand
GGTGTCGGGGAAGGTCACAGCGCTGGGATCAGCCAAGGGAGTAAGCGCCGTGGCCCCTGGCAGCTGCGTGGTGGGGGAGTGCGCGACGCTTTCCGGCAGCAAGTACATCGACCTGGGCTGGGGAAAGTCACTGGCCACCATCAAGATGGAGACCTCGGGCTCGGTCTGCCTCTGGTTCAAGGAGCAGGCCAACAACTCGACCAAGGGCTACGTGCTTACCAGGGAAGGCTCACCAACCGTGGTCATCAACTATCCGAGCGCAAACGGTCTTGCTGCCGAGATAGTCGACTCCGACAGCGGCACCACGCCGCAGCTGGCGAAGACCGGTATGTCGAAGGCATGGCATCACATTTGTCTGACCTGGGACGGCGTGAAAAACGACGGCAGGATCTGGCTCGATGGACAGGAGTCAACCTCATGGGGTGACCAATTCAAGAATGGACTGTACAAGTCGCCAAAGACGCTCACCAACTGGTTAATCGGCGCTGCATTCGACCAAAAGGTCAACAAGTTAAGCTACTTCCTCTCGGGGTGGATCGACGAGGTCCTGCTCTGGGACTACCAGCTGGATAAGCAGACCATCCTCAAGCTGTACAACAGCGGCAAGGGCGTGGTGCTGTACTGACGCTGCGCCGAGGATCGTCCCACCTCAGGCGACGTTGATTTCCCCCGTTGGCGATTTTGCCTATGGCAAAGACCGTGCACAGCGGAATCCAAAGCCATAGAATTGCATGTTTGGCGAGCGGTTGAGGCGAAACGCCGCGCGCAGATACTCGGAGTTCGAATACCACGCTCCTCCACGAACGACGCGGTTTGTGCCAGCGCTGGCTCCGGGGGGATCGGTCACCGGAGTGGACCCGAACGCGCCGTACCGGCCATGGCACCACTCGGCTACATTGCCCGCCATGTCATAAAGGCCCCACGCATTCGGCAACTTCTTGCCCACGGGGTGCGTCTTATTGCCCGAATTGTAGCAATACCAGCCGATGGCGTCCGCGTTCGGGTCCTTGGTGTTGCATGTGCTGCAGTATGCCTTGGAGACGTTGCCATTGTACAAGGCCGAGGTCTTACCAGCGCGGTACGCATGTTCCCACTCCGCCTCGGTCGGCAAGCGGTACCCCTTGCAGGAGTAGATCCCCTTTCCCTGGGTCGCCACGGTCTCCTTGCACGAGGCAGCCTTACCGCTGCCCGAGCATGCATAGCATTGAACCAGACCCGCTATCTTGGATAGAGCGTTGCAGTAACTCGCAGCCATATGCCAGTTCACCATTTCCACAGGGCAGGAGCTTCCACAACTTGAGAAGTTGGACGGGTTATAGCCCAGCACCGCCTTGAACTGGCCCTGGGTGACCTCCGTCTTCTGTATCTCGTATTTTTTGGAGAGGGTCACCTGGTGCTTGGTCTCGCTGCAGGAGCTCGCGCTGCAGCGACAGTCCTCGGATGAGGGTGACCCCATCTGGAACACGCCGGGCTTGATGGGTATCCATGTCCCTGGAACCTGGAGTGTCAGATCTGGAGCTGCTTGGTCCATGGTGGCCTGATCCTGCGTGAGCGCGTCCGGAGCAGATTGATCGAGCAATCCCTGGTCGGCAGCTTTCATATCAGGCGTCGAATGGGTTACGTCCGCCACCATGGAGTCTATGACCGGCGCGTCTTTCCGCCAGGAGTCTGCAACTGACCCATCTGGAGTGGATTGATCGACTCCGCTGACATTACCCGGGGCCGCGTCGCCGGGATCTCCCTTGGTAACAGACCCGCAATTTATCAAGAACGCTTGAACGCAGCCGAGGAGAAGCCATGTTGTGAATGTCCGTGCCTTCCCAGAGCTATGCCTGCCAGGCTTCATATCATTCAGCATTCAACACGTCCTTTGTATTCTTTCATCGTGAGGCTACCTGATAATCCGCCACTGCATGGCGCCCTCGCGGCACAGGAAGACCTCCATGGCCGCCACGAGCCCGTCGCTGATGTTGACGAAGAGCAGCGGCGACGCCCCCGTCTGCTTGTTGCTTGCCCTGACCATCCGCCCGGACGCACAGTCGCCGAAGTCCAGGCTCGCCGGATCCAGCGGCTCGAGCCGCCAGCCTGACTCGGGGTCGACCAGTGGCGTGAGCTGCGCCCGAAGCTCGGCCTGTCGCTGGTCCGGGTCGATGTAGCGCGCCTGGCACAGCTCCTCCGACTTGAGCTCCAGCCGTTCGCCGGCCGCGGCGAGGTCGCCCGCCAGGAGCGCGGCATGCAGAGCGTACACCTCATCTGTACAGAGCAGCCGGTCCCGGGGCTTGAATTCGGCTGGCTTCTGGCGGTCCCAGCGCCAGGGCAGCATGGGCAGCTCGGCACCGAACGTCAGGTGACGGGTCAGCACCGGCGGATCGGCGCCTACCGTTCGCGGCGCCCGAAGCATGGCAACGCTCGCGGGCGTCTCGCGAGGGCGGTCGAGGTCGGCGCGCTGAACCAGGGCCTCGCATGCCCCACGAGCCGAGTCGACACGCAAGGAGAGGACATTGGCGCCGCTCCGCATCCAGTGGTTCACGTCCAGGGTGACCTGCAGGTTCATCCCCTCGGGCTCGCGCAGCACGGGGCAGTCGTTCACCCGCACCTCGAAGGGGGCGCCCCCGCCGCTGACGGCGAGCATGTAGCGGGGCCTCCCCGGTCCCGGCGTCACGCCTTTACCCGCCCCTCGCGCAGGGCGAACCCCTCGGGTGACAGCGCCAGGGTTACCGGTTGCATCAGCTCCACCGCGAACGTCTTGCGCATTTCTGCCGACCGCGCAGCCTCAGGCAGCTGTTCCTGCGCTTTCTGTTGGATGTGCCGCACCCCCGCCTCCACGGCCTCGGCCACGGAGCTCCTGGCGGCCAGATCCAGGGCGTGGTCCACCGCCGGTTCCAACAGGTGGGCCGCGCCCCCGAGGATGCCCCTCGCCCTGCGCTTGATCTGTTGGCCGAGAAGCTCTCTCAGGCTCGTCACTCGCACGTCCCAGTTGAGGTAGACCGCCCCGTACAGGCTGATCCCCCGCGAACCGAGCTCCCCCTGCCAGGCGGGCGCTCCATCCTTGCCCTGGCGGGCATCGATGCGCGCGTCGAGCCCTCCCTCCACCGTCGCGTCGAGCCCGGCGCCTGTGCGCGCGATGAGCACGTCGCCGCCCACCGATGCCTCGGTGCGGACGCCCAGCTGGAAGCCTCCCTCCATGCGTCCGGACGCAGACTGTGCTGGACTTGCGCCGGGCACCATCACCTGCTTCGCCGAGTATCGCAGCTCCCCGCCCGCCTTGCCGCGCGCCTCGAGCCAGACGCGCAGGCGGGTCTCGCCCGTGGACAGCAGGCGGTGGACGAAGTGTTTGACCACCAGGATCAGTGACGCCGCGTGGGGGAACGCGGTGGCCGCCAGGTCGAACAGCAGCGCCGTCACGTCCACTCGCAGGTCGGCCACCTCGAACAGCGGCGCAGCCACGATGCGCAGGTCCAGGTCGCGGCTCACCTCGGCAAGGCCGCTCCCTTCGGCGTAGCCCCAGCTCCCCTCCATGCGCACGTCCGGGTAGCCCAGCTTCACGCGTACATCCGGCCCGCCCCTGCTGACCACCGCCACCAGCAGGTCGAGCGCCAGCGTTCCGGCGACATACAGCGCAGAGAACCACCTGGCCGCGTGGAGGATCTCCTGCCGCCCGACGGTGCAGCGGTACGGCTGGCTGCTGAAGGAGCCGCCCAGTACGCAGGTGAGCCCACCAGACATCTGCACCTGTTTCGACACCGCCTCCTCTATCTTGTGCAGGACACCGGTCAGGTCGCCTGTGGCCTCTTGCTCCGTGAGTCCCAGGCATTGCCCAAGGGCATCGATGGCCGCCTTGCCCACGCCCCCGGCCTCTCTGCCTTGCATGCGCAGGTCGGCCTGCCATCGCAGGTCCGGGTAAGTCACAAAGCCGAGCTCCAGCGCGCCCTGCGGTTCAGGCCGGCATGCCTCGGCCTGCACCCGCTGCTCCGAGGTCTCCAGGTCGCTGGTCCAGAGGAAGGACATCAGCGTCGCGACGTCGCCCTCCTGGACCGCCGTGAGCAGCTCGCGGTACTTCTCGCTGCAAAACAGACTGAGCTCGGCCTCGACCGCGCTGCGCCCCCTGAGCGAATCTGACCCGCCCCCGGCCGCTGTGCCCGCCCTGATGAGAGCGCCAGCTTGCAGGTGCCTGGAGCAAGGTCCGTCGTCCAGGCTCACCTGCAGCCGGGCCCTCCGGGGGATGTCCTGGCGCCGGTCCACCAGCGCCGCCACGCGATCCGGCGCCGGGGTCGCGAGGAGGTGAAGGATCGGGACTGCGCCCGCATGTGATGAATTGACCAGCCGTGTCTTGCCGGCGACGCTGGCCGACAAGGAGCGCAGCTCGCACTTACGCGGGCGGGACTGCGTGACGAGATCCGCGCCAGCCTCATCTTGCTCGGTGAGCCCTTCACGATCCTGCAGGTCGGACCAGCTGATCTCCGGGGCTTGCTCATGCTCCGTCGAGGTCGCAGAGGCCGGAAGCGCCGGCCCCGTCCACGGACGCGGTCCGAGGGCGTGGGGGCACCTGACCGGAATCATATCCCCTGCAGGATCGAGGCGGCTAGCTGTGGCCCCCTCCGCGTTCAATGCGACCTC
Source organism: uncultured Rickettsiales bacterium (assembly GCA_964558555.1). Lineage (GTDB taxonomy): Bacteria > Myxococcota_A > UBA796 > UBA9615 > CAYRNR01 > CAYRNR01. The sequence continues at coordinate 1,873 of CAZLEO010000418.1, read as the reverse complement.
GGGGCAGCGGAAGCCAGGCAGCAGGTAGCGGCGCGCCCAGAACAGGCCCGCCTCCTGGCCGGCGCGCAGGCGACCGCGCGCGTGGCATCGGGCGCAATCCTGCGCCTCCCCCTTCGCCGAACGCGAACCGCCAGTCACGGGCATCCGTGCATTGTCCGTCACCACGTGGTCGGGGGTCAACGTGGCCTGCCGGGCGAGATCAAGGCGCCAGGCGCGTGCCGAAGATGTCCCAGAAATTCCCGTTCTTCTTCTTGTCCTGCCAGATCACGAGGAAGTCCTTCCCGTCCGACGCCACGCTGGAGTAGGTCTGGGTGTGGGGGGAGGTGGAGATGGGGATGCCACCGGGATCGAGTACCGTGCCGTCCGGGAGAACCCGGGCCGCGTACACGTCGCTCCAGAGCGGCGAACCCCGATCGTCGTTCCAGGCCACGAGGTAGAGCTTGCCGTTGAAGCCCACTGACGGCCGGTGCTGTGAATTCTTTGCGCTGCTGATGGTGATGCGCGTGGTATCCAGGACCTTGGCGGCAGTGGAAACGCGGACGCCGCGTATGTTGTAGCTGTTGGCTCCGCTCCCTTCGGACCAGACGACAAGATAGTTGGTGCCGTCGAACGCCAGCGCCGGGGTGTGTTGGTTCCCGTTGCCCGTCGCTATGGCGAAGCCGCTTCCATCGAGGGATACGCCTGACGTGCTAACACGTGCGCCGTAGACATCATCGCTGGTTTTGTTGCGACGGTCCCCCCAGACGACCAGGTAGTTTTTTCCATCGAAGGCGATGGCGGGAGATGACTGCGACTCCGCGGCTGTGGAGATCTTGATCCCTTTCTTGACCACCTTGCCCGTCGCGTCCACCAGAGCCCCCTTGACGTCGTAATGGCCAGTCGGTGACATGCTGCTGTCCCAGACGACGAGGAAGCTCTTGCCATCGCTGGCCATGGCTCCCCTTCCGAAGCCGTATTCGGATGACGAGAGGGTCGACAGCGTGCCGCTGACGCCGACGCCGGAGGAGCCCAGCAAGATGCCCTTAAACGACTGATTCTGGTTCGCGTCCTCGGCCGTCCAGGCGACATAGGTTGCCGTGCCGCTCGATGCGACGGCAGGTCTCACCTGCCTGTACCCACCCGAATAGAGCGTCTTTCCCGAAATGGTCGAGACGGTGCCAGATGATGAGATCAGCGTCCCTGTGGCTTTGTACACGCTGACACCGGTGTCTCGAATCCAGAAGGCATGGTACGCGCTGCCATTCCAGACGAGGCGCGGATGAATCTCGCTCCCGGAGGCCGTGGCGATGGGGAACTGTACCGGCTTGAGGTACTTGTAGCACTTCGAGCTCGCCTGCTGACAATTGGCATCGCACTCCAGCGTACCGCCGGAGAAGCCGGCGGTTACGCAGGTGGCGCCGCCGAGCGCCTTGCCGTCGCACTTCTCGGCCCCGTTGACCTTGCCGTCGCCGCACTTGCCGCAGCCGGTGGCGTCGAAGGTGCAGGTGGCCTTGACGCACTTAAGCGTACCGCTGTCGTATGCGCCCACGTCCTTGCACTGCTTGGCCAGCGCCACTGTGGTTTCGCACTGCTCCGCCCCGTTGACCTTGCCGTCGCCGCACTTGCCGCAGCCGGCGGTGTCGAAGGTGCAGGCGGCCTTGGTGCACTTGAGCGTCCCGCTGTCGAAGCCAGAGAGGTCCTTGCACGCCTTGCCGCCCAGGCTGGTCTGGTCGCACTGTTCTGTCCCGTCGATCTTGCCATTCCCACAGTCGTGGCAGTTGCTCTTGTCGTACGCGCACCCCTTGGTGCAGCCCAGGGTGCCCGTGAAGAAGCCGAAGGAGCTGCACTGCTTGCCGCCCATGTCGCCACCGTCGCACTGCTCCGACCCGTTGAC
>CAZLEO010000417.1:0-6526 GCA_964558555.1 uncultured Rickettsiales bacterium | reverse complement strand
CCACGGACGGAACTCCACTCGATGGTATGCGCGGCATTTCCCCGAACGCTGCTAGAGCACCCAGCCCTCGGCCGAGCCCTGGAACTGGATCTCCTGGCCATCCGGGGTGGGGACGCTACCGCTCCAGCGGAGCTCGAAGCCGCCGACGGAGAACTCGCCGTCGGTCGCGAAGGGGCCCTGCTGCGGCACGTTGGCGGGCCCCTGGTAGGCCTCGCCGGCGAAGTCGCCGTCCACCGCGACCTCGCCCGATATCTCCACGAGCACCGAATCCATGGGCGCCTCGACCTCGCCGTTGCACGCCACCGCACCCCCCGCGCTGACCGTGGCGAGGAGCGGGCCGCCGAAGACCATCGGCCCCTGGGGCGAGTCCATGCTGATGAGGATCTCCCCCTCGTACTCCCCGGCGAAGGGCGACTCGTCGTCGTCGTCGTCGTCCGCCGCGTCGTCGTCGTCCGCCACGTCGTCGTCGTCCGCCACGTCGTCGTCGTCCGCTGCGTCGTCGTCGTCGCCCTGAGCGTCGTCGTCGTCCGCCGCGTCGTCGTCTCCCGCCACGTCGTCGTCGTCCACGACGATGGCTCCACCCTGGCAACCCATCCACAGAGTTCCGGTGAGGAGCAGTACGAGGACGCAGGACCAGGGGGTGCGAGAGATCATGGGGCCTCCAGAGGAGGCCAGTGTAACGCAGGAGGGGGCGGATCCGTCAGCGTGCGGCTGCGTGCGCGAGGATGTCCGCGAAGGGCTCCTCGTTCCCGTGCCCGGTGTAGCACCCGAGGAACTCCATCTCGGGCGAGAGGGCGCACTTGCCGGGCAGATACTGCCCCTCCCAGGGGGTGGATTCGAGGACCTGGTAGCTGCCGTCGCCGAGCACCGCCAGATCGGGCTCGCCCATCTCGGTCCAGTACCCCTGCGCCGCCGTGCCGTCGGCCGGGAAGCCGCCGGTGTTCTCGAACACGACCATGAGGAACGAGAACGGGATATCGGGGTGCTCGGTGATGAACTCGACCTGCTCGTCGTGGAGGCCGACCGCCTCCGACTTGCACGAGCCTCACCACGCCGCCGTCATCCACAGGATGTGGTACTCCTGCGCGAAGTCCCACAGGTCCACCATCTCCAGACAGGTGTCCTCGAACTGCATGTTGGCGGCCACGTCGCCCACGTCAGCGCCCGTGCCCTCGAGGGTGCCCGGATCGTTGTGGGGCCAGCCGCAGGCGTAGCAGACCTCGTCGCCGTCGAGGGGATCGGAGACGCAGTCGACCTCCTCGCCGTCGTCGAACCCGTCACCGTCGGTGTCGCCCGAGTCGGGATCCGTGCCGAGATCCACCTCGGTGCAGCCGTCGAGGCCGTCGCCGTCCTCGTCCTCGTCGGAGCAGCCGACGGAGGTGTCGTCGTCGTCACCGACCGCGTCGTCGTCGGCGGATTCCCCGCCGCAGGCGCAGAGCCACGCGCCGACCGCGACGAGGAACGCGATCCTCGGTCCTAACTCCAGCATCTCTACTCCTTTGGTGGAGTTCGCACTCTACCCGGCGGTTCGGGGGCTCGCAACGACCGATTGGAGCCGGCGGTCAGGGGCTCGCGGGCGCGACGACGGGCGCGGTGGCGGGCGCGGCGATCACGCGGTGGATCTGACGGGCCAGCCGCTGGTTGCCGGTGGCGCTGAGGTGGCCGTCACCGGGGATGCGGTCGGCGTCGTCCAGCGGCAGCAGCAGGTAGGGGATCCCCTCGGTCTGGCACAGGCGGACGAACTGCAGCGTCACGGGCAGGGAATCGACGGCGACGAACCACACCGCCGTGCCACGCTCCTCGCACCGCGCGGCCAGCTCGAGGAGGGTCTGGGCCGTGTCGCCGTCCGCCGGACTCGAGGCGGCCAGCGCCGCGGCGAGCTCGTCGCCGGAGAGCTGCTCGAAGGCCGCACCGCTCGGGGACGACTCCAGGGCCGGCGCGAAGTAGGCGGCCCACTTCAGCGCGAAGGGGATGTTGGCCAGGTAGGACAGCCGCCGCAGCCCGTCGATGGCGAACCAGGGCGCGTGGGCCATGCGGGTGCGCGCCTGGACCTCGCGGGTGATCCGGTCGTCGTGCAGGTCGTTGTCGCAGAACAGGTAGATCACCGTGTCCGGGTGACGACCGCCGGCCGCACGGCGACTCTTCTCGACCGCGGCGAGGAGGCCGTACCCGTCCACGCCGAGGTTGAACACCGCGTGGGTGGGTCCGAGGAGCTCGGCGAGGCGGGCGGGGTAGGCCTCGTCGTCCTCCACCCCCCATCCCATGGTGTAGGAGTCACCGATGCAATGGACCACGTGATGATCCCGCGCGGGGGAGCGCGCCCCGGCGTGCGTGCGCGCCCCCTCCTCGTCCACCGTCACGGTGAACCCGAACAGCTCGCTGTCGTCGCGGCGCGTCAGCCGCAGCTCGCCCTGCGTGGACGGCCGCAGGTCCACCTTGTGCCACGTCGTGTAGCGGTGGAGCTGCCGCGCGGTGTGCACGAACTCGAAGATCTCGGGGTTGACCAGGCGCAGCAGCGTCTCGCTGCCCAGGATCAGGATCACGCACACCAGGGCGGTGTAGGCCAGCTTGCGCGGCAGGGAGATGGGCCGGGCCACGGTCAGCCGGCGCGCCGCAGCAGCAGCGCGGTCAGGCCGAGCAGCGCGAACCAGGCGGGCCCGGCGGGAGCCGCGGCCTGGTCGCCCACGCAGCTCATACCCTGGGCGGCGCCGTACTCTCCGTTGGTGCGCGGGGAGGGCAGATCCTCCTCGCCCGGGATCACGTCCACGTCGTCGTCGGCGGGCTGGGCGTCGTCGTCGTCGGGATCCTGGTCGTCGTCGTCGTCGTCGGCGTGGTGGTCGTCGTCGACTTGCTGATCGTCGTGCACCTGCTGGTCGTCGTCGCCCTGCTGGTCGTCGTCGTCGTTGGCTGCGTCGTCGTCGTCGTCGTCCGGGGTCCAGTTGCCCGTGTAGCCGTCGACCCACGAGGCGTAGTTGTCCACCTGGATGCTGGCGCCGATGTCGTGACAGTCGCCCGTGACCCAGGAGTGGACGCCGGCCACGCGCCAGATGCCGGTGTGGTCGGTCAGGGCCGGGCCGCCGGAGTCGCCGAAGCAGATGGAGTGGTCCGGGTCCTCGTAGTACAGGAACGTGCCGTCCCAGCTCTGCACCGCGCTCTCGACCTCGCGCTTGGTCCCGGAGTTGTTGAGGTGCTCCTCGGTGACGCCGAAGCCCACCGACGTCAGCGGGTTGGACTGGCCGAGCCAGGCGTAGGAGGCGTCGTCGCGGTTGACGGGGATCGGCTCGGACGAGCCGTTCTGGTTGAGCATGATCACGGCCACGTCGCCGGCCATGGTCTGGTCGTTCCAGTGCGGGTGCTGCTCGTAGTTGGACGAGGTCTGCATGTCCCAGTACCCCGACCCGTAGCAGTCGTTGCACCAGTAGACCTCCAGGGGGCCGTTGTGGCCGTCGAGGCAGTGGGCGGCGGTGAGCACCACGTCGGGGGACACCAGGGTCGAGGTGCAGATCCCGTCGTCGGTGAGGATCATCAGCACCGACTCCCAGTCGGTGGTGGTGTGGCCGCCGACGATGGGCCAGTTGCGGGTTTCGAGCCTGGTGCGGAACTCCTCCTGAGGATCCACGGGCGCGTGGCAGCCCAGGACGAAAAGGACGATCGCCGTGATCAGGGTACCTGTGCGGTGCATCGCAACACCCTCCCGGGTCATCGAGTCCGTGCCGGCCCGCCGGCCGGGGCCCGTACCTAGCACACACAGACGGTAGGCGCACGGGTCGTTTTCACCCAGCAAAAACGTTGTAAAACCCCTGCCTCGCGCGCGGGCTATGGACTAGCATGGTCTCCAGCGAGGTCGAACCATGCGATTCAAGACGCTCCTGGTCCTCCTGATGTTCTCCCTCACCTGGTGTACCGGTTGCCCCGACGACGGGGACGACGACAGCGCCGGGGACGACGACTCCGCCGCAGGCGACGACGACGACGCCACCGGGGACGACGACGACACCACGGCCGGGGACGACGACGACTCCGCTGCGTTCGACGACGCGGACGGCGACGGCATCCCCGACGACGTGGAGGGAGAGGAGGATCCCGACGGGGACGGCATCCCCAACTACCTCGACGACGACTCCGACGGCGACGGGGTCCCCGACGCCACCGAGGGCTACAACGACCTGGACGGGGACGGCGATCCCAACTTCCTCGACGAGGACAGCGACAACGACGGCCTGGGCGACTTCGAGGAGGCGGGCGAGGACCCGAGCACCCCCCTGGACAGCGACGGCGACGGCATGCAGGACCTCGAGGACACGGACTCCGACGACGACGGCATCCCGGACAACGAGGAGGCTGATCACGGCACGGAGCGCACCCTGCGGGACACCGACGGGGACGGGTACTCGGACCTGGCCGAGATCACCGTGGGCAGCGATCCGCTGGACGCGGCGTCGGGCGTCGAGGGCTACTACGTGGAGATCGGCGCCAACGAGACGGTGCTGGACGTGGACTTCACCCTGTCCATCCATCAGGCCGACGTGTTCTTCGTGCTGGACACCACCTGCTCCATGGGCAACGAGCTCAACTCGATGGCCGGCATGTTCGCGCAGGTGGTCAACCAGATCACCATCCCCGACGTGGCGTTCGGTGTGGCCGAGTTCGACGACTACGTATACGGCGGCATGGCCGACGCGGCGTACGACGACAAGCCGTTCGCCCTGGGCCAGCAGGTCACCACGGACACGTCGCTGGTGCAGGCGGCCCTGTCGTCGCTGAAGACACGTAGCGGCGGCGACTCCCCCGAGTCGAGCATGGAGGCGCTGTACCAGGCCGCCTCGGGCCAGGGATTCGACCAGAACTGCAACGGCGCCTACGACTCGTTCACCGACGTGGTGCCGTTCAACCACCACTTCGGCGACGCGTTCGGCGGCGCGGTGATGGGGGCCTACGACAGCACCGTCCCCGGCACGGGGACCATCGGCGGCGGCGGATTCCGGGAGAACTCGGTGCCGATCATCGTGTACACCACCGACAACGACATGCGCGATCCGGACATCGGCTGGGAGGTGCCGCCGCTGGGGTGCTCGAATCCGGCCGGGCACACGGACGTGGTGGCCGCGGTCGGGGACATCGGCGGCAAGCTCATCGCCGCGGTGGCCAACAGCGGCCCGACGGGCCAGGAGCTGAACCTGGCCGCCCTGACCAACTCGGTGGCGGACATCGACGGCAACGGGACCACCGAGCCGCTGGTGTTCCAGGGCAGCGGGCCGGCCGTGGTCACGTCCATCATCGCGGGCATCGAGGCCCTGGCCAACTCCGGCGAGTTCGACCTCGAGCTGATCATCGACGATCCGTATGGCTTCGTCGGCACCATCTACCCGTCGGTACACGTGGACGTGCCCATCAACGACACCGTGACCTACCAGCTCGGCATCTACCAGGCGGTGGCCTCGGCCCCGTACGACCAGGTCTTCGTGCTGTCCATGCAGGTGGTGGCCGACGGCGTGTCCGTGGTGGGTGAGTTCGACCTGGTACTGGTCGTGCTCGCGGATCACTAGGGGGGACCGATGCGACGCCGACTCACGCTGCTGCTGCTTCCGCTGCTCCTGCTCCCGACCCTGGCCACCGCAGACACGGGCGGCCCCGACGCCTTCGGGTACGCCTGGATCGACAGCGACGAACACGACGGTCCGGTCTTCAACTGGATCGATCTGGCGGGGGTCGGGACGGCCGTGACCCTGGGCGACGACGACCACCAGACCGTGCCCATCGGGTTCGACTTCCCGTACTACAGCAACACGTACGCCAACGCCTTCATCCAGGCCAACGGCGCCGTGACCTTCGGCAGCGGGTCGCTGCAGTACTACAACTCCTGCCTGCCCGGCAGCGGCTCCCCGGCGCGCAAGATCGCCGTGCACTGGGACGACCTCAACCCCACCGCAGGCGGCGACGTGTACTACCTCACCGAGGGGGTGGAGCCCCAGCGCCGGTTCATCGTCCACTACGACGGCATCCCCCACCACTCCAACATGGGCGCCTACGACTTCCAGGTCATCCTGTACGAGTCGGGCCTCGTCGTCATGCAGTACCTCGACGTGACCACGGCCGCGGCCTACGACCACGGCATCACCGCGTCCATCGGCATCCAGGAGGGATCGGTGATCGGCCTGGGGTACGGGTGCAACGAGGCCGCGCTGGACGACGAGCTGGCCATCCTCTTCGCCCCGTGTGACTGGGACGACCTCGACGGCGACGGGTACTCCGAGTGCGACGGCGACTGCGACGAGACCGATCCCGACATCCACCCCGCCGCCATCGAGACCTGCAACGACGGCATCGACTCCAACTGCGACGGCCAGGTGGACGAGGAGCTCGACGCCGACGGCGACGGCTTCACCAACTGCGACGGGGACTGCGACGACTACCTCACCGAGGCCTTCCCCGGCAACGAGGAGCACTGCGACATCATCGACAACGACTGCGACGGAGAACTCAACCACGACTTCTACCTCAACATTGAAGGAAGCTCAAGAAGCGC
>CAZLEO010000416.1:0-6577 GCA_964558555.1 uncultured Rickettsiales bacterium | reverse complement strand
CGTCGTCGCAGTCGGTGGTGCCGTCCTGGTCGTTGTCCACGCCGTCGTCGCACTCCCCGGCCTCGTCCCCTTCGATATTCTCCTCTTCGGGACAGCCCATCAGGACAAACGGAACCAACAGACACAGCAGCGCGAGAATCCGGCTCATGGGTGGACCTCCTCTTGGGTACGGAGACCATTATCGCCCACGAGGGAGCGGGTTTCGAGGGACTAACCTCGCCCGGCGATGGATCCGATCACGTCCGCAGCGCCGGGCGCGAGCAACAACATGCCCACGCGGGTGAGCTCGCTGCGGGGATTCACCGCAGGCATGTCCCGCTTCAGGGGCGCGACGAGCTGTTCGGCCATGGCCTCGCCCTCCACGGCCCAGGTCAGGTCGTCCATACCGCGCACCCGCTCCAGCAAGGCCGTGATCCGCTCGCGCTCGATCTGCTGCTCCTCCTCGGAGATGGGGCCCTCGTGCCACTGCACCCGGTCCATGGCGCGGTCGAGGAAGCGCGACAGGTGGCGCTCGTACGTGTTCTGCGGCAGCTGACGGATCTCGTCGAGCTTCTCCACCAGGTGAGTGGACGCGCCGGTCTGGCCGACCCGCAGCGGCGAGGACAGGTCCTCGGGCGGGAAGAGGCACGGCTTGAACTCCTCGACGATCTGGATCTGCCCGTCGTCCAGCAGCGCCCGCGCCTCGGCCTCCAGCTCGGCGAGATCCTGCTGCAGCTCGAGCTTGAGGGCCTTGTGGGCGGTCTCGGCCTGGCGTGCCTGCGCCTTGACCGGCGGCGGCACCTCGCCACTGCTCAGCAGGTGCTCGCGCAGCTCGCAGAACGCCGCGTCCATCTCCGCGAGCTGGTCGACGTGCTCGGCCTCGTGGTTCGCCCGCGCCTCGTCCGCCCGGGCGGCCAGGTCGGCCAGGCCGTCCAGCTGATCGCCCGTGAGGTTCAGCCCCAGGATCAGGTTGGCCAGCGCGATGTCGTCGTGCAGCTGGCGCACCTGGTGGGGGCGGGGATCGGCCGTGTCCAGGATTGTCAGCGGCGCGGCGACCGATCCCCGGGCCGCCACCGCGGCGACCAGGACCGCGCCACAGCAAACCAGGGTACGAAGTGTAGATCGAATGTTCATGGTTCCTCCCGTATCGACGCTCCTGTTGTGGACCATGCTGACACGCGGAGGTTAAATGCGAGCCTCGGAGGTCGAGCCATGCCCCAGCTCTCCGCGCATTTCCAGACCCGCGAACCCTCGGTGATCCGGGTGTCGCAGATCCGGTTCGCCCAGCGCAAGGACGACACGCGGGCGATCAACACGGCCATCGGCAACGTGTCGTTGCCCATGCACCCGGCGATGATCGCGCGGATGCGCGCCATCGACACCCCGGGTAGCCCGTTCGCCGACGGCGTGGTCAAGTACTCGGCCACGGTGGGCCTGGCCGAGACCAACGAGGCGTTCCTCAACGTGATCGCCTCGTCGGGCTTCTCCACCGACGGCCTGCTCTCGCAGATCACCGACGGCGGCAGCCAGGGTATGGAGCTGGTGATCCTCGGCGCCTGCGGCCCCGCGGGCAGCGACGAGCGCCCCCTGCTGCTCATCGACGCGGCCTACACCAACTACCTGTCGTTCGCCGAGCGCCTGGGCCGGGCCACCGTGTCCATCACCCGCACGCTGCAGCCCGACGGCAAGTTCACCCTGCCGCCCGTGGACGAGATCGAGCGCGTGGTCGAGGCCAGCAACCCCGGCGCCATGGTGGTGATCCCCTACGACAACCCCACGGGGCACTACTACGACCACGAGACCCTGGTGCAGCTCGCGCGCGTCTGCGTCCGGCACGACCTGTGGATGATCAGCGACGAGGCCTACCGGGAGCTGTACTACACCGACGACACCGTCTCGTCCGTGTGGGGCCTCACCGAGGACGAGGTCCCCGGCATCACGGGCCGCCGCATCTCCATCGAGACCGCGTCCAAGGTCTGGAACGCCTGCGGCCTGCGCATCGGCGCGCTCGTCACCGACGACGCCGAATTCCACGCCCGCGCCGTGGCCGAGAACACCGCCAGCTTGTGCCCCAACGCCCTGGGCCAGTACGTGTTCGGCGGCCTCGCCCACGAGGACCACGGCGACCTGCACGCCTGGTACGACCGGCTACGCGGTTACTACCGCGAGATGATGGTCGGCTTCACCGCCGATCTCCGCGAGCGCCTGCCCGGCGCCATCGTCTCCAGCCCCGACGCCTCCATCTACTCGGTGGTGGACGTGCGCGAGGTGGTGAAGCCCGGCTTCGACGCGCTGGAGTTCGTGTTGTGGTGCGCCGACAAGGGCGCCGTGGACCTCGACGGCACGCCCACGACCCTGCTCACCGCGCCCATGGCCGGCTTCTACTCCACCCCCGCCGGCCAGCCCAACCCGGGCCGGATGCAGATGCGCATCGCCTACGTGGAACCCCCGGAGACCATGTCCGTGGTGCCCAGGCTGTTCGCCGAGCTGCTCCAGGCCTACGAGGAGAGCCGGGCCTGAGCCCCTTCTCGCCCATCTTCGTCGTCGGCTACGCCCGCTCGGGCACGACGTTGCTGACCGTACTGCTCGACCGCCATCCCCGGCTCGCCGGCACACCGGAGACCCACCTCTTCGACCTCGTGCTCACCGATCCACGCTGTCCGCCCCGGGGCGATCACGCGGCCATGGTGCGCCACCTGCTGGGCCATCCGCGCGCTTCCGACCTCGGCCTGGATCCCGGTGACGTCCTCGCCCGTTTTCGCGACCTCGATCCCCGCTGGCGCCACCTGTACCGCGTCGCCCTGGAGATCTTCGCCGAGGGACGAGGCGCCGACGTCGCCGTGGAGAAGACCCCCGCCCACCTCGTCCACGTCCCCAGGATCCTCCAGTGGTACCCCGACGCGCGCGTGATCCTGCTCGTCCGCGACGGCCGCGACGCCGTGCTGTCGATGATGGCCGCCGGGTTCACCCACGACGACCTGCGCCGTCACGCGTGCAACTGGCGGCGCATGGCCTGCATGGGCGAGCAGCTGGCCGCCCGCTTCCCCCGCCACCTGTGCACCGTCCGCTTCGAGCACCTGATCGCCCGGCCGGAGCAGATCCTGCGCGAGCTCCACGACTTCCTCGGCGTGCCCTTCGATCCGGTCCAGCTGCAGGACAGCTCACCCAGCCCCGCCGTCCCCGCCTGGGAGGCCGCCTGGAAGGCCCGCGCCACCCGTCCCGTCGATCCGGCCCGCGCCGGCGCCTGGCGCCACCTGGCCACCGATCACCAGCGCTGGGCCCTGCACGCCGTCATGGGCGACGCCCTCACCCGGCTCGGCTACCCCGACGCCCACCTCGAGGACTGTCCCCTGCCCGCCCGCGCCAGGCACCTGGCGCTGGCGCGGCTGTGGCGCGCGGCCCTGCACCCGGCGGTGCGACCGATCACGGCGACCGCGTTCAGACGGATCAGGACGATCGCTTGAGCCGGTAGAACAGCCCGAATCCCAGGACCGACAGAGCGGCTGCGGACGAGATCCACCGGCCGGCGATCCGCGCCGGGGTGCGGTGGGAGAACTTCAGCTCGACCGCGCGGGCACCGCCCGCCACGGTGGCGGCGAGCAGGCCGTCCTCGGAATCTGCGGGAATCCAATCGCCGCCGTCGACGCGCACGAGCCACCCCGGGTAGGCCTGGAACAACACGCGCAAGCGGCCGCCGGCGTGGTCCGGGGGAAGGGTCACGGTGAGGCGCTCGGGGCGGATGTCGAGATCGGCCGGGGGGACGACGACGCCGTCGGGCAGGGTCAGGGACGCCAGCGGGTCGGGTCTGTACTTCAGCGCGCGGCGCCGGGCGCTGCGGTAGCGCCGGGAGACACCGTGTTCCTCGGAGAGGGTGCGGTCCGGAGGGCGCGCCGCAGCGACGATGTAGTTCTCGAACACCTCGTCGGTCATGTACTCGCGGTGGGACTGGTGGGCCTGGGCGACGCGGTAGGTCCAGCCCGAGGGGGGGAAACGCAGCAACTCGACACGGATGAACTGGTCCTCGGGCAACAGGGCGTCGGTGGGTTCGTGGCGATCCGCGAAGCTGGCGCCGTCCTGCGCGGTCTCGAGGCGGTGCTGGTGGGAGGCGCCGGTGTAGGGATCGTGCCAATCGCAGGCGCCGAGATAGGGCCAGGCGTCGGCGACGAGGGAGACCAGGAGGACGGCGGTCAGGGCGGCCCGCACCCGGGCGCTGGACGCCGCGAGGTGGATGGCGATCCCGGCGAGGAGGGCCGCGGAGACCGCCGCGGGGCCGAGGAAGCGCCACGGGAACTGCAGGGCGCGCAGGCCGGGGAGGTGATCGAGGACGGGCGCGGGGATACCCGCGCTGAACAGCAGGCAGCACACCGTCACGACGAAGAGGGCGCCGACGAGGGAGGGGGAGACGGGCTCGGGGCGGCTCGTGTCGGATCGGCCACCCACGCTCAGCACGACCGCGGCCATGGCGGCGCCGAGGAGGGCGAGGCCGAAGTAGAAGGGGATGGCGTGGTTGGGGTCCTCGCCCTCGGCCAGGCCGCTGCGCTTGGCGCTGTACTTCGTCCAGCCGTAGCGCTCGACCAGGTCGGGCAAGTCGATGGCGGCGCGAGTCAGGGGGCGGTCGGCGCTGGGGAGGAAACGCTCGATGGCGACGTGGCGCGTCTCCACCAGGGCCGGGACGAGGAACGCCGCGACGAGGGCAGCGGCGACCGCGCAGGCGGCGGCGGTGCGGAGCAGGCCGACGCCCATCTCGCGGGCCTCGCGCCAGCGGCCCAGGGCCAGCTCGGCCAGCACCCAGATCCCCAGGCACAGCCCCGCCATGAGGGCGGACAGCAGGTGGGTGAGCAGCAGGGCCGCGGCCACGGCTGTGAAGGCGAGCCACGGTACGCGGCCGTGCCGACGCCAGACCACGTCCCGCCCCAGCACGAGAAACGGCGGCACCAGCGCGAAGGCGGCCAGCTCGGCCAGGGCGAAGCGGTAGTTGGCGTCGAGGAGGTGGTACGGCGCCAGGATCATCGCCGCGCCGGCGGCCAGCGCGGGCAGGCGGCCCAGGTCGAGGCGCCGCGCGGACCAGTACGTGGAGAGCCCGGACAGCCACGAGAAGATCACCACCAGGGCGGCGCCTGCCTTCACCGGCGACATACCCAGGGCCATCAGCGGCTGGGCGGCCATGTACGAGGCGGGCGGATAGAACTGCAGCAGCGGGTAGCCCAGCCCCATGTACGGGTTCCACCGGGGGAAGGGATCGCCGTCCAGCAGGCAGCGGTGCAGGCTCCACAGGGACCACAGGTGCAGGCGGCCGTCGTGGGTGCGGGGGAAGCCGTGGCGCAGGTGGATCTGGCAGGCGACGACGGTGACCACGAGCAACGCGACGGGCACGGCCCACCGGGCCCACCGATCGCGCTGCAGGACCACCGGGACCAGGGCGAGTGCAGCGACGACCGCAGCTGCAGTCAACCACGGATCGGCGGGCACCCGGGTGGGTCCCCCGGTGCCCGTGATCGCGAGACCCCAGGCGACGGTCACCAGGAGTCCGGCGGAGATCCTCCGAGCCAGCAAATCCCGCTCCTCGCGCCAGACTACGTCTGGCGTTGCCACTCCCGTTGCGCGCGGTTATCATCGCGCGTCCACGAACCGGGGAAGTGGTGGCGCCAGGATAACGCGCCTGGTCCGCCGAGACTCCCCAGAGAATCGAATCGAGGAGCTTCCATGGCACTGCACCCTGAACACGTCCTCGACCGCGGGGAGCTCGCGGCGTCGCACGAGGTGCTCGCCGAGCTGAGCTATCCGCAGCGGGACATCCAGCGCGGGTACGCCGACCGGGTCCTGAAGATCGATCTCTCGTCCAACACCCTCGAGATCCTCGAGGTGGACGAGCAGACCAAGCAGATCTTCGTGGGCGGCCGCGGCTACGGCCTGTACTACCTCTGGCACGCGGTGACCCCCGACACGAAGTGGGACGATCCCGAGAACGCCATCGTCATCGCGTCGGGTCCCCTCGGCGGCAACCCCAGCTACCCGGGATCGGGCAAGTCGCTGGTGCTGTCCCTGTCGCCGGCCACGGGTATCCCCATCGACTCCAACGTCGGTGGGCACTTCGGCCCGCTGCTGAAGTTCTCGGGCTGGGACGCCCTGATCCTCACGGGCAAGGCCGCCGAGGACGTGGTGGTCTACGTGGACGGCAACGCCAACAAGATCCAGATCCTCAGAGCGCCGATGGAGGCCGTGGACGCCCACGTGATCTCCGAGCAGCTCACCGAGTTCTTCGCCGCGGACGCCAAGGAGATGCGCGAGATCTCGGTGGTCTCCGCCGGCCGGGGTGCCGAGCACAGCCTCATGGGTTGCCTCAACTTCTCCTGGTACGACTGGCGGCGCGGATCGGCCCGTATCAAGCAGGCGGGTCGCGGCGGCATCGGCAGCGTGTTCCGCAACAAGAAGATCAAGGCGCTGGTGGCCAAGAAATCCGACTACCTGCCCCGATGGAACATCCACCGTCCCACGTTCCCGGCGCACGAGGGAGGTGCATGATGGATACCGCGACCGTAGACACCATCATCGAACGCTGGAACCGCGATCCCCACTACGCCGTGGAGATGCTGCAGGA
>CAZLEO010000415.1:0-6753 GCA_964558555.1 uncultured Rickettsiales bacterium | reverse complement strand
GCGGGCGTGGCCAACGCCTACTACCTGGCGCAGATGGGCCACGCGGTGAAGGTCATCGACAAGCACCCGGCGCCGGGCGGCATGATGCGCTACGGCATCCCGTCGTACCGCCTGCCCCGCGAGGTCATCGACCGCGAGGTCGCCGTCCTGGAGAAGATGGGTGTGCAGTTCGAGTACGGGGTGACCATGGGCGAGGACATGTCGCTGCAGGACCTGCGCGACGCCTCCGACGCGGTCTTCCTCGGCATCGGCTGTCAGGAGGCCTCCTCCATGCGCTGTCCCGGCGAGGACCTGCCCGGCGTGCTGTCCGGCATCGGCTTCCTCGAGAAGGTCAGCAAGGACGAGACCACCCCCATCGGCAAGCGGGTCATGGTCGTCGGTGGCGGCAACACCGCCATCGACGCGGCGCGCACCGCCATCCGCTGTGGCGCCGAGAAGGTCTTCATCCTGTACCGCCGCACCCGCGTGGAGATGCCGGCATTCCAGCCCGAGATCGACGCCGCCGAGCACGAAGGCGTCGAGATCCAGCTGCTGGCCGCCCCGGTGGGCATCGAGCCCAGCGGCGACGGCCTGGCCGTCAACTGCATCAAGATGGAGCTCGGCGAGCCCGACGCCTCCGGTCGCCGCCGGCCCATGCCGATGGACGACTCGGAGTACGTGATCGAGGTGGACAACGTCATC
Source organism: uncultured Rickettsiales bacterium (assembly GCA_964558555.1). GTDB lineage: Bacteria > Myxococcota_A > UBA796 > UBA9615 > CAYRNR01 > CAYRNR01. The sequence continues at coordinate 6,072 of CAZLEO010000415.1, read as the reverse complement.
GCCGCCATCGGTCAGCGCTGCAGCTCGCTGGGCATCACCGACGTGGGCCTGGAGCTGTCCCGCTGGGGCACCCCCGACGCCGACGAGAAGACCCTGCAGACCAACCTGGCGGACGTCTTCACCGGCGGCGACTGCTACACCGGCGCCGACATCGCCGTGCGCGCTGCTGGGGCCGGCCACCTGGCCGCCGCCTCCATGGGCCAGTTCCTCGCCGGCGAGACCGTCGTGGGCGACCCACAGCTGTACCACCACATGATGGGCGCGCTGGACGAGGTCCCGCCCGAGGCCATCCAGGGCTTCGACGAGAAGCCGGTGGCGCACATGCCCGAGATCGAGGTGGACCGCGCCCGCAGCACCTTCGACGAGGTCGAGACCGGCTTCGCCGAGGGCAACGCGCAGGAGGAGGCACAGCGCTGCCTCGCCTGCGGCTGCCGCTCGGTCAACGACTGCAAGATCAAGGAGTATGCCGCGCGCTACGCCGCCAACCCGACCCGGTTCGACGGCGCCGCCCGCACGTGGTTCCTCGACGAGACCCACCCCCACATGCGCCTCGAGGCCCACAAGTGCATCCTGTGCGCTTCGTGCGTCCGCGCCTGTGAGGAGCTCCTGGACATTCCGGCGCTGGGCTTCGAGGGCCGCGGCTTCGCCGCCACGGTCAAGCCGCCGCTGAAGCGCAAGCTGGTGGACACCCTGCCCGCCGACGCCGACTGGGCCAAGCTCGTGGACGTCTGCCCCACCGGCGCGCTGACCGCCAAGACCGCCCGCGTGGCCGCCTGGCCGAACAAGTAGATCCCACGGGGCCCGCCCTCCGGGGCGGGCATACCCTCCCCTTCCAGACGCACCTCTCCCCGATTCGATCGAAGCTCTACCTGGGTAGGACTACCGCTGCGCGGGACGCTGGCGCGCGCCCATGGCCGGGCCGCGCCAGGCGGTCTCGAGGCCCATGGCGAGCACGAGGGCGGCGAAGGTGGCGATGCCGGGGCCGACGAAGAGCACGATGGTGATGAAGAGGGCGGCGCTGAGGGTCAGGGAGATCCCCTGGGCCACGTTGAGGGAGCCCGGGGAGGAACCGCCGAGGAAGCGCGTGGTCACCAGGATGGAGCCCCGGCCCAGCGTCCAGAGCAGGACGGTCACGAGGACCTGGAAACCCACCCCGGATGCCAGCGGACCCATCAACTCACGCAGCTCCATGCTTCCTCCACACGGGGAAGAGGAGCAAGGCCTGTGCCAGGCCGCAGCCGGAAACCCGGGAATCTCGGGTTTTTCCCGAAGATCCGGGTGAATCGCCATTCAGGACCGGAGCGAACGCCTTTTCAGACGATTCGGAATCGACCCTCGAACGTCCCAAGATGAAACCCGAGCCGGTTCCAATTTGAACCCCACATGAGAGCCGCTTGCCGCTCTCGCTCGCGATGGCTAACAAAACAAGGCAGGACAACAAGATTCCCAGCCCGGAGTGCGCCCATGGCCGCCGCGGACCCCCGCTTCGACGACACCACCGCCGCGAACTCGTCCATCCGCGTGAGCCGGGACCGGCAGATCCTCGTGGACCTCGACGGCGACGGCTACCCGCTCTGGTGGCTCCCAGGTCCTTTCGACCCGGCCGCGTCACCGAACATGGACTGCGACGATCAAGACGATACGGTGTACCCAGGGGCGGGTTGCTGATCCCCATGCGGCCCTTCTGTCGAAGCGAAGCGATCACGCCGAGCAGGCCGGGATTGCTCTCGATGAGGCGTGATTCCGGGCATTACCGTACACTGTGGATATGAAACGCTCCGCCATCGACGACACCTCCGCCGAGGTCAGGGATCGGCTCGTCGAAGGCTATCGGGCCATGACTCCTGCGCAGAAGTTTCGGCGCATCGTCGAACTCAACCACGCCGTCCAGCAGATGGCCATCGCGCGCATCCGGGCGGAACACCCCGACGCGGACGAGCGGGAAGTCAAGATGAGACTGGCCTCCCTGTGGTTGCCCGCCGATCTGATGAGGGAGGCCTTCGACTGGGATCCCGAGGTCGAGGGGTACTGACGCCGTGCTCGCCGAGCCGTTGGTCGTCACGCTCGAGGTCGGCGAAGTCCTCGACGGACTCGGGATCCCCTGGGTCGTCGGCGGCTCGGTCGCCTCCTCGTTGCACGGCATTCCCCGCAGCACGCAGGACGTGGACATCGTCGTGGACCTGGAACCCGAACACGTGGAGCCACTGGTTCGCTCGCTCGAGGACAGGTTCTACGTCGACCGCGACGCGGTGATGGGCGCTGTCCGCGCTCGCGGGTCCTGCAACCTCATCCACCTCGCCACCATGACCAAGATCGACGTCTTCGCCGCGAACCGCGACGCCCTGTCCCGCAATCAGCTCCGAAGGCGTCAGCTGCAACCCATCGACGAAGGCGCTGTCCTGCCCCTGACCAGTCCCGAAGACGTCGTACTCCAGAAGCTGTCGTGGTTTCGAAAGGGTGATGGGACGTCACAGCGACAATGGACGGACGTCCTCGGCGTGCTACGGGTGCGCGGCGGGGATCTGGATATGGAGTACCTGCAATCCACCGCCACGAGCGAGGGACTGGGGAAGCTGCTGGACGAGGCCATCGCCGAGGTGCGAGGAAGCTGATCGGGACCGTCGAACGTTTTCCGGCGTGGCGCCCGTTGCATCGTGGCGTCGTTGCGTGATCTCCCCCAGCCAGCGCTACGCATTACCCGGCCGCGGGATCTCGAACATCGTCTCCGGCGTCACCTCCGCGTACCACGCCTTCCCCATCCGCGCGACGAACGGGATACGCGGGTCGTCAGGGCGTCCGTCGGCGTCGAGGAGCTCGTCGTCCACGTGGACGTGGAGGATCTCGCCAATGACGTAGCGGCTGGCCAGCGGTCCGTCGCCGTGGGCGAGACGAGCTGAGTGATCAGGTGCGCCAGGGGGTACACACGCTCCCCCTCCACCCATCCGGCCCGCAGCCCGCCGTCGCCGAGTTCGTAGTTACACAGCTTCACGGGCTCACCTCCAGGTTGCCCCGCGCCGCCTGCTCGCGCTCGATGGCCTCGAACAGGGCGCGGAAGTTGCCCTTGCCGAACCCCTGCGAGCCCTTGCGCTGGATGATCTCGACGAAGAACGTCGGGCGGTCCTGCAGCGGCCGGGTGAACCGCTGCAGCAGGTAGCCCCGCTCGTCCCGGTCCACGAGGATGCCCAGCCGCCGCAGGTCGTCCCGCGACTCGTCCACCTCTCCCACACGATCGCCCAGGGCCTCGTAGTACGCGTCCGGCACCGCCAGGAATTGCACGCCGTTGCGCCGCAACGCCGCCGTGGTCGCCACCACGTCCGCCGTGAGCAGCGCCAGGTGCTGCACGCCGGCGCCGCACCGTCCCGTGCTCGTCCGACACCTCGTGGGGCCCCGCCGCCGGCTCCGCCCCCCTCTCGACGGCCTCCTCGAACGCCCTCGTTGCGTCCCCCACCTCCAGGGCCACGTCTCGCACCCCATCCCCGTGGCGGCGTACGAACTCGGCGATGGGCCCCTCGTCGTCCAGAGGCGCACTCAGCACCAGCCGGATGTTGCCCTGCTCGAGCAGGTGGCTGGTGTGGTCGCGCACCCCCGTCTCCAGGCCCACCCGAGCCGTCTGCGAGAACCCGAACGCGGATCGGTAGAAGTGGGACGCCTGCGCCCCGTTGCCCACCCACATCTCCACGTGATGGATCCGCCGGACACCCAGATCAGCCACCAGAACCGCCCCCGGCACGTCCCGCGTCCGACATCCGCTGGATCTTCGCCGCCAGGATGAAGTCGCTCTCGCTCAGCCCATCGATCTTGTGCGTCCAGACCTCCACGCCGCAGCGCCCCCAGGCCACGTGCAGGTCCGGGTGATGCCCCTCCATCTCGGCGATGACTCCGACCCGATCGGCGAAGGCCAGGGCCGCCGCGAAGTTGTCGAAGGTGTAGTCGTGGTTCAGGTGCCCTTCGGCGTCGAGGCTCCAGCCGTTGCCCAGCTCCGCGAGCAAACCCTCGGCCTCCTCGGGGGTGAGGGGCGGGACGGCTCCGGTGCAAGGGATGCACTGCTTGTCGGCGAGACCCATTTGTTCCTCCGCATTTTGTTAGGCAGACAGAACATAATCAGTTTTGGGGGAGGGGGAAGTGGGACGCCGGACGCGCGGCTACAGCACGTACCCCACGGCCATGCTCAACACCCCCGTGGAGAACGTCACGGTGTACTCGTCCCCCTCGGCGAGAGTATCGGCGTTGAGGCCCTTGCCGATGCTGAGGCGGACGTCCCCGGCCGGCAGCTGGTCGACCGCATCCGCCGGCACCGTGAAGGAGCCGTCGTTGTCCACCCAGCAGTCGATCTGCACGTTGACCTCGTCGTCCATGGCCTCGTCGTACAGCTGCAACCACAGGTCCTCGCCCGCCACGGCGCCGTCCCACACGACGTCCAGGTCGCCGCCGAGCTCGAAGTAGTCGGTGACGTCGGGGGAGGTCAGCAGCAGCAGCGGCGGCATGGTGGCGGTGAGGGCGAAGGCGGGGAACTCGTCGCCTGGAGAGGCGAGGTCGTAGGTGGTGTCGAGGGCGGCGGGATCGCTGGCGTCGAGCTCGACGCCGTAGGAGATGTTGCCGGAGCCGTCGTCCGAGGGCTCGAGCACGACGGGACCGCCAGGGGTGCCCAGCGCCATCGTGCCGGCGGAGAGGGAGACCGAGACACCCTCGGTGCCGGGGACGAAGTCGTCGGGGGAGTAGACGTTGACGGCGCAGGTGTCGATCTCCTTGGGAGAGACGAAGGTCGGACCGCTGCCGCCCTTGCCGTACTCGTACACGGCGGTGAAGGAGGCCCCCAGGGAGAGGGTCTCGGTGAAGCTCCAGTCGTGCCCGGGGCTGTTGTAGTAGTACATGGTCGCCCCGCCGCTGACGTCGAGGGGGCCGGCGCTGTCGTCGTCGTCACCGGCCGAGTCGTCGTCGGCCTGGTCGTCGTCGTCGGCGAGGTCGTCGTCGTCGGCCTGGTCGTCGTCGTCGGCCGTGGCGTCGTCGTCGTCCCCGGTGAGGTCGTCGTCGCCGCCCGAGGTGTCGTCGTCACCGGCGGTGTCCGGACAGCCCAGGGCGAGCCCGATCACCACCAGGAAGGGCATCAGAAGAAGGTGTCTTTGCATGGTCCGCTCCCGCATGAAGCCTATCTCGAACGAGGCGGATCTCGTAGGGAAATCCGCGCCCTACATCCCGCCCGATGCACTTCCCAACGTTTCTGTTTTATTTGCTATCTATTTGTTTTCACGGAACTAGTACTGATTGATGATCCGACTGTCCTGGATCTTGCGGGTCACGTCCTGAGCCACCTCGCGGACCTCCTGGGGGGACACGACATCCTCGCCCACGTCCTGGCGGAGGGCGGTGACCACGGGCTCGAGCCCCACCTCGCAGGGGGTGCCGCGGATGACCTCGATGGCGGCCTCGGCGTGGCCGGCCACGGCCGCGTCGACGAAGAAGTCCACGAGATCACCGGTGACGGCGCCGAGGGCGGTGGGGTCCATGAGGCAGGACCGTGCGACGTCCAGTGAGTCCTCCCAGCGGTCCACCTTGGCGAAGATGGAGGCCAGGGTGTGGTGCACCTCGGTGACGTCCGGAGCGCGGTCCACGGCGAGGCGGGCCAGCGCCGTGGCGTCATCCATGAGATCGTTGCGGCCGGAGCGGAACAGCTCCCAGGCCATCTCGTTCATCACGGACGGGTCCCCGTGGGAGGTGCGAATGCCGCGGTTGAGGATCTCGCGCATCTCTGCAGGGGTGCCGCCGCGCTCCACGGCCAGGTAGACGAGCCCGCCCCACGCCGGGGCGAGGCCGGGCTTCTCGCCGACAGCGCGCTCGAGCACCACCCTCGCGTCCGACTCCTCGTCCAGCCGCACGTCCAGGATCTCGCGCAGCTCGTCGAAGAGGTGGGTCTGGGTGGGGCGCTTGTCCCTGTCGCCGTAGAAGCACACCATGAAGTCCACCAGGGCGTGGACCCGAACCGCCGCGCCGCCGCGGCGGCGCATCAGGTGGTAGACGTTGAACAGCCGCTCGGCGACCTGGTACCAGATCTTGCGGCCCTTGCGCTGGTACTCG
>CAZLEO010000414.1:1525-6794 GCA_964558555.1 uncultured Rickettsiales bacterium | reverse complement strand
CTAGTGTGTCTCGAGGAGCATCTGAGCGGCCATCGCGGTCCAGATGTAGTTGGGCATGGAGTCGTTGGGGGCGGCCTCGTCGTCGGGATCGTAGAGCTCGCGGAGCTGGTGTTCGCGGGCCAGGACGGCGGTTACGGTGTCGGCGACGCGGACGGCCAGGTCGAGCGCGAGGTCGGTTTCGCCCTGGTCCACCAGCGCGCGCATCACCATCCACTGCCACTGGACCCAGACGGGGCCGCTCCACCGGCAGCAGGAGGAGGCGGTGGGATCATAGGAGGGGTCGTCGGCGGACAAGGAGGGCACGCCGTGGGTGCGCCAGAAGCGGTCGGGATCGGTCAGCTTCTGTAGCAGGATTTGTGCTCTGTCCGGTGGCGCGAACCCGGCCCAGAGGGGGAGCAGTCCTGCGATCTCCATGCGTTTGAGGTCCCCTGATTCGGAGACGGTGAAGTCGTTGTCCGCGTGGTCCACGTGGTAGTAGAAGCCTGTCTCTTCATCCCACATGAGGTCGTTGACCAGGGTGGCGCGGGCGTCGGCGGTGTCCTGCCACTGCTGCGCCTCGGCATCGAGACCGAGCTGCGCCGCCATCGCCGAGAGGTTCCTGGCTTCCATCACGAGCCAGCTGTTCAGATCCACGGCCTCGACCTGATCCGGCGAGGTGACCTCTTCCCAGATCACGTTGTGGAGATCGCGCGTGGCCTCGCTGATGGCGAAGCCGCCGAACTCGCTCAGCCCGTCCCCATCGCGGTCACGCTGCTGTACCCAGAAATCGTGGAAGGCGGCTCCAGTGGCGTAGGCGTCTTCCAGGAACTCGGTATCCGGACACACCTGGAACAGCTCCCACGAGACGAGGGACAGGAAGGGGGCGGTGGTGGTGCCGAGGGTGGTCTGCTCGACCACTGGACCGATGTTGTACGGGAGGTACCCGTCGTCCTCGATGCGGTCGAAGAAGACGCGATGGGACTCGAGCGCGAGGTCGCAGTCCATCCGCGCCAGTGTGAGCATGGACAGGGACTCGTGGGCGTGCTGACCGAGGCGGGCGAACCACCACGTGGGCTCGCGCGAGAACACGTAGTACGTGCGCCCGAGGTTGCCCTCGGCGGGCATCATCAGCTGGTCGAGGAGGGTGAAGCTGGAATGCCACAGAAGGGCCGTGTCGCGGTCGTCGATGGGAGGCTGCGGCATGGTCGCGAGTCGTGCGGCGCCTTGCTCGAGGACGGCGGCGAGGTCGAGGGATGCGGCGAGGTCGATCTCGTCGCCGAGGGCGGATTTCCGGTCCTCGGGGACCACTGCGCGATGGACGCGGTGGACCGAGCGGCCGGCGGTGGGGACCTCGAGCGTGCGCGTCAGCGCCACGGCGGCGGCTCGCGAGTGGAGCGTGTCGTCGGCCGAGGCCAGGGTGGCGATGTCGGTGGGGAGGGAGTCCGTGCACTCCTCGATCGCGGACCGTGTCACGTCTGCGTCGTCCACCACCAGCGCGTCCGCGGCATCCTCGACGTAGGTCCCCGGGGCGAACAGGGCCTCCTCCTCGGAGATCTCCACGTGGTGCTCGGCGGTGATTCCGCCGTCGCGTTGGGTCACCGAGGTGTAGCGGCCGTCGCAGCGCCGCAACCAGGTCAGGACGGTGATGTCCACATTCGAGCTCGAGGCGTTCGACAGCCACGTCTCCACGGTGAGGGTCCGGGACGTGGCGGCGACGATTCGCATCTCGGCGTGGACATCCGCCGTCAGGTCGAAGGTGAGGAGGATGGAGTCGCTCGCCGTGTGCTGGAAGCTCACCGGCGAGTGGTACAGGGACTCACCCGTGTAGAGGGTGCCGCCGACGTCGAAGGCGATTCCCAGATCCCCTGCCGTATCGGTGACCAGGGAGAGGACCTCGTCGTGGGCCAGGGTGTACCCCTCGTCGGCGAGGTACTCGGTGCGGTCGCGCGGAGCAGCGATGGTCAGCAGGAGGGGATCGTCGAAGGCTGCGTCCAGGGGATCGCCCAGATCGGGCGTGCGGTATCCGTCGTCCTCGGGCGGCCCGGGATCTTCGGCGGAGTCGTCACACGAAACGGCGACGAGGAGTAGCGCGAGGAGGAGCGGTCCGGGTCGATCCATGGTGACTCCGCACTTCGGGACGAACGCCATTGTACTCCTGCATGGCGTGGCCGAGCCCATCCGCGGTAGATTCTCAACGGTGCCGACTGCGGCGGATGGAGGCCCACATGGGTGCCGATGGGTGGCTGGTGTTCGGAGTGCTCGGGGTCACGGTGGCCCTGTTCCTCACCGATCGCCTGCGCCTGGACCTCGTGGCGATGCTGGCCGTGCTCGCGCTCATGCTGACGCGTGTGCTCGAGCCGGCCGAGGCGCTGGCAGGGTTCTCCGACGACCTCGTGCTGATCATCGCGGGGCTCTTCGTGGTCGGCGGCGGACTGTTCCGCACCGGGGTGGCGGCCGTGCTCGGCGAGCGGCTCTCCCGGGTCGCGGGGACCGAGCCCGTGCGGCTGACGATGATGCTGATGGTCGCCGTGGCCGTGCTGTCGGCGATCATGAGCTCGACCGGGACGGTGGCCATCTTCCTGCCCGTCGCGGTGGCGCTGGCTCGCAAGGCGGGGTTGCCGCCATCCAAGCTGCTGATTCCGCTCGCGTTCGCCTCGCTGCTCGGCGGCATGCTGACGCTGATCGGCACGCCCCCCAACATCGTCGTCTCCCGCGAGCTTCAGGAGCGTGGGCTCGAACCGTTCGGATTTTTTGCGTTCAGCCCGCTCGGTCTGGTCATGCTGGTCCTGGGCGTCGCGTTCATGGTGGTCGTCGGTCGCCGCCTGTTGCCGACGCGGCCCTCACCGTTCGCCGGAGGGGGCGACGCAGGGCTCTCGGTGACCGAGCTGTCGCGGATCTACGGACTACAAGACCGCCTGGCCCGCGTGCGGTTGTTGCCGGACTCCGGCCTCGCGGGCAGGACCCTCGCGTCGGCCGACGTCCGCGCCGACTACCGGGTCACCGTGATGGACGTGGTGGAGCGGCCCAGAAAGCTCCACGTGCACCTCGACGAGGAGGAGGTCGATCCACAGCGCCCGCTGCGGGAGGGGGATCAGCTCGTGGTCCTGGGGGACCCCGCCGCCGTGGACGCCTTGTGTTCGGGTATGGGCCTGGAGCGCGTCGAATCGGCTGGACAGGGGCTGCTCCCCCGCAGCAGCGCCTTCGCCGAGGTACTGCTCACCCCCCGGTCTCGACTCCTCGGACGCAGCCTCCGGCGCAGCCGCTTCCGCCAGCAATACGATCTGACCGTGCTGTCCCTGCGCCGCTTCGGCAAGCCCGTCGCCGGCGAGCTCGCGGAGCTGCCGCTGCGCTTCGGCGACACCCTCCTCGTACAGGGCAGCCGCGAGGAGATCGAGGCGCTGCAGCGCGAGTCCCGCGACTTCGTCGTCATCGGCGGCGCCGGCTCCGCCGCCACCCCCGGCCAGGGCCTCACCCGCCGCGGCGCCATCGCCGCCGTCATCATGGTCGCCATGCTCGTGCTCATGGCCACCGGCGTGCTGCCCGCCGTCGTCGCCGTGCTCCTCGCCGCCGCCGCCATGGTCCTCACCCGCTGCCTCTCCATGGAGGGCGCCTACCGATCCGTCAGCTGGGAGAGCGTCGTCCTCGTCGCCGCCATGCTCCCCATGGCCACCGCCCTGGACAAGACCGGCGGCATGGAACTCGTCGTCGACGTCATCGTCTCCAACCTCGGGGCCCTCGGCCCCATCGCCGTCATGGCCGGCCTCTTCCTCCTCACCAGCCTGTTCTCCCAGTTCATCTCCAACACCGCCACGACGGTCCTCGTCGCCCCCATCGCCTTCGAGACCGCCACCCTCATGGACGTCTCCCCCCACACCTTCCTCATGACCGTCGCCATCGCAGCCTCCACCGCCTTCGCCACCCCCATCGCCTCCCCGGTCAACACCCTGGTCCTCACCCCCGGCGGCTACCGCTTCACCGACTACACCCGCGTCGGCCTCGGCCTGCAGATCCTCCTCATGGTCGCCACGCTCGCCCTGGCTCCGCTGGTGTTCCCGCTGCGCTGATCCGACGACCGACCGATTTTCGGTCGGTTGGCGTGGGGGGTGACCGATTTTCGGTCGGTTGGGGGAGGGAGCGTGTCGATGAACGAGCGACGGGCGTCCAGTGCAGCTCTTGGCACGCTGCTTGCGAACCACAGGTGAGATCACCCAGGAGGTTCCCCATGGTCGTTCATCTTGTCGCTCATCTCATGAAAGGCAGCCCTGCCGATCTGTGCTCTCCCGTCATGGCGCATCGTATGTGGGCGTTTCTGAGGAAGGGCTTCCCGGTCTGCCTGGCCGCCGTTCTGATGGCCAATCACCTGCACCTGATCGCACGGGTTCTGGACGCGAGTCGCGCGCGGGTGAGGCTCGCGCGGGCTGTCGCAGCCGCGGTACGCGGGTATGGTCGGTGGACGTGGGAGAGAATCCCCGAACCTGTTGTGCTCAAGACCACCAAAGCCATCCGGCGAGACGTTCGTTACGTGGCGCTCAATCCCTGTCGAGCTCGAATCGTCGCCGATCCGCTGGACTGGCCCTGGTCGACCCACCGAGATCTCGTGGGCGCGACGGTCGCTCCCTGGACGGCTGCGCCCACCCTCGCCCAGGTGCTGCACGAGCGCGAGCAGGGCTTTGCAGAGCGCTTCCATCGGTACGTGTCCTCCGACCGGCTCGTCGATGTGAACGGGACACCCTTTCCCCGACCTGCTCAGCCGAGTGAGGTGCCGTCGCGCAGCCTGTCGGAGATCGAGCGGGCCGTGGTCTCGGCGACACGACAGTGGGGCCGTGGACCGCATCTGAACGGGCACCATCGCCGCCTACTGACCGCACTCGCGCAGCACCAGGGGTGGCGTAGCCCGCGCGCTCTGGCCGAGTTGTGCAACACGACACCCAATACCATCCGGCGTACGACCTACGACGTCTCCCCGGACGACCTCCGGACAGCTGCCCTCTGCCTCGGCGACCGCCGTCTGCTGCGTGGGCCCTGGCCCAGCTGACGCCAGCCAATCGACCCATGTCAGGTGTTTGAGTGGGCTGATTTGCACGTCTGAGCGACATCTACGCCAAGTCAGGTGTTTGAGTTGGTGGTTTTGTTCGTCTGAGCGACATCTACGCCAAGTCAGGTGTTTGAGTTGGTGGTTTTGTTCGTCTGAGCGACATCTACGCCAAGTCAGGTGTTTGAGTTGGTGGTTTTGTTCGTCTGAGCGACATCTACGCCAAGTCAGGTGTTTGAGTTGGTGGTTTTGTTCGTC
>CAZLEO010000414.1:0-1425 GCA_964558555.1 uncultured Rickettsiales bacterium | reverse complement strand
CATCTACGCCAAGTCAGGTGTTTGAGTTGGTGGTTTTGTTCGTCTGAGCGACATCAGAGCGATGTCAGGTGTTTGAGTTGGGGTTTTGGGCGCGCGTGCCTTGTCTAGGAAAGGTACCTACGCGCCACGCGCACCAGCATCTCCACCCCGATCGGCAGGGCATCCTCGTCCAGGTCGAAGGCGGGGTGGTGATGGGAGGCGGTGATGCCGCGTGGTTCGTTGCCCGCTCCGACGAAGAAGAAGCAGCCGGGTACGTCGTCGAAGAACTCGCCCATGTCCTCGCCGCCGAGGGTGCGCTCGTCCACCACGCGCGCGGCGCCGACGAGATCGGCGGCTACCTCGCGCACGAGGGCGGCCATGGTCGGGTCGTTGACCAGGGGCCGATCGAGCCGCTGGTAGTCGATCTCTGCGGTACACCCGTGGCCGTCGCAGACGTGCTTCACCACCTGTTCGATCTCGCTCGGGATGGCCTGCCAGACGCTGTCGTCGAGCGTACGGACGGTGCCGGAGAGACGAGCCTCACCGGCGATGACGTTGAACGCAGTGCCGGCGTGGATCTCGCCCACGGTGACCACTGCGGGCTGTAGAGGATCCACGCGGCGGGAGACCACCGTCTGCAAGGCGGTGACCACCGCCGCCGCGGCGACGATGGCGTCCGATGCCTCGTGGGGGATGGCGGCGTGGCCGGCCTTGCCCCGGACGGTGACGTCGAAGCGGTCGACGCTGCCCATCATGGCGCCGGTGCACGCGCCGACGGTGCCGGTGGGCTGCAAGGACCAGTAGTGGAGCCCGACGATGGCGTCGGGGTGTGGATCGTCGAGGACGCCGTCGCGGAGCATGGCCTTGGCGCCGCCGCCGCCCTCCTCTGCGGGCTGGAAGATGGCCACGAGGGTGCCGCGATGGCGACGCGGCTCCCGCGCGAGGACTGCCAGGGCGACCAGCAGCGTGGCGACGTGGCCGTCGTGTCCGCAGGCGTGCATCACGCCGTCGTGGACGGAGCCGTGCGGCCGGCCGGGCACCTCCTGGATGGGGAGCGCGTCCATGTCGGCGCGCAGGGCCAGGACCGGGCCGTCGCCGCGCAACACGCCCACCACGCCGGTCCGGCCGACACCTTCGCGCACCTCGAATCCCAGCTCGCGCAGCCGCTGCGCCACGACGCCGGCGGTCCGACGCTCCTCGAACGCAAGCTCCGGATGCTGGTGGAAGTCTCGGCGCAGGCGGACGAGCTCCTCGCGGTCGGCTCGCGTCAGTTCCATGTCGCCTCCAGTGTCCCAAGGTACGCCACGGCGCGGCCTTCGCCCACCCTGGTTATCGTCGACCCCGTCGCTGAACTAGGCTATTACGGATCGAGCGGCGACGACCTACACCCGCCATCGAGGGAGTTCTCATGCGCAAGCAGGTCCCGATCCTGGGCATCGTGATGAT
>CAZLEO010000413.1:0-6828 GCA_964558555.1 uncultured Rickettsiales bacterium | reverse complement strand
CTTCTTGCCTTGCTCGAACAGGTCGCGGACGCGGCTGGCGCCCACGCCGACGAACATCTCCACGAAGTCGGAGCCGGAGATGCTGAAGAAGGGCACGCCCGCCTCGCCGGCGATGGCCCGCGCCAGCAGGGTCTTGCCCGTACCTGGCGCGCCCATGAGCAGCACGCCCTTGGGGATCTGGCCGCCCAGGCGGGTGAACTTGCGAGGCTCGCGCAGGAACTCGATGATCTCCTCGAGCTCCTCCTTGGCCTCCTCGATGCCGGCGACGTCGTCGAACGTGACCTTCTTCTGGCTCTCCGACAGCAGCCGCGCCTTGGACTTGCCGAACTGCATGGCGCGGCCGCCACCCAGGTTCACCTGGCGGAAGAAGAAGAAGAAGAGGAAGACCACCAGCATCAGCGGCAGCCAGTAGATGAGGAACAGCTGCCAGCGCGGCTCGCGCTCCTCCTTCTCGTTGTAGTGCAGGCCCGCCCTGTCGAGGATGGCCTGGGCGTTGTCCGCCTCCAGGTTGCCGTAGCTGACGAACTCCGCGACGGTCTCGCCGTCGGGACGGTACTCGCCGCTGAGCTTCTTGCCCTGTGCGGTCACGGACACCACGTTGCCCGCTTCCACCTGCTGCAGGAACTCGGCGAAGCCCAGCTCCTCGGCCTTGGGGTTCTTCTGGGCGTTGTTGATGAACGTGAACCCCAGCAAGGCGATGATCGCCAGGAATAGCCAGAACGCGATGGTCTTGTGCGCTTGCTTCAACGTCTCATCCCAGGGTGAGTTCCAGGATCCGTCGGGTTCCCTGCCGGACGCGGGCCACATCTGCGGCCCTGGCCCCGGGAACCCAGATCACCTGATCCGCGTCGGCGACGACAGGCCACGAGTGCCTCGACCGACGCGGGATCCCGGCCTCTCCCAGTAGCTCGGTAATCCTCTTGGAGCCCCTTGAGCCGAATGGTCGAATCCGGGCTCCGGGAGCAAACTTGCGCATGGATAACGGCATTGTCAACCGATCCAGATCGAACCACGCGCGTGAACGCCCCGCGTGCGCGTCTGCAACCACGCGAGACGGGTCGGCGTGGACGACCGCGCGCACCCGCAGGTCGCCCGCAGGCCACGCGACCGTGCCGTCCAGCGGGACGGGGATCTCGCGGAGCTCCAGGGGCTCCTCCCCCGCCGTCGCGCGCACGGCGTCCCCTGCCCTCTCCAGGCGGAGCCCGCCGGGCAGATCGACGCCCGCGTCGCGATCCGGTCCGACCAGCAGGGCCAGGGCTGTGTCGGTGTGGAGCTGGCCGAGGCCGGCGTGGGGGTCGAGGCGACGCAGCATCTCCTGGAGCACGCGGGCGGCCAGGGCCGGGTCGAGCGCTGCCAGGGCGGCCGCAGGGACCCACCCGTCGCCTCCCTCGACCGCGACGAGGCGCTCCTGCGCCAGGCCCGACAGCAGCCGCTCGTCCCCGGCCGCGCGACGGGCCAGGCCGGCCAGGTGCCGGTCGGCGGAGTCACCGAACACGGCGCGCACCGAGGGCATCAGCTCGTGGCGGAGCCGGTTGCGCAGGAAGCGGCGATCTGCGTTGCTGGGGTCCTCGGCCCAGCGCAGCCCTCGATCGCGGGCGTATCGCTCGAGGACCTCCACGTCCACGTCGATCAGCGGCCGGATCCACGCGCCGTGTCGCGGCGACATGGCCGCCAGGCCGCGGGTCCCCGTCCCCACCAGGGCGCGCATGAGCACGGTCTCGGCCTGGTCGCGGCGGTGGTGAGCCAGGGCCACCACGTCCGCTCCGCACGCTGCGCGGGCGTCACGCAGCGCAGCACGCCGGACCTCCCGGGCGGCGGCCTCGACGCCCACGTCGCCGATGCGGTCCTCGGGCACGACGACACTCCGCAGGTGCCACGTCACGCCGAGCCCTTCACAGGCCCGCCGGACGAGGTCGATCTCGGCATCCACGCCGGACCGCAGGCCATGGTCCACCGTGGCCGCGGACAGCTGCAGGGGGTACTCCGCGGCCACCTCGGCGAGCACACGCAGCAGGACCGTGGAGTCCAGGCCGCCGCTGCACGCGGCGAGCACGTGGGTGCGCGGCGCCAGGGCGCAGGGGCCGAGGAGGGCCTCGCGGACCAGGGCAGCCAGATCGGCGGTCATCCCCGGGGCTCCGAGCTCACCGCGCGGAGCGCGCGGCGCGAGTCCGGCTGGTGGGTGCGGCCCAGGGCGGCGCGGACCCGCTGGGTGGCGCCGCATTCGACGCAGCGGTGGTGGATCAGGACACGGTCGGAGCCCGCCTGCTCGACCGCCACGGGCTCCATCAAGCCGCCGCAGGGGTTCTGGCGGTCGCCCGGCACCACGTCCACGTGGCGCGAGTGCAAGCAGCGGGGGCAGTGGTTGCGCTGGAAGCCGCCCGTGGCCGGCGACACGTCGGTGCCGCAGTTGAGGCAGGTGAAGCCCTCGTTGCAGGCGATGGGGTTGGTGCGTCGTTGCGCCTCGCCGGACCGCCCGCGTGCCAGGCGCACGAGTCGTTCGAGGGATGCGTCGTCGTCCAGGTCGGCCGCCTCGCGCAGCGCCCGCAGCACGCCGGCGGGCTCGCAGACCTCGAGGGCCGCCACCACTGCGCGGCTCGCCGAACGGCCGCCTCCGGCCAGATCGACCAGGCGTGAGGCCGCGTCGCGGTCGGCGGATCCGTCATCGGGTAGGGCGCGCAGCAGCTCGAGGGCCTCCTGGTGGATACCCGGATGGACACCCTTGCGGCGACCCCTGTTCCCTCGATCCTGGCGCGAGCGGTTCACCAGGCGAGTGTGCCAACCGCTCCCACCACGGTCAATCGCGCCACGCGCCCGCACAACACCCGCGCGATTTGTCTATGATGGGTCCCATGCCTGGACCTGCCCCATCCCGTGAGGCTGCGCCCACCCACCCGCGCGGCGACGACAGCCGCGGCTTCGTGACCAGCGACGACGGCTACGAACTCTTCTACCGCACCCACGGCCGCGGCAGCCCCCCGATGGTGTGTTGCAACGGCCTGGGGGTGAGCACCTACTTCTGGCACTACCTCGTGGACTGCTTCCGCGACGACGTCAGCGTGACCCTGTGGGACTACCGGGGCCACGGCCGCAGCCAGGTGCCGCCCCACAACGCCGACCTGTCCGTCCCACGGCTGGCGCGGGACATGTGGGCGGTGGTGGACCGCAACGGCCTCGAGCGGCCGGTCCTGCTGGGCCACAGCATGGGCGTGCAGGTGATCCTGGAGGCGTACCGCCAGCGGCCGGACCAGGTGGGCGGCCTCGTGCCGATCCTGGGCACCTACAAGCGGCCCCTCGACTCGTTCTACGACTTCAAATACAGCCGCGCGATGTTCGAGGCCCTGCACGCGCTGGGTGACTCGCGCCTCGGTCCGGCCGTCGAGCGCTGGATCATGGGCCCGACCCTGGCGCTGCCCTTTGCCTGGGACCTGGGCGGCAAGACCGGCATGATCGACAACTCCCGCATCGACCGCGGTGAGCTGCGTCGGTACCTGCACCACCTCGTGGACGTGGGCTTCCCGTTCTTCATCCGGCTGGCGCTGCAGATCGCCGACCACGACGCGACGGCGGTGTTGCCCACCATCGACGTGCCCACCCTGATCGTGGCGGGCGAGCACGACACGTTCACCCCCATCGCCGCGTCCTACCACATGCGCGACACCATCGAGGGGGCCGAGTTGCTGTTCCTGGAGGGGGCCACCCACGCGGGGATCGTGGAGCGGCCGGACGAGATCTACCCGCGGGTCGAGCAGTGGCTCGAGGATCACTTCGGGTTCGAGAGGAGGAGGGAGTCGTGAACCGGATCACCGCTTGGGGGCTCGTCGCCGGGATCCTGTCGATGCTCGCCACCACCGGCGCGGCCGCCGGGGAGGGGGAGCGCAGCCTGCTGCTGTTCGGACCGGGCTCGTCCAACGCCGACGGCGTCATCGCCGGCGGTTACGCTCGGGAGCGCATCCCCATCAAGGAGCGACCCGACGAGCGTGTGGGCGTCACCGGCATCCCCTTCCCTGCCGACCAGCCGTTCTGGCTCACCGGAGACGGATCGGCGTCCTGGTGCGCCGACGGCGCCACCCTGCACGGCGACCTGTCCCACCTCGTCGAGCGGGCCCGCCGGGCCATGGACGTGCTGGAGAGCGACAAGGTCATCGGCATGGTGGACGACTTCGAGCGTGACGCGGCGTGCGTCGACGAGGTGGTCCAGGCCCAGCAGGTGGCCGAGCTGTACCTGCTGCGTGGGCTGGCCCGCCACGTGGACGGGGACCTGGACCTGGCCAAGGAGGACTTCGGCCGCGCCGCGGGGATCTTCCCGGACCTGCGCTGGGACGTGGGGTATCCCCCCGATCCCCAGCAGACCTACCTGCTCGCGCGCGAGGAGACGGGCCAGCTCGAGACCGTGACGTTCGCCTGGAGCTTCACCCTGGTGGCGGACATGAAGGTGTACGTGGACGGCGTCGCCGTGGATCCGTTGACCCCGGTGGAGCTGTCCCCCGCCCCCCACCTGGTCCAGATCCAGGCGGCCGGCGAGCTGGTGTCGACCCTGGTGCGCATCCCCGCCGGTGGCAGCGCCGTGCTCGTGGACCGCATGGGGGCCACGACCGCCGTGCTGGCCGGTCCCTCCAACGAGATCGCCGCGGCCGCCGCGCACACCATCCTCGAGGCCGTGGCCGGGCAGTGGAACTGCACGAAGGTGGTCGTGGTGGACACCACCTACCGCAAGGCCCACCGCGAGCCGCTGGTGTACCGCTACGACCTGGAGACGCGCCAGTTCGAGACGCTGACCATCATCAAGACCCTGAAGGTGCCCGCGCCGCCCCACGCCGACCACGTGCGGGTGGCCGTGGGCGGCGGCCTGCAGGTGGAGGCGGGCGCCGACGACCTCGAGGAGACCACCCACCTCGCGCTGCGACCCAGCGGCGACTTCGACTTCCGCCTCGGCCCGACGCTGACCCCCATCGGCGGCTTCGACCTGATCATGCACCGCCTGCCGTCGGCCGACGGCGGAGGCAACTCCTGGTACGTCACGCCCCAGCTCCGGGCGGGCCTGGGTGTGCGCTTCCGCACCCGCATCGTCCAGCCGTTCCTCGGCCTGGGCGTGCAGATGCGGTTCGACAAGAACATCGGCCGCGAGACCGTGTTCGGCGCCGCCCTGCTGGCCAACCTCGACATCGTCAGCCCGCGCTTCCCCGGCCTGTTCCTGCGGGTCGGCGGCTCCGTCGGTGGCGTGGATCGGGCCGGCTTCATCGAGGCCGGCGTGAAGCTGGGGATATCCCTCTAGCCACGATCGAGGAGAGTCGCCCCTCTGATTCCCTGCCATCGGGAAATGGGGAGAAACACGCCACGACGCCACGACGCCACGACGCCACGCCGGACAGGATCGAGGTTGGGCGGGAGTGAGTTTCCGCTTCCAGCGGATTGTGATCCATGGGGGGAAGGGAACGACCCCGTTCGTTGGACGTCCCTGACGCAACCCAGCCCCCCATTGACCTTTGTCTTACGTTGCGACCGTGGCGTCGTGGCGTCGTGGCGTGCTTCCCCTTTCAGGGAACCTCGCCTTGCCCATACAACCACGGATAAGCCTGGACTCGGTGACATTGAAGGTAGTTTCCGAATTCTGCCAGATCCCTACCGATCCTGGGGGGCGACCTTCTCCGCCTTGGCCTGTTCCCTGGCCCAGATCAACATCGCCGCCTCGTCGCCGGCACAGACGGTGCACTCGGCGATGGCGCCCTCGGCGCGCTTGAACGCCTCCTCGGCGGCCGCGGTGTTGCCGAGCTTCGCCTCGGCGAGGCCCAGGACGACCGTGCCGTGGGAGAGGATGGGTAGGTCGCGCTCGTACGCGAGGGCGGCCTCGCGGGCCTCGGTGTAGTTGCCGACCACCACCAGGGCCTCGAGCCGCAGCACGCGCACGCCCACCTCGTCGGGGAAGGTCTCGCGCAGGGCGTCGAGCTGGCGTAGCGCGGTGGCGGCGTCGCCTCGGCGCAGCGGCACCTCGGCCTGGGCCTGCAGCAGGATGGGATCGGCGGAGAAGAAGCCGAGCCCGGCCTCGGCCACCTCGGCGGCCCGGTCGAAGTCGTCGGCCGCGATCCACAGGTCCACGGCGCCGCTGTACTCGAAGGGGTTGGTGGGGGCGACGCGCAGGGCGGCCTCGAACGCCTGGGCGGCCTCGATGGGCCTGCCCTGGGCCTCGAGGAGGCGGGCCTCGGGGAAACACAGCGCCTTGTGGCCCTGCTCCAGCGGGAAGTGCTGGCGGGCCTGGGAGAGGTAGCGGGTCGCCTCGTCGTGGTGCCCCTGCTCGGTCAGGAGGATGGCCACCTGCGCTGCCGCGCCCTCGTCGGACAGGGTGATGGCGTCGGCGCCGACGCTCTGGCAGGTCTCCAGGGCGGCGGCGTCCCCGCGTTCGAAGGCCGCGCGCGCGGCCTCGAGGCGCTGGTCGAGGGCGCCCTGGGTGGCGTCCCGGGTGACACCGGAGACCACGCGGGGGCCGGTATCCTCTGCGGGCTCGCGGGGTGGACAGCCGACCAGGAACAGCAAGAGAGCGAGGGAGGCGGGGAGGAGGCGCACCGTCAGGCCCGGGACTCGGCCCGGCGCTTGAACGCCTCGAGGGTGGCGGGCAGGCTCTTGCCCACGAGCCGGTTGGAGATGCCCCTGGGCACCAGCATGAAGAAGCCGATGTCGATGGAGTAGGTGGCGCGGACGCGGTTGTCGCCGATCTCCTCGATCTCCCAGCTGCCGGTGTTGTGCTTGAACATCTTGGCGCGCGCCAGGGTCCAGCGGACGCCGCGCGGCGGATCGCCGACCAGATCCAGTACGTAGCTGATGCGCTTGATCAGG
>CAZLEO010000412.1:0-6853 GCA_964558555.1 uncultured Rickettsiales bacterium | reverse complement strand
CCACGGACGGAACTCCACTCGATGGTATGCGCGGCATTTCCCCGAACGCTGCTAGCCCTCAGATCCCTCGTTCCGACATCGGCCCTCGAGGTACTCCTCCACCGCAGCCTTCCTCTCCGCGTCCAGCGTCGTGGGCTGGTGTCGGTCCACGGCCCGGTCGACCTGACGCGCCAGCCGGTCGCCGATCTCCTCGTCGGGCTGGCCGGCCTTGACGCGGTTGGGCACGGGCGACATCCACAGGCTCTGGCGGAAGTTGCGACGGGTGTGGGGGTGGGCGAGGTACAGGGACGCTCCCCGGGAGACCTCGTCGATGATCTCGACCGACAGGGCGTCTGCGCTCAGGTCCGGGGGCGCGGTGAGCTGACGGGTCTCGCGCAGGATCTCCATGGCCAGGGCCAGCATGCGCATGTCGTACAGCTCGCCGAAGGCCATGTAGCCCATGTCGTGGACGATCGTGGCGCCGGCGCCCAGCGCCAGCAGGATCCCGCGGGTGGCTTCCCAGGCGGCCTGGGCGTCGACTCGCTGGGCATCGGTGCAGCCGGCCGTACCCCACGACGGCAGGCCGTAGAACCGTCCCATGTCGGCGTACATCGCCACGGTGCGGAACCACTCGGGGGCGCCGTAGCAGACCAGGCCGGAGCGCATGTCCGCGCTGGAGGTGTTGGAGCCGTACACGAAGCGGGCGCGCGGGTTGAGCAGCTGGGCGATGACCAGACCGGCCAGCGACTCGGCGCCGCCCTGGACCACGCCACCCTCCGGGGTGATCGGTGCGCCGATGCCACAGTTGGCGCCGGCGGCGAAGGCGAACGGGATGTCGTGCTCGGCGCAGTACGCGAGCTTGTCGACGCAGGCCCGGTCGAACCGCAGGGGGGAGACCGGTTCGACGTAGGCCAGCAGGAAGGGCCGCGCGCGCAACCGCTCGGCGCCGCCCGCGGCGATCTCGGCGATGCGGTGGATGTCCTGGACGTTCCGTGCGGAGATCGCGGTGAAGACCACCGGGCGCGACGTGGCGCCGACGATCTCGGTGAAGACCCGCGGGTACAGGCTCGCGGTGTCGAGGTCCCGTGGCAGCGCCATCGACATCACGAAGTCGTACCCCAGCGCATCGGCGATCTGCACGTTGGCGCCGACGTCGTCGAGGCGGGACTCCCTCAGCTCGCCCGTGGCCAGGTCACGCTGCTGCAGGGCGTCGGAGCCCGGACCGAAGTAGCTACGCCCGGCCTCGACGGTCATCGCGGGTTGCCCGTCCCTGTCGAACATCTCGAAGCCGCGCGGGATCCCTTCGAGGGCTGCCTCTACGAGCTCGCGGGGCAGGAGGATGCGGCCGTCGCCGTCCTGCCGCGCGCCGTGCTCGAGCAGCAGCGCCTCGACCCTCGGATGATCGAGATCGATGCCGGTCGTCTCCAGGACGCGCAGGCTGGCCTCGTGGATGGCCTTGGCGTCGGTGGTGCTCAGGATCTGCAGTCTGTTCACGGCCCATCTCCTCACGATGGGCAAGAACCTCCCACGGAGAGTGCCGGGTGTCGACGATGAGTGGGAAAAAGGAGGCGGGGTCTACGGAGAGTGGTAGCCGCTCGTGGTGGGGCCGAAGCCGCCGGCGGAGGGGAGGCGCTGGTTGTGGCGGCCGATGGGCTGGCCGATGCGCTCGCTGAGCCAGGTGTAGAAGCTGCCACCGCCCTCTTCGACCCTGCCGTCGGAGCATTCCAGCATGAACCAGCAGCAGCGGCGGCACATGCGGCCGATGCCGCCGAAGACGCGCTGACGCACGGCCACGGGGGACCCACAGCTGGGGCAGGACTCCCATCCTAGAATCAGGGAGTTCGGATTTCGAACCCGAGTGTTTTGTTTTGAAACGTTTCGGTGGGCCGAAAGCGCCATTCAAGCCTCCTGCGTGGAGAAGATGCAGGATCGAGGCCAGATCGGTATGGTGTGCGGCAGAGGGCTTACACATCGATTCCAGGGCTCGTAGACCGAGGGAATGCATGGAGGCCAGGGCGTCCAGGCCGTTGTTCGCCGCAGTGCCCTGGGTGCTGCTGATCGCCGTGGGGCTCGGCCTGCGCCTGGTGGCCGTGGACAACCCGCCGCTGGACGCCCACCACGTGCGCCAGTCCGACACCGCCTCCATCGCCCGCGTCATGTGCCGCGAGAGCATCGACCTGCTCCACCCACGCATCGCGTGGGCCGGCCCGTCCGCCGGCACGGTGGAGTCCGAGCTGCCCCTGTACGCGGCCATGACGGCGCTGGGGTGGCGCGTCACGGGCGAGGGGTCGGGGGTGTACGTGTGGCCCCGGCTGCTGTCCGTGCTGTGGTGGGCGCTGGGAGGCGTGGCCCTCGCCCTGTGGGTGCGCCGACGCCTCGACGGCCCCGCCTGGCCGGCGTTGCTGCTGTACACCCTGTCCCCCCTCGCGATCGTGTTCAGCCGCAACGTGCAACCCGACGCCATGGGCGTGGCCCTGTTGCTGGGGGCGCTGGTGACCGCCGACCTCTCGCGCGACGTCAGGCGCCCCGGCGCCCTGATGGGCCTGGCCCTGGCCGCAGGTGTGCTGCTCGCCGCCTCGGTGGTGGCTTCGGGCAAGGCCGTGTTCTGGGCGCCCCTGGTCCTGGCGCTGCTGCTGATGCGCCCCGACCGCTGGCGGGTGCCCGCCATGACCCTGGCCCTGGTGGTCGTCCTGGGGATCTCCGCGGCCTGGCTCTGGCACGCGCGGGTCCACCTGGGCGCCGAGGGCGCCACGTTCGGGTTCTGGGGCCGCGGCGCCCACAAGTGGGGCTCACCCGGTCTGTGGCTCGACGTGGGCTCGTGGCGCTACATCCTCGGCACGCTGGTCACCCACACCCTCACGCCCGTGGGGCTGCTCCTGTGCGGCGCCGGCGTCGCGCTGGCGCGGCGAGATCGCGAGATCGCCGTCTTCGCGGCGGGGCTGGCCCTGGGCGGCCTGGCCATGGTGGTCGCCACCGAGGGGTTCGGCATCCACGACTACTACCAGCTGACCCTCGTGCCCTTCGCCTCGGTGCTCGCGGGCGCGGGCGCCGCGGCCGCGTGGAGGCTTCGTACCGCGCGGGGCTGGCAGCTGTACGCGGCGCTGTGGCTGCTGGGCGCGGCCGCCCTGGGCTCCGGGGTCCTGGGCGCCCGCTTCGTGGCCCGGTCCGTACAGACGGACGATCGGGTCGCCCGGGTCATCGTCGAGGTGGGCACGGTCATGCCGGTGCGCAGGAGCCTCGTGGTGGTGGACCGGCACCCGCAGACCATCCTGCACGGGCTGGACCGGCGCGGGTGGCACCGCAACGCCGTGGACGCGGGCGAGCTCCAGCGCCTGCGGCAGTACGGCGCCGACTTCCTGCTGATCACCGACACGTCGGTCAGCCACGGGGACCCGGCCCTGGCCGAGTGGGTCGGCCCGCGCTGGCCCGCGGTGGCCCGGGGCAACGGCTGGAACCTGTACCGGCTCCGCTGACCCCAAACGATTGACAACCGAACGACGAAACCCTTAGATGACGGCGGGTTGCGGGGGAGTCACAGCCAGCCGGGGATCGACACAGTGAGCGAGCTGGAACAGGAATTCGAAGGAAAAGTGGCCTATGTCACCGGCGGCGCCCGCGGCATCGGGCTGGCGGTGGCGCACCGCCTCGCCGAGCGCGGCGCGGACCTGATTCTGGGCTACAAGTCGGCCGAGCAGCAGGCCGAGGACGAGGCGGAGAAGATCCGAGAGGCGTACGGGCACCAGGTCTGGACCCTGGGCGGCAACCTGCGCGATCCCAAGCAGATCAAGGAGCAGTTCGCCTGGATCCGTGACGAGATCGGCAAGCTGGACATCCTGGTGCTGTCCGCGGCCTTCGGCACCATGGGTCGCATCGAGCGGATGGGCCTGTACTCGTGGGACGCCACCTACGAGATCAACGTGCGGTCGGTGATGCTGTGCTCTCGCGAGGCGTTCCCCTTGCTCAAGGCCAGCGGCGGCGCCATCTGCGCGGTGAGCAGCATCGGCGCGTTCGTGGCCTTCCAGGAGTACGCGGCCGTGGGCTCGTCCAAGGCGGCCATGGAGTCCCTGGTGCGCTACCTGGCCAACGAGTTCACCCCCGAGGGCGTGGCCGTCAATGCCGTCAGCGCCGGCCCGGTGGACACCCGCGCCATCCAGTGGTTCCGCAAGCCCGAGGCCGTGTACCGCTTCGCCGAGAAGAAGACCGCGGCCGGCCGCATCGGCGACGTGGACGACATCGCCCACGTGATCACGTTCCTGTGCTCGGACAAGGCGCGCTGGATCGTCGGCCAGACCATCGTCGCCGACGGCGGCATCACCCTGGGTATCAACTTCGAGAACTGGCTCAAGCACACGGGCAACGCCGAGGGGCTGTACGATGAGTGACCGCACCTGGTCCGGCAACGCCGGGGAATCCAAGGTAGAAGGCCGCACCTGGTTCATCACCGGAATCACGGGGTTCGTCGGCGGCGAGCTCCTGCGCCGCCTCATGCAGCGCACCGACGACCGGGTCATCGGCCTGATCCGCGCGGCCAACGACGAGGCCCTGCGGTCCCGCACCGACAAGCTGTTGCGCAGCTCCCTGGGCATCGACCTGCTGCCCGAACACGCCGAGCGGTTCACCGCCGTGCGCGGCGACATCGCCAGGCCCGGGTTGGGCATGAGCGACGAGGACCGGCAGCTCGTGCTCGCCGAGGCGACGCGGCTGCTGCACAACGCCGCATCCGTGCGGTTCGACCTGACCCTGGAGGAGGCCCGCAAGCACAACGTGGTGGGTACCGAGGGATTTCTGGAGCTCGCCCGCGAGGTGGCCGCCGAGGGCCGGCTCGAGCGCATGGGCTACGTGGGGACCTGCTACGTGGCCGGCCGGCGCACGGGCGTGGTGTACGCCCACGAGCTCGACGAGGGGCAGGAGTTCAAGAACACCTACGAGCAGACCAAGTGCGAGAGCGAGAAGCTGGTGCGCGAGGCCTGGGACGAGCTGCCCATCGCCGTCTTCCGGCCGTCGATCATCGTCGGCGACAGCCGCACCGGTCGCACGCAGAGCTTCAACGTCATCTACTGGCCGTTGCAGATCTACGCCAAGGGCATGTGGCCCGACTTCTTCATCGGCAACCTCGACGCCCCGTCGGACGTGGTGCCGGTGAACTTCGTGGCCGACGCCATGCTGTACCTGATGGACCAGGCGTCCTCGGCCGGGCAGTGTTTCCCGCTGGCCGCGGGCGTGGACAAGGTGGCGACCAACCGCAAGATCATCGAGATGGCTTCGGAGTTCTTCGACCGGCCGTTCCCCGAGATCATCTCGCCGGAGAACTTCAGCGACGAGGAGCGCATCCGGCGCTACAACGAGCTGACCGCCACCCAGCGATCGATGATCGCCCAGGGTATCCAGTACTTGCCCTACTTCGCCAACAGCCCCACGTTCGACAATGGTCCCACCCTGGAGGCCCTCGCGGGGACCGGGCTGGAGCCGCCCGCGGTGGAGGAGTACTTCCTCAACCTGTTCGATTACTGCAAGCGCAGTCAGTGGGGCCGCAAGCCGGTGGTAGACTGACGGGTCGATGATCCGTCCATCCCGAGTCCGGACCCTGGCAGCAGCGTGGATCGCTGTGATGGGCCTGTGCCCGGCGGCCCACGCCGCGCGCCCCCTGACCCTGGCCGAGGCCCTGGCCGGCGCGTCCGCCAGCGACGAGGCCATCGGCGTGGCCGACCAGGAGCTGGAGGTGGCGCGCGCCGAGGTGGTGGACCAGACCGCCGGCCTGTTGCCCACCTTCGACTTCAACGCCTCGCGCGCTAGCGGCGGCGACCAGCAGCTGTTCAGCAAGAGCCTCGACGAGGTCACCGACCACACCTTCTGGCGGGCGGAGTCCATGTTCAGTGCGCCGCTGGTGGTCCCCTCCGACATCGGTGACGTGGTCGCCGCCGATCGCAGCATGCGCGCCCAGGAGGAGGCGGTCGCGGTCACCCGCCACGAGGTGCTGTTCGACGTGGTGCGGGACTACTACGAGGCCCTGTCCGCCCACTCCGCGATCACCGTGGCCGAGGCCTCCGCCGAGGTGGCGCGTACCCTCGAGGACGCGGCGCAGCGGCGGCTCGCCGCGGGGACCGAGACCCAGATCGAGGTGGACCGGGCGCGCGGGGAGCGCATCGAGGCGGACGGCGACGTGGAGGCCGCCCGCTTCGCCGCCCTGGACGCGGACCTGGTCCTGGCGCACGCGTCGTGCCTCCCCCTGGAGGCGCTGGAGCTCAGCGTGCCCCGGCGCCCCGCCATCCCGGGAACCAGCAGCGAGGGACGGGTGGCCCTGGCGCGCGAGGGCCGTCCCGAACTGCGGATGCTCCAGTGGTCGGCCCTGGCGGCGCGCTCGGCCGTGCACGCCGAGGCCCTGACCCTGGCGCCGGAGCTCCAGGTGCGCTGGAGCACCCGCTACACGCTGTACGAGCCCGAGGACCTCACCACGCCGCCCCACACCTGGACGCTGATGTTGCGCGCCGACTGGGAGCTGCCCGGCATCCTCGAGCCCGCCGCCGAGATCGCTGCGGCGCGGGCCGAGCAGCGCCAGGCCGATCTCGAGCTCCAGCAGGCCAGCCGCGAGACCGAGCTGGTGGTGCGCAGCGCCGAGATCGCCCTCGAGGCCGCCGGGGCCGCGCTGGTGGTGGCGCGCGAGCGTGACTCCGTGGCCGAGGCCAACCTCGCGGCCGGCATGCGGTTGTACGACGAGGGTATGGCCACGGGCCTGGAGGTGAGCACGCTGAAGGCCGAGCGCGACGCCGCCGCCGCCGAGTTGCACGGCGCGGAGCTCGATAGGGACCTGGCCGAGGTGGACCTCCTCGAGCAGCTCGGCGTGGATCCCCTCGACGTCTACGCGCGCCCCTGACTC